>CAZZLY010000013.1:10959-23216 GCA_964655175.1 uncultured bacterium
ATCGACGAATCCTCGCCGCTGGTCGATGCCCGACTGCCCGACGGCTCGCGCATCAACGCCATCATCCCGCCGGCCGCGCTCGACGGCCCCATCCTGTCGATCCGTCGCTTCCGCCGTCAGGCCCTGTCCATCGACGACATGCTGGGGCTGGGCTCGATGTCGCCCGCGATCGCCGAGTTCCTCATCGCGGCGATCCACGGTCGCATCAACATGCTCATCACCGGCGGCACGGGCTCGGGCAAGACGACGCTGCTCAACATCCTGTCGCGCTACATCTCGGACCGTGAACGCATCGTCACGATCGAGGACTCGGCCGAGCTCATGCTGCAGCAGCCGCACGTGGTGCGGCTCGAGACCCGCCCGCCGAACATCGAGGGCCAGGGCCAGATCACGCAGCGCGACCTGCTGCGCAACAGCCTGCGCATGCGCCCCGACCGCATCATGATCGGCGAGGTCCGCGGCGACGAGGTGCTGGACATGCTGCAGGCGATGAACACCGGCCATGAGGGCTCACTCACCACGCTGCACTCGAACGGGCCGCGCGATGCGTTGCACCGGCTCGAGAACCTGGTGCTCATGGCCGGACACGCCCTGCCCGACCGCGCGATCCGCGAGCAGATCGCGACCGCGCTGCACCTGGTGGTGCACATCGCCCGTCTCTCGGACGGCTCGCGCCGCGTCCTGAGCGTGCAGGAGCTGCTCGGGATGGAAGGACCCATCGTCACGATGCAGGAGATCTTCCGGTTCCGTTCGCAGGGACTCGATCGCGACGGGCGCGTGCAGGGCGTGTTCGAACCCACCGGCATCCTGCCGCGCTGCACCGAGCGCCTCAAGTTGTCGGGCGTGACGTGGTCGGCCGGTCTGTTCGACCCCGACGCCAACCATGGAGCCAAGTCATGATGATCCTGGCCTCGATCTGCCTGTTCGTGGCCTCGCTCGCCCTGGTGCTCGGCGCGGGTGCGATCCGCGAGCACATGGCGCATCAGGCCGTCGCCGTTCGGCTGGCGCGACCGGCGCTGCACACCCGCGTCGTCGCGTCGGCCCAGAGGGATCGCCGCCGCAGTTCGATCCCGCTGCTCGATCGGGTCCTGGGCCGCCTGCAACTGGGCGAACGCATCGATCGCCTGGTGCTGCACGCCGGCGTCACCCTGCGCCCCGGCGTGCTCGTGCTCATGAGCGCGGTGACCGGTGCGGTCGCGCTGCTCGTCGGCAGCCTGCTGCTGCATTCGTTCGTGCTCGCCGTGTTGCTCACCCCGCTGGGCGTCGCGGCGCCCTGGATCTGGGTCATGGCCAAGAAGCACGCGCGCACCGAGGCGTTCATGCGCGAGTTCCCCGACGCGCTGGGGCTGCTCGTGAGCGCGCTGCGCGCCGGCCTGTCGTTCTCGGCCGCGATGCAGATCGTGGCGCAGGAGTCGCCGGAACCCATCGCGACCGAGTTCGCGATCACGGTCGAGGAGCAGGCGCTGGGCCTCGACCTGCGCGAGTCGCTCGAACGGATGTGCCATCGCGTGGACACGTTGGACCTGCGCTTCTTCGCCACCGCCGTGATCCTGCAGCGCGAGACGGGTGGCAACCTCGCCGACGTGCTCGGCAACACGGCGTCGCTCATCCGCGACCGCTTCCGCGTCATCGGCGACATCCGCACGCTCACGGCGCAGGGCAAGCTGACCGGCGCCATCCTCGTGGCACTGCCGCTCGTCATGGGCCTGGGCATGTTCATGTTCGCCCCGAACTACTTCCAACCGATGCTGATCTCCCCCGGCGGTCGCGTCGCGCTCTACGTCGCCGGCACGATGCAGCTGATCGGCGTCTGGGCCTGCTGGCGCATCGTCAACATCCGAGTGTGAGTCATGACCCTCCACGTCGCCGCGCTCCTGTTCGCCCTGTCGGTCGGTGTCGGCGTGTTCGCGCTGTGGTCGGCGCTGCATTCCGAACGGCATCACGCCGAATCGCGGATGCGCCACATCCGCGAGTCGCACGAGCGCGCCAAGGGCCTGCTCTACGGTGAGAAGCCGTTCTGGGCGCTGGAAGCGTTGGCGTGGCTGGGCGGATTCCTGCCCGCGGCGGAGGGCCGCGCGGTGCTGCGGACGGGTCTCGTCCAGGCGGGCTTCCGCAAGCCCACGGCGCCCCTGATCCTGCTGGGGCTCAAGGTGCTCACCGCCGGCCTGCTGCCCCTGCTGTGGCTCGGCATCGGCCTCGCGTCGGGCCGCCCCGTGCCGCAGACCATGACGGGCCTGCTGGTCACGGCGATCGTGGGCTTCTACCTGCCGACCTTCGTGCTCGCGCGCATCCGCGCGCATCGTCAGGAGTCGATCCTCAACGCCCTGCCCGACTCGCTCGACCTCATGGTCGTGTGCGTCGAGGCCGGTCTGGGCATCACCGCGGCCATGCAGCGCGTGGCGCTCGAGATGCGGCTCGCGAGCCCGGCGCTCTCGGACGAGCTCACACTGGTGCATCACGAGATGCAGGGCGGTATCGCGCGAGTGGACGCCCTGCGCGCGCTCGCGATGCGCACCGGTGCCGAGGACATCTACTCCCTGGTCGCGATGCTCATCCAGACCGATCGGTTGGGCACGAGCATCTCGCAGGCGCTGCGCGCGCACGCCGACACCATGCGCGTCCGCCGTCGCCAGCGCGCCGAGCAGATGGCGCACAAGGCCAGCGTGAAGCTCGCGTTCCCGTTGGTGCTGTTGATCTTCCCCGCCCTGTTGGTGGTCATTCTGGGCCCGGCGATGGTGCAGCTGATGGCGACGCTGATCGAGCATTAGCCGCCGCCGGACCACGAAGGAGGTGACGGACACGATGTGGAACTCGATCCTGCTCTGGGCGGTCGTGATCGCCCTCGGTGTGCTGTGGATGATGCGTCGCAACGCGAATCGCAGGAACGTGAAGCACTAGGAGGCCGGCCATGAAGGTCCGCGATCGACTCGGGGAACGGGGCGCCACGCTCATGGAATTCGCCATGGCGCTGCCGCTCATGTTCATCCTGATGCTGTCGATCATGGACTTCGGGATGTTCTTCTTCGTGAAGCACACCCTCCAGTTCGCGACCCGGGAGGGCGCACGCCTCGCACTGGTGGGCGGCACGCTCACCGACGCCTCGGGCAACCCGCTGTCGCGGGAGGCCTCGATCCTCCAGCGGATCCGCGAGCGCGCCGAGGTCGCGGTGAATCCCTCCCGGGTCGTCATCTCGATCTACCCGCTCGCGGACGACTACAGCGCGCCCGCGGATTCGAGCAGTCGCATCGACGCCGGAGCCCCCGGCAGCACGATGCGTGTGCGCGTCTCGTACGACTACACCTTCGTCACCCCCGCGCTGCACGAGATCATGCCGGACGGCATCCTGACCGCGCGCGCGCAGGCGACCTACCGCAATGAACTCTACTGAGCCCCGGAGTGCCTCCATGACGCCTCCCGGAAGGTCCCGGCCCATCGCCCCTCGGGGCGTGCGCGGCGCACGCGGTTCGGCGCTGGTCGAGCTCGCGCTGGCGATGCCCATGATGATGATCCTGGTGTTCGGGATCGTGGACCTGGGACAGGCGATCCACGCGCGACTCATCCTGACGAACGTCGCCCGCGAGGGCGGTAGCATCGGCTGCCGTCAGGATCCACTGCAGTCGTCGTTGCCCGATCTGCTCACCACGTCCGCCGTACCACTGGTGCTCAACGGCGCCGACGGGCGCGTGATCGTCACGCGGATCGTGAGTGGCACCAGCACGGCCTCGCCGAACCCGCGCATCACCTCGCAGTACCAGCGCGGCTCGCTGGCGGTGACCGGATCGGCGACGCCGAGCACGACGATGCTCGGCCTGTCCGCCCCGGTCTACGCCCATCTCGTCTTCGATCCCGATCAGGGCGTGGCGGACCTGACCAGCGTCACCGTGGTCGAGGTCTGGTTCAAGTACCGCCCGATCACCCCGCTGTCGAACTTCCTGCCCGGCCTGCTCACGCCCGATGACGGGGGCCTGATCATGCACAGCCGGTCGGTCTTCTGATCCCCCGCCCGAGGAGGGCGCCATGGGTTCCTCCCACCGGAACGAACGCGGCACGATCCTGATCCTCATGGCCCTGCTGCTGCTCGTGATGCTCGGCTTCCTCGCGTTGGGGACCGAGGCCGGTCGCTGGTACCTCGTGCGCGCGGAGCTGTCCAAGAGCGTGGACGCGGCGGCGCTGGCGGGCGCGCGCAATCTCGCGAACCCGTACGTGGACCCGACCGTGCTGGCGCGCGAGTTCGGCGTCGAGAACTTCCCCGCCGGCGCGCACGGCAGCGGCACGGACGGCGGCGCGGCGAGCTTCTCGGCGCAGCTCATCGACACCGATCGGCTCACGGTGAGCGGTCAGGCCAGCGCGATCCCGGTGCTGCCCAGGATCGTCGGATTCGATGCCGTCGCCGTGAGCAGTGGCGCGCAGGCGCAGAAGCGCGAGGCCGAGATCATGATGATCCTGGACCGCTCGGGTTCGATGGGCATGTCGGCCCCCGGCGGCCACACCGCGATCAGCGACCTGCGCACGGCCGCCAAGAGCTTCGTGGGTTTCTTCGCCGCGACGCAGGACCGTGACAAGGTCGGCATGGTGAGCTTCTCGACCACGGCGCGGCTCGACCGCGCGTTGGGCACGAACTTCGTGAGCTCGATGACCACCGCGATCAACGCCATGCAGGCCGAGGGCTACACGGACACCGAGGACGCGGTGGACCTGGCGGACGGCAACGGCGGCTTCACGGACCAGACGGGTCTGCCGGGCGAGCGCCACGTGCAGCAGTTCGCGGTGTTCTTCTCGGACGGCATGCCGACCGCGTTCCGCGACCAGTTCATGGTCAACGGCGTGACCTACAACGCCATCGTGCGCGCGAGCACGAACTTCGTGGGTGGCTGCGCCGGCTTCGGCGACAACATGCGGCTCGTGAACGCGCTCAACGGGCAGGAGCTGTCCGTCTACGCCGTGCCGACCGGCGACGGCAAGCCGTTGGCGATGTCGGCGTGCGGTCGGACGACGACGCGCTGGTACGCGTTCGACTCGTATCCCGTGCCCGGGTACGCCCCGACCGCGTGCAGCATCCCGGCGACCGCGCTCGACAACTACTTCTGCACCGAGGCCAAGCGCCGCGCGGTCGCGCACGCGGCGGAGCTCAAGGCCAAGGGCGTGGTCGTGTTCGTGATCGGACTGGGCAACGTCGACAAGACGTTCCTGGGGCAGGTCGCCACGAGCTCGCAGTTCGTGTACTACACGCCGGACTCGAGCCAACTGCAGTCGCTGTTCCAGCAGGTCGCCCAGCAGATCCAATTGCGTCTGGTGATGTGACGCAGCGCACCGGACGCGCCGACGCCCGATCCCATGAACCGGGACCGGGCGTCGTGTCGTCAGGCGGCTCGGCGAAGGGCCGACCCGCTCACTTGGTGACCGGCTTCGTCTCCGTGCGCAGCAGGTGGATCGCCAGCGCGTCGGCGTCCTCGGCCGCCTCGCCCAGCACCTCCATCATGGTCGGATGCGCGTGGATCGCCTGCGCGATGGCCGCCACGTCGAGGTCGGCGCCGATCGCCAGCGAGGCCTCGTGGATGAGCTCGCTCGCCTTGGGCCCGAAGATGCTCGTGCCCAGGATCTGGCCGCTGTCGGCATCGCCCACGATCTTGACGAACCCGGTCGTCTCGCCGTCGGCGATGTTGCGGCCGTGCGCACGGAACGGGAAGCGGCCGACCTTGACCGTGCGGCCCTCGGCCTTCGCCTCGGCCTCGGTGAGCCCGACGCTGGCGATCTCGGGGCTCGTGAACGTGGCCGCCGGCACCGCACGCCAGTGCGTCTGCGCCGAGTGCCCGGCGATGATCTCGGCCGCCGACTTGCCCTGCGCGCTCGCGAAGTGCGCCAGCTGCTTGATGTCGGTGACGTCGCCGATGGCGTAGATGTTCGACACGCTCGTCTGCAGGCGATCGTTGACGACGATCTTGCCGCGCTCGGCGTGCGCCACACCGACCGTCTCGAGGCCCAGTTCGGCGCTGTACGGACGGCGTCCCGTCGCGACGAGCACGGTGTCCACCTCGACCGTCTTGCCCCCCGAGAGCGTGAGCGTGATCGAACCGTCGGGATTGTCGCGGCGATCCTCGACCTTGGTCCCCAGATGCAGCGCGATCTTCTGCTTCTTCATCTCGCGCTCGAGGGCGGCGGAGACCTCCTCGTCCTCGGCCATCACGAGGCGCGGCAGCATCTCGATGACCGTCGTCTGCGTGCCGATCGCGGCGAAGAAGCACGCGAACTCACTGCCGATGACGCCACCGCCCAGGATGGCGATGCGCTTGGGCTGATGCGACAGGTCGAGCGCCTCCTTGCTGCCGATGACGCGCTCGCCGTCGAGCGACCAGCCCGGCGGGTTCCACGCGGCCGCGCCGGTCGCGAGGATGATGTGGTCGGTGGTGATCTCCTCGGTGCCGCCGGCGTTGAGCGCGATCGCGATGCGGTTCGCGGACGTGAGCCGGGCCGTGCCCTTGTAGATCTCGACCTGCCGGCCCGCGAGCAGCTGCTTCACGCCGCCGGTGAGCTGCTTGACGATCTTGTTCTTGCGCGCGACGAGCGCCGTCCAGTCCAACTGCGGCTCACCGACGACGATGCCGTACTCCTTGGCGCGCTTGATCTGCTCGTACAGGTGCGCGGTCACGACCCACGACTTGGTCGGGATGCAGCCCCAGTTGAGACAGGTGCCGCCGAGTTCGTCCTTCTCGATGATGGCGGTCTTGAGACCCATCTGCGCGGCGCGGATCGCGGCGACGTAGCCACCGGGACCGGCGCCGATGACGACGACCTGGAAGTGAGCCATGACGGATTCCTTCGATCTGGGGTGAGGTCCCCGCGGCGACCGGACGGTCGGCGTGGGGTCCACGGATGATCGGGTCCGCCGGGCACGGGGCCCGACGGCAGCGACGGATCGGCGGGGCCGACGCGGTCGCACACGAGTCCCTGTAATGTAGTGGAGACGGGGGCGGCGGGAAAACCACCGCCCGTCCCCCACCCATGGCCCGTTCGGAGCCCCCACCCATGCCCACGCTGTGCCTGTTCGCCCGCGACCCGCAGCCCGGCCGCGTCAAATCCCGCCTGTCCCCGGCCCTGCCCGCCCCGCTCGCCGCACGGCTCTACGCCGGGCTGTTGGGCGACACGTTCGCGGCCGCGCTCGCCTGCACCCGCGCGACGCGCCGGGTGGTGCACTGGGCCGACGAGCCCGGCGAGGCCCCGGCCGGGTTCGCCGCAAGCCGGCAACGGGGCGACGATCTGGGGGCACGCATCACCTCCGCGTTCGACGAGGAGCTCGCGCTCGGCGGGCCGGTCCTGCTGGTGGGCAGCGACACGCCGTCCCTGACGGCGGCGCATCTCGACACCGCGTTCGCCGCGCTCGACTCGCACGACGTGGTGGTGGGGCCGACGCTCGACGGGGGCTACTGGGGCATCGGCCTGCACGCGAACGCACCGTCGTTGTTCACCGACGTGCCGTGGAGCACGCGCGAGGTGCTGGTGCGCACGCTCGTGCGCGCGCATTCGGCCGGGCTGCGCGTGGCCACCGTGGACACGCTCGAGGACGTGGACACGCCACACGATCTGGCGCTGCTCGTGGGCGCGTGCGCGGCGGGCCGTCGCGCCGCCGGCGCGCACACGCGCGCCGCGCTCGCCGATCTGGGGCTGGCGCCGCGCGCCTAGTTCTTGAGCGGCGGCGGCTGCTTGCCCGTCTTGGCCATGACGTTCTTGATGTGCTCCTCGAGCACGGAACGCACCTCGGCCGGCGGGTTCGACCGCATGGCGCGATGGAAGAATCCCAGCGCCTCATCGAAGCGATTCTGGGTCTCGGCCACGATCCCCAGGTTGAAGAGCGCGATCGGATGCTCGGCGTGGACGGTGAGCGCGTGCGTGAACAGCGACTCCGCGGCCGCGAAGTGCCCGAGGTTGTAGTAGCACACCCCGAGGTCCACGACCGTGGTGACCCGCTGGGGATCCAGTCGCATGGCGCTCTTGTAGTGGATGATCGCCTCGCTCCAGTTGGCGGTGTCGTACAGGACGTTCGCGAGGTCGATGCGGGCGGCCAGATTGGTCGAGTCGCGATCCAGGGTCGCGCGCGCGGCGTCGGCCGCCTGCTGCATCCGCGGGTCCGCACCCGCGACGGCCGGCGCGTTGGTCTTCATCGCGCCCTGGGCTGCGAAGTACACGAGACCGATGACCACCGCGATCGCGACCGCGCCCACGATCTGCATCTGGATCGGCTCCATGGCCGCACGCGAGGTGCGCGTGCGCCGCACCGGACGCGGGCCGGGATCGAATCCCCGCACCTCCGGTCCCGGCGGGGCCTGACGCGGCTTCACGGGCTCGGCGACCTTGGCCGTCGCGGGCGCCGGGGCGGCCTCGGCGGCGGGCACCGTAGGGGCGGGCGTGGCGCGCGGGAACGTGTCCACGAACGGGTAGTTGCACTGCGTGCACTGGGTGGCGTCGGCGGCGTTGGCCGCACCACAGCCCGGGCAAGCGATCGTCGACGACATGGGTCCTCGCAGGTTCGTGCGGCACCACGCAACGGTTCGCCCGGAGTGTAGGAGACGCGCCCGCGGTCCGCACGCCGCGCGGGGCCCGTGCGCGTCATGGGACGGTGAAACATGCGGCCGTCGGGCCGCGTTCGGCAACCCGGACGCCGCGCCGCACCGAACGGCCTTCCGTGGTCGGCGGTGCTGCATTAGCCTTCCTCCCCCACGCCCGCAGCGCGCATCCCGCGGGCCGCCCCCCCAACCTCCCCGGGAGATCCTCCGCTCGTGCGTCCACTCCTGTCCCACCGTGTCCTCGCGGGGCTGCTGCTGCTCGCCCTCGCCGCTCCCTCGCGCGCCGAGGAGTTCACCGTGCGCGTGCTGCACACCACCGACCTGCACGGCATGCTGGTCGGTTGGGACGACGTGCGCGACCAGGCCGCCACGCGCGGGCTCGAGCGCATCGCCAGCGGCATCGCGGCGGCGCGGGCCGACGGCACGCCGACCCTGCTCGTGGACGCCGGCGACGCGTTGTCGGGCAGCTCGCTCGTGCGCGCCTGGCGCGAGGGGGATCGCACGCGACCCGAACCCATGGTCACCGCCATGAACGCGCTCGGCTACGACGCACTCGCGGTGGGCAACCACGAGTTCGACGACGGTCGTGCCGCGCTCGACTCGGCGCGTGCGCGCGCCCGGTTCCCGTTCCTCGCCGCCAACGTGTTCGACGCGCGCACGGGGCGGCCCGCGTTCGGCACCTCGGTCGTGCGCGACGTGAACGGCGTGCGCATCGGCATCGTGGGTCTGACCTCGGCCGCGCTGCCACTGCTCATGGACTCGACGCGCTGTGCCGGACTGACGTTCGCGGATCCGATCGAGGTCGCCCAGCGCGAAGTCGCGCGGCTGCGCGGCGCCGAGCGCTGCGCCGCGGTGATCGTGCTGTTCCATTCCGGGCTCGAGCGCGACCCCGCGGCGCGCGGCGGCGAGGCGAAGCCGCGCACGGGTGACGCGCCGCACGAGAACGAGGGCCACCGGCTCGCCTACGAGGTCCCCGGCGTGGACGTGCTCGTGCTGGGGCACACGCACCAGATCGTGACGGGTGCGCGCGTGGGCGAGGCGCTCGTCACGCAGGCGGGACGCAACGGCGAGGCGCTGGGCCGCGTCGAGCTGCGCTTCACGCGCCCGACGTCGCTCGCACCGTGGACCCTGGCGGGCGCCACGAGCGCGGTGCGCACGGTGACCGATTCGCTGGCGATCGATCCGGCCATGCAGACGATGGCGGCGCCGTATCTGCAGGCGGCCCGCGCGCTGCTCGACGCGCCGGTGACGCAGGCGACCGTGGCGCTCGCGGCGCCCGCGGGTCGCTTCGCCGACAACGCGCTCGTGCAGCTCATCCATCGCACGCAGCTCGCCGCCTCGGGCGCCGACGTGTCGCTCGCGACGTTGTTCGAGCCCGCGCAGGTCATCGCCGCGGGGCCCGTGCGGCGCCGCGACCTGCTGCGGCTGTATCCGTACGACAACACGCTCGGCATGGTGTCGCTCACCGGGGCCGAGCTCGTCGCGGTGCTCGAGCACGCGGCCGCGATGCTCACCGACGACGTCTGGAACGCGCGCGGATCGCTGCTGCGCCCCGAGGTGGCCGGCTACCAGTTCGACACCGCGGCGGGGGTGGACTACACGATCGACCTGACGCGCCCCGCGGGCTCGCGCATCGTGAACGTGACGTTCAAGGGCGCGCCGCTCGCGCCCGACGCACGACTCAACGTGGTCGCGAACTCGTACCGCCTCGCGGGCGGCGGCGACTATCTGGAACTGCGGCGCGCGCCGCAGATCTGGCGCAGCACCGAGACCATGCCCGAACTGCTGCTGCGCGACGTGCGCGCGCACGGCCTGCCCACGACGAACGCGCCCGCGCACTGGTCGCTGCAGCCGGCGTACGCGGGCGCGAGCGAGCGCGCGGGCATCGATCGCCTCGTGCGGTTGGGCGCGCTGTCGCGCGCCGAGGTCATGGCCACGGACGGTGCGGTGACGCGACTCGAGGTGCTGACCGGTCTGGCGCGGGTGTTCGCCCTGCGCGGTCGCAACGTTGCGACCGGTTGGGGCGCGCTGCCCGACTCCACCGCGCGCGCACTCGACGGACTGCTCGCGCTGGGCGTGACCGGTCCGCGCACGACGCCCGCGCGCGTCGAACCCGCGAAGCCGGCGACCGCGGCTCAGGTGTTGGACTGGTGCGAGCGCACCGCGCGTGCGCTCGGCTATGCGCTCGATCGCGCCCCCGATGCCGCGTTCCGGCGCGGCCTGCTCGTGGGCGTGAACGGTGCCGACGCGCTCGTGGGCGACGCGCCCGTCTCGCGTGTGCAGTGGCTCGCGATCCTCGCCAACCTGCGCTTCCCCACCGTGCGGTTGCTCGAGACCACGGACTTCCACGGCGCGATCCTGGGCGGCAACAGGGATCGCCGCACGCAGCGCCCCATCGGCGGCAGCGCCGCGCTCGCGGCGGCCATCGAACGCGAGCGCGCGGTGAACCCCGAGGGCACGGTGCTGCTCGACGGCGGCGACCTGTTCCAGGGCACGATGATCTCGAACCTCCAGTACGGCCGTCCGGTGGTCGAGCAGATGAACGCGCTCGGCTACGCGGCCGCCGCGGTGGGCAATCACGAGTTCGACTGGGGCGTGGACACACTGGCGGCGCGCGTCCACGGCATGCGCTTCGCGGCGCTGGGCGCCAACATGGTGGAGCGCAGGACGAACCGGCTGCCCAAGTGGGCGCGCTCCGACACCACCGTGCGGCGGCGCGGCGTGCGCGTGGGCATCGTGGGTCTGGCGTACCCGGGCACGCCGCGCGTGACGCTCGCCACGAACGTCGCGCACCTGCGGTTCGACGACGACTCGACCACCGCCGCGCGCGTGAGCCAGCGTCTGCGCCGCGAGGGCGCGCACGTGGTCGTGGGCGTCGGGCACATCCCGGCCGAGACCGATTCATCGCGGCATGCGCGCGGCGACCTCGCCCGTCTGGGTCGGGTGGCCACCGTGGACGCGTGGCTCGGCGGGCACAGTCACAACGTGGTGGACGACCGCATGAACGGCCGCCCGGTGCTCATCGCGGGCGCGCAGGGCCAGTGGCTCGCGGTCGTCGATCTGGTGGTCGACCCGCTGCAGAACAAGGTCGTCGAGAGTTCACAGCGCATCGATCAGGTGTGGGCGGACGGCCCCGTGGACAGCACGTGGACCGCGCGCGTCGCGCGCTGGAACGAGGCGATCGGACCGATCTCGGCCACCGTGCTCGGGCGCGCTGGTGTGCCGCTGCACCGTCGTCGGCCCGAGTCGACGATCGGCGACTTCATCTGCGACGCCATGCGCGCCGACGTGAAGGCCGACGTCGCGATGCAGAACCCGGGCGGCATGCGTGCCGACCACGAGGCGGGGCCGATCACGCGCGGCAGCGTGTACGCGGTCATGCCGTTCGACAACTCGATCGTGACGCTGCAGCTGACGGGCGCGCTCGTGAAGCTGGCGCTCGAGCAGGCGCTCGCCAACGATCGCATCACGCAGGTGAGCGGCGTGCGCTACGTGTTCGATGCGTCGCGTCCCGCGCTCGACCGCATCACGAACATCACGCTCGCCGACGGCTCACCGCTGGACCCGGCCAAGGTCTATCGCGTGGCGGTGAACAACTTCATGGCCACCGGAGGCGACCACTACGACGCGCTCACGCAGGGCACCGGACGCGAGGACACCGGGCGGCTCATCCGCGATGCGATGGAGGCGTGGGTGCGC
>CAZZLY010000013.1:23316-24374 GCA_964655175.1 uncultured bacterium
TCGACGCCGTTGGCGATCTCGCCCGCCATGCGCGACTGGAACGCCGGATCGGCGAGCAGCTTGACCTCGCGCGGGTTGTTGATGAACGCGGTCTCGACGAGCACGCTCGGGAACTCGACGCTCTTGAGCACGGCGAAGCCGGCCTGCTTGATGCCGCGCACCTCGACGCGGCGATCGCTCGCGACGTGGTCGAGCAGCGTCTCGGCGAGCAGCTGACTGCGCTCGAGCATGGAGTTGCGCTTGACGTCGTAGAGCACGCTCACCACGTCGTCCTCGGCCTGCGCCGCCACCCCGCCCACCTTGTCGGCGGCGTTCTCGAGGTCGGCCAGATCCTGGTCGGCCTGGTCCGTGGCGCCCTTGAGCGACAGGAAGAACACCTCGGTGCCGCTGCCCGAACCGCGGCGCCGCGACGAGTTGCAGTGGATGCTCACGAACAGATCCGCCTTGGCCTTCTCGGCGATCTTGTAGCGGTCGTGCAGCGGGATGAAGAAGTCGGCGTCGCGCGTGAGCATGGCGTGCACGCCGGGGATCGCGTTGAGCGAGTCGGCGAGACGGCGCGCCACCGCGAGCGTGACGTTCTTCTCGTAGAGCCCGCCGGGACCGTGCGCCCCGGTGTCCTCGCCGCCGTGGCCGGCGTCGATGCACACGAGCCGGGCGCGGCTCTTCTTCTTGGCGGCCGAGATGGCGGCCAGCCGCTGATCGAGGTCGGCGCGCGCGCCGGCGCGGCTCACGTCCACGACCACGCGGAACGGCTTGTCGTCGCTGGCCGGCAGGGTGAACACGCGGAAGCTGCTGTTGGGCCGCAGTTCGAGCCAGAACCGCGCCCCCGTGCCCTCGACGAGCGAGCGCACCTGCACGACCGCGCTGTCGCCCACCTCGAGCACCGACGGCACGCCGGGCGCCACGACGAGACCGGGCGAGGGCACCGCGACCACGAGCTGCGACGCCGTGCCGGAATCCGGGGCCACGGGCACCACCACCGCGTCGAAGTCGAACACGACGCGCGTGCCCGTCGGCGAGGCCCAGCTGCGCAGGCCGGTGAGCGAGACGACCGACGC
>CAZZLY010000013.1:24474-50752 GCA_964655175.1 uncultured bacterium
CCTTGGCCACCTGCTCGGTGAACTCGCTGACGCTGTTCACGGGCACGCGGTTCACTTCCTCGATGACGTCACCGGCCTGGATGTCCTTGTCGGCGGCCTCGGAATCGTCCTGCACCTCGACGACGCGCACGCCCGACTCGACGCGCAGCTCACCGCGTTCGCTCGCGGACAGCGCGCGCACCGTGAACCCGACCGAGTTGCCCTCCGCGGGCGCCGGCGTGTCGAGCTGCGAGGCGAGCTTGTCGTCCTTGTCCATGAGCGTGACGACGATGGGCAGCTTGCGACCGTCGCGCATGACGCCCAGACGCACCTGCGTGCCCGACGGCGTGTCGGCGATCGTCAGGCGGAACTTGTCGCGGTCGTTCACCGGCTTGCCGTCGAGCTCGACGATGACGTCGTTGCGCTGCAGACCGGCGCGCTCGGCGGGCGAACCCTTGATGACGTTCTGGACGATGACGCCCTGCAGGTTGGCGAGCCCGAAGCCCTCGGCGAGCTCCGGCGTCATGTTGGCGATGTTCACGCCCATCATGGCGCGCTTGACCGTGCCGTGCGCGACGAGCTGCTCGGCCACGTGACGCGCGAGGTTGATCGGCACCGCGAAGCCGATGCCCTGACCGTTCGTGTTGATGGCCGTGTTGATGCCGATGGCCTCGCCGCGGATGTTGCACAGCGGGCCGCCCGAGTTGCCGAAGTTGATGCTGGCGTCGGTCTGGATGAAGTCCTGGTAGTCGGGCGTGCCGCCGAAGATGTTGAGGTTGTTGCGACCCTTGGCGCTCACGATGCCCACCGTGACCGAGCCGTGCAGATCACCGAGCGGGTTGCCGATCGCGATCGCCCAGTCGCCGATGCGCAGCTGGTCCGAATCACCGAGCGGCAGCACCGGCAGGTCCCGGCCCTCGATCTTGATGACGGCGATGTCGGTCGCCGGGTCGGTGCCCACCGTGGTCGCCTTGAACGAGCGCCCGTCGTTGAGCGTGACCTTGATCGTCTCGGCGTCCTTCACGACGTGGTTGTTCGTGAGCACGCGACCGGAGGCGTCGAAGATGAAGCCCGAGCCGGACGACGGCACGCGCTGCTGACGCGGCGTGCCCTGACCGAAGAAGCGGCGCATGAACTCGTCCTGCGGATCGCCGCCGTCGCCGCCGACCTTCTTGGTGACGTCGATGAAGACGACCGCCGGCAGCGCCTTGTTCACGACGCCGACGAACGGGCTCTCGGGCAGTGCGGCCGACGAGCTGGGGACCGACGCGACCTGCGCATCGGCGGCGCGGGTGCTGCGCGGCAGGTTGAAGCCCGCGCTGATGCCGAGGCCCAGCACGAGGCCGACGGCGATGAGGACGGTGGCACCGACGAAATACTGGCGAGGGGTGGTGACTCGCGAACCGTTCATCTGGGTACTCCTCCGTGACGACAGGGGACCGTTCTCAGGGTCATCGGCCGTTCCGGCCTGCGACCACAGTGCGGAGAAGCGTAATCCGAAGGTCGAACGGGACGCGTCACAGGGCCGTCAAAACACGCGTTCACGCCCGGATCCGCCCCACCGCGGGGCGACGTCGTGCGCTTCCGATGTCCGAGGCGGACCGACGGTTCCGACAAGGAATTGCAAGCCGTGCCGAGTGCACGGAACGGCCGGGGCCCTCCCGGTCGCGCGCACCGCGGTGCGGCGGGACCGTGCGGTCCGCGCGACGCCCCGCTATGCTGGCCGGCATGTCCGATCGCTCCGTGGTGTTCCTGTCCGACGCCCATCTGGGCGTGGAGTCGTCCGCGCGCGAGGCCGCCCGCACCGCCCGCCTGCACGACTTCCTCGCCTCGCTGCCCGGCCGCGCCTCGGAGCTGTACATCGTGGGCGACCTGTTCGACTTCTGGTTCGAGTACGGCACCGCGATCCCGCGCCGGTTCTTCCCCACCCTGGCGGCGCTGCAGCGCCTGCGCGACGCGGGTGTGGCGATCACCTACCTGAACGGCAACCACGATTTCTGGCTGGGCACGTTCTTCCGCGACACGCTCGGCATCCGCACCGTGGACGGTGGCGTGACCGTGGAGGCGCAGGGCCGACGGCTGTTCGTGCACCACGGCGACGGCCTCGTGGGCGGGGACCTGGGCTACAAGCTGCTGCGCGGCATCCTGCGTTCGCGCGCGTGCATCACGCTCTACGGGCTGCTGCATCCCGACCTGGGGATCCCGCTCGCGCTCGCCGTGTCGCGCTGGTCGCGCACGTCGCGCCCCGACGGTCCGCTGCGCCCCGAGCGACTGTGGCGCGAGATCGCCGAGCCGCGCTTCGCGAGCGGGCACGACGCCGTGCTCGTGGGTCACTTCCACGAGGCCTACGAACGGCGCGAGGACGGGCGCGAGTTCTTCGTTCTGGGCGACTGGATCGGACGCTTCACCTACGCCGAACTGCGCGACGGCCGACTCGAGCTCAAGACCTGGCCCGCGCGACCCTGACGCGGACGGGGCGCGTCTAGAAGCGCGCGCCGAGCGAGAAACGGTGCGTGTCGTCGAGCGCCAGCTTGGACGGCACGAACGCGTAGTCCACCGACAGCCCGCCCAGACGCCAGCCCGCGCCCACGCTCCAACTGGCGACGTCGTCGCCGGCGCGCACGCCCGCACGCAGCGCGGCCCCGACCGGCGCGGCGAGCTCGCCACCGACCGCGAACAACCCCGCGCGACCGCGCGTGGCGTGCGCCTCGAGCGACAGTGTGCCGTCGAGCCCGCGGAACGCGGGTCGCGACCACGCCAGGCCCGCCGCGAGTGTGGTGGGCAGGGGCACCGCCTGTCCCTGCACGCCCGTGATCGTGTAGTGCGCCGCGCCCCCGACGTGATGCACGCTCACGCTGGCGCGCGCGCCGGCCAACACGGGCACGCGCCACGCGGCACCGGCGCCGAACGCCCACGTGCCGGCGGCGAGGTCGGCGACGCGCTCGCGCACGTGCTGCGCGGTCACGCCCAGCTCGACGCCCGCGATCGTGCGGCCGTAGCCCAACAGGAACTCGAGGTCGTGCGATCCGAACGCACCGATCAGATTGCCCAGATCGTCGCGCTCGGGGATCGGCTCGGAGTACATGGCGCGCAGCGACGCGGCCATGCCGCCGCCGAACAACCGACCCGCGACCGCGACCTGCTCGTGGCGCAGATGCTCGTAGGTCTCGGTGTGCGTGGCGGTGAACTGCGTGCCGGTGAAATCGGCGAGGCCGGCGGGGTTCCAGAACGCCGCGTCGGCGCCCTGCGCGACCGCCGTGTAGGCACCGCCCATCGCGGCCGCGCGCGCGCCCGCGGGCACCTGCAGGAACGCGAAGCCGCTCGGGGCCGCACCCGCGGTCGCGGCGAGCGACACGAGCGCGAGGACCTGCACGACGAGACGGATGGGCTTCACGACGTCCTCCGGGGAACTCGAGGGAACACGACGGGCGACGAGGGCCGGGAAGACGGCCTCCGTCGCCCGGTGCGTGCGCGACACTAACGGATATCGGCGGGCCGACGCACCTGCGTGACCTATCCGTTACCCCCCTTGCCCTTCCCCGGTTCGGGCTTCGAGCGGGGCGGGGTGAACCGCGGCGGGTCCGACGCCGGCGGCGGGTTCGGCGGCCGATACGACGGCGGCGGATTCTGCGACGGCGGGTTCTGCGGATTCGAGCCGGGGTTGGCCGGATCGCCCGACGACCCGTCGTGGCGCGGCTCCGAGGCCGGCGTCGGCGGCGTCACGAACCGCTTCCACCACGGCTTGGACTCGCGCCCGCTTCCCGAACCGCCCGAGCCCGAGCCGGAACCCGAGCCGCCCGAGCCCGGCGTCACACCCTCGGGCGTCGGCTTGCCGTGGCCGCGCGTCCACTCGCGCCACTGCGGTTCGACGCGCTCGCGGTCCGGGGTCACCCCACCGCCACCACCGTTACCGCGGCCGGAGCCGCTCGCACCACCGTTGCCGTCGGGACGCAGGCGCGGCGACTCGCGCCACACCGGCCGACCGTCGCCGCGATCGCGCGTGAGCCAACCCGAACCACTGCCACCCGGCGTGGGGCGCGACTCCGGCGGGATGAATCCCGGCGGGGTCTGACCCTGACGCCACACCGTGCCCGGTGCGGGCGGCGGCGTGTAGCCGACGGGCGCGGGCGTGGGCTTGTAGCGACGCAGCTGCCCGCCCCACAGATCGCCCCAGCGATTCCAACCGTCCCACGACGAGAAGCGCGAGTGGTCCTCGTACCAGGGCTGATAGCGCGGCGGGCAGTCGCTGCGCACGACGTAATAGTAGTAGGGCACGTTCGAGGTCCAGTACGGACCGCCCCAACCCCACGACCAGTTCACGCGGAAGTCCACGACGCTGCAGCGCGCGTAGTACGGGTCGAAACCGTCCCACCACGCCCACGCGCCCGGACGATGACAGTCGTTGCACAGGTAGCGCGGGTAACGCACCGGCTCGTGCACGTAGTACGAGGCGTAATCCGACGCGAACGCACCCTCGTCGCCGGGGCGATCGAGCACGCGCCGACGGATGCGCTCCATGGCGACGTACGGGTCGCCGAGCACGCGCCCCTCGTCGTCCACGCCCTCGTCCTCGGTGCGCGAGGTCGCGCCGTCCTCGGCGCGGTCGTAGCCCAGCGTGGCGGCCTGCGGATCGTACGGCCGCAGGTACCACGGCAGGTCGCGCAGCGGACGATCCGAGGCGACCGCGACGAGGAAGCCCTGTCCGGTGCTCTGCTCGACCACGAGTTCGAGCCCGGACGCCTCGCTCGGCAGACGCAGCGTGCGCTCGCCCTCGACGCGCTGCTGGCCGCGCTGGAGCGGCCACAGCAGGTTCACCGCGCCGTCGGCATCGATCTCGTACACGAGCAGGTACGCGTCCTGCGTGGTGCGCACCTTGACGCGCATGGCCTCACCGGGCTGGTACACGCCGTCGTCGCCGCGATCGGTCCAGACGTCCACGTCGAGACGACGGGCCTCGGCCACACCCGCGCCCACCGAGGAGGCGAGCGCGAGCAGCGCGGCGAGGACGAACGAGCGGAACCGGGGATGCGTGTGCATGACCACTCCTTCCGCCTAGCGCAGCCAGGCGACCGGCCGCGCGGCCGGCGTCTCGCGCCCGGGACGGGCGCGCAGTTCGGGATTGCCGGGCGCGGTCTGATACGCCCAGTCGAAGCTCACGAGCGACGACGACAGTCCGGTGACGCGGAACTTCGCGTAGTGGTCGTCGCGCGTCCACACGATGTAGCAATGGCCGAGGATGAGTTCGACCGTGCCCGTGGGCGACCAGCCCGTGTTGGGCGCGTAGTCCACCGCGTCGAGCGAGGTGGCGTAGCCCGCGTCCTGGATGTTCGTGCCGACGTCGGGCGTGAACATCTGGTGGATCGAGCCGTTGTAGCCGAAGTACACGTCGGTCGCGAGGTCGTTCGAGGCGCGCGGTGAGGCGGCCGAGAAGTCCCAGCCCGCGCCCGCGGTGCCCTGCACGAAGTTGTTGAGCGTGGCGCTGCCCGCGGGACGCGGCGTGTCGAAGACGTCCGCCGTGGACAACGGGCTCTCGTTACCGGAGCGGTCCACCGCCGACACCGCGAACCAGCGCGTCACGCCGTTCGTCAGACCGGTCACCGTGAACGTGGTGGCCGAGGTCACGCCGACGCGGTCGTAGGGACAGTCGGGGCCGCTCGAGCACGGCGACTGGTAGATGCGATACCCGGCCAGATCGGACTCGGTGTTCTCGATCCAGCGCAGGGTCGCGGCACCGTTGCCGGACGTGCTGTACAGCGCCCGCGGCGCGGCCGGCGGCGTCAGGTCGCGCGGCGCGGTGGTCTCGTCACAGCCCACCGACGCGAACGCCGCGAGCAGGGACAGGAGCAGGACGATGGGCTTGCGCATGGTGTTCCTCGGAAGGGGGATCGGTCGTTCGGGACGGCGTGGACACCCGGTCGTGTACCGCAACGCGCGTGCCAGACCCGCCGCGAGCGGTCGGGGCCGTGAGTCTACGCCATCCGCCCGCGTCGGAGCGGGCCATTCGTGCGTGTCACGGCGCGCGGAACGCGTGCGCACAACGACTTGGCGGGGCGCGGAACCCGCACGGCCCGGGGCGGGGCGGCACGACCGGGCACGAAAGAACCGCCGCCGGGCGACTCCCGGCGGCGGTGCGGTGTGCGCGGCGGACTCAGGTGTGGAAGGCGCGCGACACCGGCGGTGGGCCGTATCGCCGAGGGTGTCCGCTGGGGGAGCGGCGACGACCCGCGACGGGCATGGGCCCCAGGCCCCTCCGGGGATGGACCTCCCGTGATGTCGGTGCGTGCCACCGGGTCCACTCGGCGGCGCCGACCGGGAGTCGTCCCTCCATCCCACGGAGGAAGACCGAAGACGAGTGCGTGTGACGAACGAAGCGGTGCGCGATGCGGTGCGATGGATCTCCAAGCTAGCGGGACGAACAGGTCGGTACGTTGTCGCGCAGACGGGGCTCGTACCCTCGACCGGCCCATCACGATCCCGCTAGCCCAGATTTCAGCGGTGCGTCACTGCGATGCTTCGACTCGGTGACTCTCAACCTTCAACCGGTGCTTCTGTGGAGGTCCCCCCCTCCGCCCACGACGTATTGCACCCCGCGTGCCATGCGCGCCGACGCGCGTGCGAATCGCGCAAGTCGTTGTCCACGTGCGCGCGCGCGGCACGGCGCGATCCGCCGCGCGATTCGCACGGGTGACTTTCGTCGACCCGCGGACGCAAAGGTTGTGACAGTCGAGGGCCCTGCGCCGTGAACTCGTTGCGCAGGGCCCTCTTGATTGGAAACTTCTTTGCCAGGTGCGATCCGCGGGTTCTTTACGAGGCGGGCTCCTCGAGACGGTAGGTGCGGATGCGGCCCAGGAGCGTGGGATAACTGAGCCCCAGTTCGCGCGCGACCTTGCTCTTGTTGCCGCGATGCCGCGCCAGCGACTCGGCGATGAGCGCGCGTTCGAGGTCGCGCACGCGCACGCGCAGCGACCGACCGCTGCCGCGCGGCGGCGCCGGGATCACGGGGGCGGGCCCCGCGAGCTCGCGCAGTTCGTTGGGCAGCAGGTCCACGCCGAGGCGCGCCCCCTCGTCGGCGAGCACGACCATGCGCTTCACCGTCTTCTCGAGCTCGCGCACGTTGCCGCGCCACTCGCACTCGAGGAACAGGCGCAGGACCTCGGGCTCGAACTCGGCCACGCGCTTGTCCATGAGCCGCGAGAAGTGCTCACGGAAGTGCTGCGCCAGGACGGGCACGTCCTCGCGTCGCTCGCGCAGCGCGGGCACGCGCACGGTGATGTCGTTGAGCCGGTAGTACAGGTCCTCGAGGAAGCGGCCGGCGCGGATGCGCTCGCGCAGATCGCCGCCCGTGGCCGCGATGACGCGCGCCTCGACGCGACGCGTGCGCGTCGAGCCGACGGGACGGAACTCGCCGCGATCGAGCACGTGCAGCAACTTGGCCTGCATGGCCTCGGGGATCTTCTCGATCTCGTCCAGGAACAGCGTGCCACCGGCGGCCTCCTCGAACAGGCCGACCTTGTCGCGCGTCGCACCGGTGAACGCGCCCTGCACGTGCCCGAACAGTTCGGACTCGAGCAGCTGTTCGGGCAGCGCCGCGCAGTTCACCTGCACGAACGGCGCCTCGCGACGCGCCGACCGATCGTGCACGAGACGCGCGAACAACCCCTTGCCCGTGCCGGTCTCGCCGGTGAACAGGATCGTGGCGGGCGTGTCGGCGACCTTGCGCAGCAACTGCAGGATCGCGGTCACCTCGCGCGACGAACCGACGACGCGATCCTCGCCCGGACCCGGGCGCAACTGGTCGCGCAACTGCTGGTTCTCGGCGAGCAGACGACTGCGCTGCGCCTCGACGACCGCGACCGCCGCGCTGTTGGCGAGCACCGCGAGCAGGTTGAGCTCGCGCTGGCGGAACGCGCCGAGCAGGTTGTCGTTGAGACGGTCCACGTACACGAGCCCGACCGACTGTGACGGGAAGCTGAGCGGCACGCACACCAGCGAGCCCACGCCGTCGAGCGCATCGGCGAGCACCGCGGCGAAGCGCGGGTCGGCGGCGACGCGGCTCGAGAACAGCGGCCCGGCCTCCGCGATGCGGCGCCCCGCGGTGGACTCGACCGCGCGCAGCACGCGCTGGGCGCGCTCACGCCCCATGCCGTGCTGCGCCACGACCTCGAAGCGGCCACCGCCCGAACCGAACGCGACGAAGCCCCGATCGCCGCCGGTGTGCTCGACGGCCAACTGCACGATGCGCGCGAGCAACCCCTCGACGTCCGCGGTCTCGCGGAACAGGCGATTGGCCTCCTCGAGCGCACGGAACTCGTTGCACGCGGTGAGCGACATGGCCACGTACTGACGTTCGATCTCGTGACGCAGCGCGACGGCGCGCGCCTGCGTCGCGGGGTCGTGCGACTCCCCCAGCGCGTGCTCGGCCTGCTCGAGCAGCGCGAGCGCGTGATCGTGCCGCTCGCGCTCGTGCTCGAGTCGCGCCTGCGCCAGCAGCACCTCGGCCGCGCGCGCCACCACGCCCAGACGGCGGAACAGCGCCGCCGCGCGCCGCGCCGCATCGGCGACGGGTTCGATCGCGACGCGGCCACGTGCGCTGCTCGGCAGCGCGGCGACGCACTCGGGCCAGGCCGCGAGCGTGACCGCGAGCTCGTGCACCTCGCCCAGCGCCTCGAACGCGGCGGCGGCGTCCTGCAGATGCGCCTCGGCGGCGGCGGCATCACCCCGGTCGGCCGCGACAAGGGCGAGACCGCGCTGCGCGATCGCGTGCTCGATGCGGTCGCCACAGGCGTCCGCGAGCGCGAGCGCGTGCACGAGGTTCGCCTGCGCCGCGTCGAGTCGTCCGAGCAGGCGCTGCGCCAGACCCAGCCGCAGCGTGAGTTCCATGACGAGGTCGCCCTGCGGGGCGCGCGTGCGCGCCTCCACCAGCGCGGCTTCGAGACGCGCGCGCGCCGCCTCGCCCTGGGCGCGATCGAGATCGAGCTCGGCGAGGTACTCCTCGGCGAGCAGCACCTCGCGGCGCGCACCCGCACGCCGTGCGATCGCGCCGGCCTCTTGGAAGTGCGTCTCGGCGAGTTCCATGCGACGACGCCGACGGGCGAGCAGTCCGAGCGCGAGGCGCGCGCCGGCCTCGCCGCTCGCGTGCGCGAGATCGCGCGCGATGCGCAGCGACTGCTCGAAGTGCGCTTCGGCCGCGTCCCACTCGCCGAGTCGGTAACGGATCAGGCCGAGGTTCTGGTGCTGACCGCGCATGCGCGCGAACAGCCCCAGACGCTGCTCGATCGCGAGCGCCTGCTCGAGATGCCGGATCGCCTCGCGCCACTCGCGCAGGTTCTTGTGCACCAGCCCCAGATTGGTGAGCGCGCTGACCAGCCCGTCGGCGTGATCGAGCCGACGGAACGTGGTCGCCGCGTCCTGCAGCCAGTCGATCGCCTGCGCCGGGCGGCCGAGTCGCGCGAGCGCGTAGCCCATGGCGAGCGCGACCTGCGCGAGTCGCAGCGGATCGTCGGTCGTCCGCAGCACCGCGTGCGCCCAGGCCGCGTGACGCAGCGCGCGGCGCGGCGCGCCGTGCTCGATCTCGAGGATCGCCAGTCCGGCCGCGACCGTCGCGTTGAGCGTCGCATCGCGCAACGGACGCGCGAGCGCGCGCGCCTCGCGCGCCACACGCAGCCCGTCGGCCGGGGCGCCGCGCAGCATCTCGGTGCGCGCGATGCGCAACAGCAACCGCACGCGCTCCGCGACGCGCTCGCGGGGCACCTCGGCGAGCGCGGCGTGGAACGAGGCGATCGCGTTGGCGTACGCGTCGGCCGCGAGATGGAGGTCGCCGTTCGCTTCGTGCGACGACACGCCCGTGCTCGGGCGGTTCGCAGTCCCGCGTTCGGAAGGGTTGGGGGCGGTCACGGTGTGTACCCTCGGGGGTTCACGATCCGACGGGCGGCGGCGGGGGGTCCGCACACCCGAGACTCGACGATGTGGGTACGGACTAGGGCAGGACGAGACGCAGCGCCGTGAGGATGGCGATCAGGACCGGGTCGTTGAGCGGCGGCACCGTGGTGGTTCCGGGCGCCGACACGTTCGACGTGGTCGCGATCATCCCCGGCTTGGGCGGCTGCGTGCTGCCGGCACCCGTGTCCGGTTCACCGGTCGTGGGACCGGCGGGCCGCGGAGCCGACGATCCCGTCGTCCCCGTGGAGGTGCCATCGGCGCGCGTCGGCGCGACGGTGGCGATCGTGAGTGTGAACGCGAGGAGGCAGAGGCTCAGGGAGCGGATGCGGTTCTTCATGAGGAAGTCGTTTCCTCCGGCACGAGGCCCTGTCCCGTTCGTCACGGGACGCAAGGTGCGAACACTCGACCCGCAGCAACATCAGGTCATGGGATCATGAAGGGGGGACCTGAAGCGCCTCGGCGGCAGTATCCGCTCGGGCCGAAACGAGGGTCAACGACAATTCGGCGTGCTCGGCCGCGGACTCCCGCCATCATGCCCCGCCGGGAGGATCGCGGCGGGGCCGACCGCACCCGTGGGTCAGGCTCCGGCCTGCAGCGCGCGCCACTCCTCGCCCGCGAGTCGCGCGAGCCCGTAGCGCAGCCCCTGCGTGGAGCAGATGAGCCCCGGGGCCTGGAACCGTTCGAGCAGGCCCTCGACCACCAGCGCGCCCGTGCCCACGATGTCGGCGCGGCCCTCGCCCATGACCGGCATGGCGCGGCGCTCGGCGTGCGTGGCGCGGATGATGCGGTCGACCAGCGCGAGCACGCGCTCGCGCGGCATGTACGCGCCCTCGAGCAGGGTCGGGTCGTAGGTGTTCATGCCCGCCTCGAGCGCGGCCAGCACGGTGATCGTGCCGCCGACGCCGGCGAGCACGGCGACCCGCTCGGGAAATGATGCACAGCCACGCATAAGTTCCTCGCGGACCCAGGCGCGGCTGGTGGCGAGCTCGGCCTCCGAGGGCGGATCGCCGGCGCGCAGGTGCTCGGTGAGCGTGACCGCCCCGAACGGCAGGCTGGTCCAGCGGCCGAGCCGCTCCCCCACACCGCTCGCGACCTCGGTGCTGCCGCCGCCCAGATCGAAGACCACGCTCTGGCTGCCGCGCACGCTCTGGCCCAACCCGATCACCACGGCGCGGTACACGAGTCGAGCCTCGTCGGCCTCGGACAGGATGCGCACCGGCACGCTCGCGACCTCGCTGATGTGCTCGGCGGCGGCGGCCCCGTTGGTGGCGCGGCGCAGCGCGGCGGTGGCGGCGGCGACCACGTGTCGCGCGCCGAGCGAGCGGGCGCGGCGCAGGAACTCGGCCACGATCACGCCGGCGCGGCCGACCAGTTCGTCGTCCACGCGGCCGGTCTCGTGCAGCCCCTTGCCCAGCCGGCAGGCCTCGCCGGCCCGCGCCACGGTCTCCATGTCGGCGCCCCACGGGTCGCCGCCGGGGAGGTCCGCGACCAACAACCGCACCGAGTTGGAGCCGATATCAATTGCACCGACACGCATAAGTTCAGGACCTCAGGGAGCGCGGGCCTTGGCCCGGGATGGAGACGGCGGGACGGACGGACGGGATCGCGGGCCTCACAGCAGGAAGTCCTCGATCTCGCTCCGTCGGCGCACGGCCGCTGCGGAGGAGATACCAGATTCGGATGAGACTGGCGATTCGCTCGGGCTCTCGACGGGGGCTGTGGGCGGGTCGACCGAGGGGCTCGCGACGGGCGACGGCGCGACCGGACGTGCCCCGCGCGGCGTGCGCTCGGGGCGGCGCGATCGGCCTTGCGCCTCACGGGACGGCACGGCCGGCACGCTCCCGGTCCCACCCTGCAGCGCGGTGAGCACCGCACGGGCGACCGTGTCGCTGGGCAGGACGCGGAACACCACCCGCTTGCCGTCGCGCGTGCCGCGCACCAGCCCCGCGCGCTCGAGCGCCTGCAGATGGCGCGTGGTGCACGACTGCGACAGCCCCACCTCCTGCGCCAGCCGGCTGACACTCCGATCGACCCCGTCCAGGAGCAGCACGACGAGCTCGAACCGCCGGGGCGGGGCGAGCACGGACAGCACCTCGTGCATGCGGCCGGGATCGTTCATTGCATGTTCATGCATACCATTGCAACGCCATGACGCGCAAGCACAAGCGGTTGCCAGCGGCCGCGGCATGCCGCACACTCCCTTGCGACATGACCTCCCTCGGCCTGCCCGCCTCGAGCGGGCCCGTCCCCGCCCCGAACTTCTTCGGGATGAGCCGCGACCGCTTCCGCGATCACGTGCAGGGGCTCGGCGTGCCCGCGTTCCGGGCCGAGCAGGTCTACTCGTGGGTGTACCAGAAGCACGTCCGCGATCCGCTCGGCATGACCAACCTGCCGATCGAGTTCCGCGAGGCGCTGCCCGGTATCTGCGGCCTCGACCTGCCCGAGACGGCGTCGGTGCACAAGAGCCCCGACGGCAACACGCACAAGTTCGTGTTCCGGCTCGCCGACGGCGCGCGCGTCGAGGCGGTCAGCATGCGCACCCCGAAGCGGCTCACGTTCTGCATCTCGAGCCAGGTGGGCTGCGCGCTCAAGTGCTCGTTCTGCGCCACCGGCCTCATGGGGCTCAAGCGCAACCTCAAGGCGCACGAGATCGTGGCGCAGGTCGTCGGCATGGGCGAGTTCCACGGCTGGCGGGACGACCGCTTCAACATCGTGTTCATGGGCATGGGCGAACCGCTCGCCAACATGGACGCGGTCACCGAGACCATCCGCATCCTGCACGACGAGCGCGGCCTCAACCTGGGCGCGCGCCGCCTCACCGTGAGCACGAGCGGCCTGGTGCCGCAGATCCGCGAGCTCACGAAGCTGAAACTGCAGGTCGGCCTCGCGATCTCGCTGCACGCGACCACCGACGCGCTGCGCGACGAGCTGGTGCCGGTGAACAAGCGCTGGCCGATCGCCGAGCTGCTCGATGCGGCGCAGGAGTACGGCCGCACGGTGGGCCGACGCACGACGCTCGAGTACACGCTGCTCGGCGGCGTGAACGATTCGCTCGACGACGCCGATCGGCTGGCGTCCATGGCGCGCTCCATGCCGAGCAAGGTGAACATCATCCCGTACAACCCGGTGCCCGGCCTGCCGTGGCAGCGGCCCTCGCGCGAGGCGATCGACCGCTTCGTCGAGCGTCTGCTGCCCAAGGCGCCCGCGGTCACCGTGCGACACACGCAGGGTGGCGACATCTGGGCCGCCTGCGGTCAGCTGGGCGGGCTCTCGTAACGCTGCACGCGGTCCGCGCCACGGAGGGCGCTCGCATGTCGCTCCGCACGCGGTTGTTCCTCGCACTGCTCGCTCTGGCGCTCGTGCCCACGTTGGTGTTCGCGTGGTTCACGTGGGGCCAGCTGCACACCGCGACCGCACGCTGGTACCAGTCCGGCGTCGAGGACGCGCTCGAGGCCGCCGCGACCACCAACCGCACCACGTTGGCGCACCTCGAGGCGAGCGCGCTCGAACACGCCGACGCCTGGGCCGCCACCGGTTCCGGTCTCGACGCCGACCCGGCCGAACGCGCTCGCGTGCGCCGCGCGCTCGGCGAGGCGGGGCTCGACTTCGCGCAGGTGTACGAGCGCGACGGCGACGGTTGGCGACTCGCGGCCACGGTCACGCCCGCGGGCGCCACGCCGGCCGACACGGTGGACCTGTCCTCGGAACTCGCGACCGCGCTCACGGGCGACCGTCTGCTGCGCTCGCCGAGCGGTGTGTTGGGCGCGGTCGCGCCCATGCGCGACGGGGTCGCGCTCGTGACCGGGGTGTGGCTCAACCCGGCCTACTGGGAGCAACTCGACCAGGTGCGCGAGGCGCGCGAGCACTACGCCAAGCTGGGCGTGTTCGTGGAGATCGCGCGCCAGCGCGTGGGACTCACGATCGCGGCGATGGCGTTCGTGCTGCTGGTGGGTGCGGTGCTGCTCGCGCGCGTGCTCGCGGGCGGCATGACGCGGCCGCTCGCGCGACTGTCGAGCGCGCTCGCGGGCCTCGACGACGCACGCACGAGCGAACGCCTGCCCGAGTCGGGCCCGCACGAGCTCGCGTCGCTCGCGGCCTCGTTCAACGCCATGACCGCGCGTCTGGCCGAGGCGCGCACCGCACTCGCGCGCGCCGAACGCGAGGCGGCGTGGCGCGACGTGGCGCGCAAACTGGCGCACGAGCTCAAGAACCCGCTCACGCCCATGTCGCTCTCGATCCATCGCCTGCAGAAGCGCGTCGAACGCGTGCCCGAGACCGATCGCGCCGCGGTGCGCGAGAGTCTGGACGCGATGATGCAGGAGCTCGATCATCTGACCCGGCTCGCGGACTCGTTCGCGCAGTACGCGCGTCTGCCCGAACCGCGGCTCGAACCGCTCGACCTCGCGGGACTCGCGCGCGGGGCGGCGGCGCTGCACGAGAACGGCCGCGTCGCGGTGCACGTCGAGGCCGCCTCGCCGCTGCCCGTGCGCGGCGACGCGCTGTCGTTGAGCCGTGCGCTGCACAACCTCATCGTGAACGCGTGCGAGGCGAGCCCCGACGACGCGACGGTCGAGGTCGTGACCGGCCGCGACGCGCACGAGGCGTGGCTCGAGGTGCGCGACCGCGGCCCCGGACTGGCCGCCTCGGTGGCCGAGCGCGTGTTCGAACCCTGGGTGAGCACCAAGCAGCGCGGCAGCGGTCTGGGGCTGTCGCTGGTGCGCGACATCGCGACGCAGCATCATGGCCACGTCAGCCTCACGAATCGTGCGGACGGCGGCGCGGTGGCGCGCCTGACCCTGCCGCTCGCGTGACCCCACGCCCGACACCGGAGACCCGCCGCATGGCGCCCGACGACCGTTTCGCCGTACTCACCGTGGATGACGACGCCGCGATCCGCCGCATGCTGCGCGGCGTGCTGACCGACGAGGGCCACGAGACCGGCGAGGCCGCCAACGCGGCCGAAGCGTACGCGGCCCTCGAGCAACGTCGCTGGGACGCGGTGCTGCTCGACCTGTCCATGCCCGGCGAGCACGGCCTCGACGCGCTCGTGCGCATCCGCGAGCACGCGCCCGACACCGCGGTGATCGTGGTCTCGGGCGAGAGCACGCTCGAGAACGCCCTGCGTGCGGGGCAACGCGGCGCGTTCGACTTCGTCGCCAAGCCCGTGCGCGACCCCGAGCATCTGCTCGCGGTGCTGCGCGAAGCGGTGCGCGTCACGCGCCTGCGGCGCAGCGCGGCCGCGCGCGAGGCGGCCCCGGCACGAGCCGCGGACGCCGGGGCGACGGACGACACGATGGGCATCCTGGGGCAGTGCCCCGCGATCGAGCGGCTGCGCGAGCAGATCCGCCGCGTCGCCCCGGCGCAGGGCCGCGTCCTCGTCACGGGCGAGAACGGCTCGGGCAAGGAACTCGCGGCGGCCGCGATCCACGCGCACTCCAAGCGCGCCGCGGGCCCGTTCGTGAAGCTCAACTGCGCCGCCATCCCCAAGGATCTGCTCGAGAGCGAACTGTTCGGCTACGAGAAGGGCGCGTTCACCGGTGCGGTCGCGAGCAAGAAGGGCCGACTCGAACTCGCCGACGGGGGCACGCTGTTCCTGGACGAGATCGGCGACCTCGCGCTGGACGCGCAGGCCAAGCTGCTGCGCGTGCTCGAGACCGGCGAGATCGAGCGCATCGGCGGCACGCGCACCGCCAACGTGGACGTGCGGCTGATCGCGGCCACGAACAAGGACCTGCCCGCCATGGTGAAGGCCGGCGAGTTCCGCGAGGACCTGTGGTTCCGTCTCAACGTGCTGCCCGTGACGGTGCCGCCGTTGCGCGAGCGGCGCGCCGACGTGGCGATGCTGGCGACGCACTTCCTCGCGCTGTTCGCATCAGCCGAGGGTCGCGCGCCGCTCACGCTCGCGGACGACGCGCGCGAGCTGCTCGAGGACTACCACTGGCCCGGCAACGTGCGCGAGATGCGCAATCTCATGGAGCGCGCGGTCGTGCTCGTGCCGGGCGACACGGTCACGGCCGCCGACCTCGATGCGTGGCTCGAGAGCCCGCCCGAGGAGGGCGACGACGCGGGCCTCAAGGGCAAGGTCGCGCGCAGCGAGATCGACACCATCCGGCGCGCGCTCGAGGCGGCCGATTGGAACGTGACGCAGGCGGCCTCCGGGCTGGGGATCGATCGCACCAATCTGCACCGCAAGATGCGCAAGTACGGCATCGCACGGCGCTGACGCCGCGCGCACGACGCGTGCCGATGCGCCACACCGCGTGGTGCGCGCGCCACGCCCGCACCCGGCGATGGGTCTTGAGGAGCACGCGGTGGCCCGCGTCGGACGCGTGCGTTGGCGTGTCCGCGCGCGGACGCTATCGTGGTACGCGGTTTGCCTAGGAGTCCGGGCGGACCCGTCCCCCATGGAGGCCTCACCGTCATGCGCCGCACGCTTCTCCTACTCCCGTTCGTGCTGCTCTTCGCGTTCGTCGGTCCGGTCCGCGCCCAGTCGGCGGACTCGTCCGGCGCGATCGTCGCGCCCCTCGAGACGCGCCGCGACACGCTGCGCTTCCGCCCCGACGGCGCGCCGCACCGCGCGACAGGCGACAGCCTGCGCCACGCCATGCACGACGTGGAGTGGCTGCAGGCGCCCATCGGCGACCGCCTGCTCGACGACCCGGCCGAGTGGACCTCGCTGTCGCCGCGCCGCGCCGGGGCGGCCGACCTGACGCTCGATTACAACCGCGTCGATCAGGCGCGCCTCGGACTGCACCTGCAGCGGCAGCGCCCGCTCACCATGCTGCCGCGTCTGGGCGCGCGTCTCGAGTACGCCATGGCGCGCAAGCGCACGTTGTACGGCATCCAGGTCGAGCAGCCGCTGCTGCCCACCGCGCGGTTCGTGTTCGGCTTCGGCATGGTGCGCCGCACCGAGCATCCCGAACTGCAGCAGGTCGGCGACGACGAGAACGCGCTGGCGCTGCTGTTCGCGCGCACGGACCACCGCGACTACTTCGAGCGCGAGGGCAGCGGCGTGTACCTGTCGTGGCGCGTGCCCGACTTCTCCACGGTGAGCGTGCACGCGCGGCGCGACCAGTGGCGATCGCTCGCCAACGCGCACCACGTCGTATCGTGGTTCAACACCGGCCGCACGCTGCGCGCCAACCCCGCCATCGACGACGGCGAGGGCCACCGCGTGCTCGTGCGTCTCGAGCGGTTCGCGCGGCACGACCGCGACACGCGCGCCGGGCTGTACCACTTCATCGAACTCGATCGCTGCGGCGGCGCGCTGGGCGGCGACTTCGACTACACGCGCGTGCTGGCCGACGTGCGCAGCGTGCTGCGACTGTCGCCCGCCAGCACGCTGGCGCTGCGCGGCGTGGCCGGTGGCACCACGACCGGCGCGTTGCCGGCGCAGAAGCGCTTCGCGATCGGCGGCGTGGACGGCCTGCGCGCCCACGCGCCCGGCAGCGTGAGCGGCGGGCAGGTGGCGCTGGCGCAGGCGGAATGGACGTTCGGCCTGTGGGCGCTGCGCGAGCACGGCGTGGGCTCGGGCCTGAGTCTGATCGCGTTCACCGACGCCGGTGCGGCGTGGGACGACGCGCGCCACCGTTGGTCGGTGTCCGACCAGCGTTTCGCGGTGGACGGCGGCTTCGGGATCGCGGCGAGCGACGACGCGATGCGTCTGTACGTGGCGCGCGACCTCGGCGTGGCCGGCTCGCCCATGGTGTGGTCCCTGCGGCTGCACCGCCCGTTCTGAGGTCGCCCACGAACATGCGTCCGCTCCCCGTGAGGTCCGCGTCGCGCGTGCTCGGGCTCGCCGTGCTCGCGCTGACGTTGCTCGCGGCGCTCACGCGCCCCGCGCACGCGTTCACGCTCGCGTCGGTGCAGGCCTCGCGCGATGCGGACGCGCGCCTGTGGGTCGCGGTCCGCGTGGACACGCCCATCGAGCCGCGCGTGGCGCGCAGTCTGGGCCGCGGCATGCCCGCCACGCTCACGCTGCACGCGGAACTGTGGCGGCGGCGCAGCGGCTGGTTCGATCGTCTCGAGCAAGCGAGCGAGGTCACGTTCCGCATGCGCTACGACGTGTGGGGCGATCGTTGGCGGCTCGAGGACCCCGACGGGCACACGCTGGTGGTGCGCACGCTCGATTCGCTGCAGAGCGCGCTCGGTCGCACGATCGATCTGCCCGTGGCGCGGCTGGACCGCCTCGCCCCCGACGCGCCGTGCTACGTCGTGGTGACCGCGTCGCTGCGCCCGCTCAACGTCGAGGACGCCGAGGAGGTCGAGGGCTGGCTGTCGGGCGAGGTGCGCGATCAGGGCGGTTCGGGCCTGGGTGTGCTCACCGGCCTGCCGCGGTCGCTGTTCGAGGCGGCGCGCAACTTCGCCGGCTTCGGCGATCAGCGGGTGCGTCGCATCGGGGCGACGTTCACACCGTCGCAGCTGCCCGTCGTGCCGCGCTGACGCGCGCGCGCCTCAGCGGACGACGATGACGCGGACCGAGCCACCCTGGGCCGCACGCACGCGCGCGAACACGATCTGGCTGCCGAGCGCGCCACCGTCACGGCTCAGGCCGTCCCAGTGCCACTCGGTGCTGCTCTCGTGCTGCACCGGCTCGACGGTCGCGAGCACACGGCCCTGCGCGTCGAACACGTCGAGCGCCGCGACGAAGTGACCGACGCGCGAGAAGCTCACCGCACCGCGACCGAGCGGCTGCGCGAGCAGCGACGCGGCGACACGGGCCTCGGCGGCGGCCGCGACGTCCTGCATGAAACCCTCGAGACCGGCCACCTGGGTGGGGTACGCGAGGTCGGCGTTCTCGATGGTGCCGTTGCTGGTGGCGACCGCACCGCCGAACAGGGCGCGGAAGTCCTCGGCCCACACCTCGTGCGGACGCTGCGCGTGCACCGCACCCGCCTGGTAGCGGGCATCGAGACCGCGCAGCTGCATGTAGCGCGCCCACGCCTGCTCGTCGGCGTCCGGCATGACCGCGTACTGGATGACGTGGCCGAGCTCGTGGACGAACTCCGCGTGCTGGTGCTGACGCGACAGCTTGCGCACGCCGGGCGAGAGCAGGATCAGGCCCGGGCCGGCGGCCGACTCGAGGCTCGCACGGCGCGGGTACGGGAGGATGAACACCTCGGCCGACACGCCGCGCATGGGGAAGCGCACACCGTCGAGGGCGCTCAGGACCTCGTCGCGCTCGTAGGCGTGGAAGGCGCCGTCGCCGGGGTTGCCGATCGCCGGGTCGCTGGTCGAGGTGACCAGCTCGTAGCGCGCACCGCCGGGGATCTGGAAGTACAGGACGCCGTCCTCGCGGACGCAGAAGTCGCGCAGGGTCTCGGCGGCATCGTGGACCTGGATGCCCGCGCCACGGGGCCGCGCGTTCGCACGCACCTCGCTCGCCACCGAGGGGGTGGCGGCGCAGGCGATCGCGAGAGCGACGAGGCCGAGGCGGAGATGAGCACGAAGGTCCATGCCCTAACCTTAAGGCGAGGTTCGTGCCAGCACCAAGTGGCGTTATGCAACCTGCAACCCAACCGCCAAAGCGTTGTTTTGCTTGCGCTTACAAAGTCATCCCGGAACGACCCCGCGCCTCCGTGGCGAGCGGGGCCCGCCCCGCTGGGCGAGGTCCCCCAGACGGGTTCCGCCCGTGGGTGCGAACCCCCACGGGCGGACGGGACCGACTTCGGGATGGGTGCGACCCGGATCAGGCCACGGGCGGCACGTCGGACGGCGCGGGCACCGCGACCGGTGCGGCCGCTCCCCCCCCGTTCGCGGCGACAGCGTCCTCGGGGTGCCGGCCGCCCAGCGAGAGCAGGATCGCGCCCGAGCCCACCGCCGAGAGCAGCCACAGGAACAGGCCGCCCACGATGAGGAAGAACACCGCGGCGATGCGCAGCGCCGGCGCGACGCCCCACAGGATGGCGGCGAAGCCGAACACCGAGGTCACGAACAGGCTGCCCGCCACGAGCGGCGCCAGACCGCGCGAGGTCGCCGGGTCGCGACGCAGGAGCTTGCAGCCGAGCTGCTGACAGGCGGCGGTGAGCCCGGCCCACGGCAGCACCAGCTGCACGAGCAGCAGCAGCACGCCGACGGGGATGCCGATCACCGTGAACATGAGTCCGACGCCGACCGCGCACAGCACCGGGCCGGCGAAGAGCCCGAGCAGCAACGAGGCGGCCGTGCGACGCGACGCGGTCACGGCGACGCGGGCCAGGCGGCGCGAGAACACGCCGGCCGCGACCGCCGCGAGCAGGAACCACGACAGCCACAGGACGAGCAGCAGGGCGAGCACGGCGGACCACGTGGGCAGCCCGAACAGATGCACGGGGATGCCCAGCTGGACGCGGTCGCCGCCCACGCGCACACCGTCGGCGGCGTTGAGGCCGCCGCCGATCGCGACGGCGTCACCCTTCACCGAGGCGTTCGGGCCCAGTTCCACCGAGCCGAACACCGCCACGACGTCACCGTCGACCGGCGCATCCACCTTGACCGAGCCGAACACCGCGACGACGTCGCCGGTCACGTGATCGCCCGCGGGGATCGCGAGATCGGAGAACAGGCGGACACGGTCACCGGCGTCGGCACGCACGACGATGAGGCCGCCGTCGTCGCCGTGACCGCGGATCACCGCGATCGTGTCGGCGCTCGAATCGCGCCGTGCCACGGTGTCGTCGTACACGGTGATGCCGCGCGCGTTGATGCGCACCGACGTCGGCGCGAGCGAACCCACGAACAGCTTGGCGGAGCCGTGCGGATGCACGTCGTGCGGCGCGGCGAACCACATCACCGCGGCCGTGAACACCTGGACGAGGCTAGATGCCGAGCAGACCCACATGGGTGACCTCCCGAGTCTCGCGCCGCTCGCGCGGACGCATCCACCAGAACAACGCCGCGCACGCCGCGGTCGCCGACACGATCAGACCCAGCACGACCGGCTGCAGCACGATGCCGAGCAGCAACCGGAGCAGTCGGGTCGCGTCCCCGACCTGCGTCAGCGTCTCGGTGAAGCTGCGCATGACGAACACCCCGGTGCGCGCGAACGCGCTCATCCCGGCGGCGACGATGCCGTGCATCCAGTCGCTGGGCCCCGGCAGCAGGAACGCGGCCAGCAGCAGCGCGGCGCTGGCGACGAGCGACGCGGCGTAGGCCCAGCCGAGCACGCGCACCCACTTCGGCACGCGCTGCGGCAGCACGGCGTCCATGATGCGCGTGTGCAGTTCGGGCGCGGGCTCGAGCAGCGGCAGCGTGTCGAGGTCGGCGAACACGAGGCGGAAGGCGGCGACGTCGGCCGCGCACGCCGCGCAGGTCTCGACGTGCGCCTCGATCGTGGCCGCCTCGGACGGAGCGAGTTCGCCGTCGAGCCATTCCTGCAGGCGATCGGTCTCGGGACAGTGGTTCATGGGGTGTTCCCCTGCAGAAGATCCTTGAGGAGGGCGCGGGCGCGGTGGATCCGCGCCTTCACGGTGCCGAGGGGCAGCTGCAGCGCCTCGGCGATCTCCTCGTAGGAGAGATCCTGTTGATGTCGCAGCATGACGACGATGCGGTAGTGCTCGGGCAGCCCCGCGATGAGCGCGGCGGTCCGCCCTTCCTCCTGGGCATCCGAGACGATCGTGTCGGGGAGCGGGCCGGGGTCCTCGACGTCCAGCGTGCGTTCCTCGAGCGAGCCCGGCTCGGCGACCTGCAGCGACACCGTCTTCACGCGACGGCGACGCAGCGAGTCGATGGCCAGACGGGAGGCGATCGTGAAGATCCACGCCGCGAACGGCCGTTCGAGATCGAAGCGGTCGAGCGCGCGGAAGGCCTTGACGAAGGTCTCCTGCGTCAGGTCCTCGGCGTCCTCACGAACGCGCACCACGCGCATGAGCACGGTGTACACGGGTCGCTCGTAACGGCGCACGAGGTCACGACAGGCTCGGGCGTCGCCGTCCCGACACCGCCGGATGAGCTCGGCTTCGTCGGGATCGGGGCCGCCCGGAACCCGTTCGACGCTACGCGCGTTCGAGGCCGGAGGTTGCATGGTCGGCAGGATACGGCAGTCCCACGCCGCGGGTTGCAGGGCCCGCCAGCCGCCGGGTCCCGCCCGAACGCCCAAAGCGTGTCCGGGACGGGACTTGCCCGTTCGGGTGGGATCCCCCACGGCTTGCGGTCCGGGCCGCTCGCCACTAGTCTGCGCCGCATGATGACCATCGAATCCCTCCGCGCCCGCGAGATCCTCGACTCGCGCGGCAACCCCACCCTCGAGGTGGACTGTCTGCTCATGGGTGGTGCGCTCGGTCGCGCCGCCGTTCCCTCCGGCGCCTCCACGGGCGAGCACGAAGCCATCGAGCTGCGTGACGCCGAGCCCAAGCGCTACCGCGGCAAGGGCGTCCAGAAGGCCGTCGGCCACGTGGCCGAGGCCATCGCCCCCGCGCTCATCGGCATGGACGCCTACGATCAGGCCGCCGTGGATGCGCGCATGCTCGAGCTGGACGGGACGCCCAACAAGGGCAAGCTCGGCGCCAACGCGCTGCTGGGCGTGTCCATGGCCGTCGCGCACGCCGCCGCGCGCGCGCTCGAGGTCCCGCTCTACCGCCATCTGGGCGGTGTCCACGCGCACACGTTGCCCGTGCCCATGATGAACGTGGTCAACGGCGGCGCGCACGCGGACAACAACGTCGATCTGCAGGAGTTCATGATCGTGCCGCTCGGCGCCCCCTCGTTCCGCGAGGGTCTGCGCTGGGGCGTCGAGGTGTTCCACGCGCTGCACGGCGTGCTCAAGAAGCGCGGGCTCGCCACGGCCGTCGGCGACGAGGGCGGCTTCGCCCCCAACCTCGGCAGCAACGAGGAGGCGCTGCAGGTGCTGCTCACCGCGATCGAGGCCGCCGGCTACAAGCCCGGCGAGCAGATCGCGCTCGCGCTCGACGTCGCGTCGAGCGAGCTGTGGCAGCGGGACGGCTCCGGCTACGTGCTCGAGGGCGAGGGTGGCAAGAAGCTCACGAGCGCCGAGATGGTCGACTGGTACGCGGGCCTGTGCGCGCGCTACCCGATCGTGAGCATCGAGGACGGTCTCGCCGAGGACGACTGGGCGGGCTGGAACCTGCTCACGCAGAAGCTGGGCTCCAAGGTGCAGCTCGTCGGCGACGACCTGTTCGTGACCAACGTCAAGCGTCTCTCGCGCGGCATCGCCGAGCACACGGCGAACTCGATCCTGGTGAAGGTCAACCAGATCGGGACGCTCTCCGAGACACTCGCCTCGGTGCAGATGGCGCAGCGCGCCAGCTTCACCGCGGTCATCTCGCACCGCTCGGGCGAGACCGAGGACACCACGATCAGCGACCTCGCGGTGGCGACCAACGCCGGCCAGATCAAGACCGGCTCGCTGTGCCGCACCGATCGCGTGGCCAAGTACAACCAGCTGCTCCGCATCGAGGAGCAGTTGGGCTCGAACGCGTACTACCCGGGCAAGCAGGCGTTCCGCGCCCTGCGCTGATCCGAGGCCGTACCCGCGACACTCGCAGCACCCGCGGCACGGATGCCGCGGGCCCCGACCAGGAGGTCCCGTGCGATCGCGTGACATCACCCGGAGATTCTTCTCCCGCCCGATCGGCCGTTCGCCGTTCGCCCCGCCGCCCGTGCGCGTCCCGCGCTGGGTGATGCTGCTGGGGGCGCTGTATCTGGCCTACGCGCTCGTGTTCTCGGAGAGCAGCCTGTGGCACATCGCGCAGCTCAAGCGCGAGATCGCCCAGTCGGACGCCGAGACCCGTCACCTCAAGGAGGAGACGGCGCGCATCCAGGCCAAGCTGGACGATCCCAGCGAGCGCCGCTTCCACGCCGAGGAGGTCGCGCGCACGCAGCACGGCTACGCGGCGGCCGGCGAGATCGTGTACCGCTTCCGCGACGGCAAAGCGACGGTGGACTCGACGCGCTCGGCGCGCTGAACGCCCCTCACCAACGATGAACGGCGGCGGTCCCGCGTGGGACCGCCGCCGTTCGTCGTTCGACCCAGGCTCGAGTGCGGGCTATAGCCCGATGACCGCGGCCATCCGCAAGCCCAGTCCACCCACGTCGAGCGTCGCGGGGCGGCCGGTGATCGGATTGATCACGGGCGCACCGGTGCGCTCGTCGATGAGGTTCGTGACCTCACCGCTGCGATACAGGGCCGAGAGCACGACCGAGTAGCGCGAGGCGAAGAACATGTGCACGCCGCCCTCGGCGTAGTAACCGGGAGCGTCCTGCGTGCTCGTGACCTTGTACGAGCCGCCGAGCTGCGCGTTGAGCGTCGAATCGGCGCCCGTGAGCTGCTGGCCGAACGAGGTGCGCGAGTGCGTGTACTGCACCATGCCGCCGCCGAAGAACATGCGGGCCTGGAAGTCGCCCTGGTTGTAGGGCTGCAGGTACCACGCCGCGCCCACGTGCACGGGCACACTGATGTACTCGGCGCGGATGTTGATCGCCTGCGACAGCGCCGGCAGGAACTCGCGCACCGACTTGCCGCGCACCTGACCGACACCGACCGTGACCGCCAGATTGCGGTTGAGGAAGTAGCGCAGCTCGCTGTCGAACAGCCACGAGAACCCGGCCTTGGCCACGGGCTCGTAGCCGCGCGGCGCGAGCACGGTGCGGTTGTAGAACTCGAGCCCGTCGTTGAAGTCACCGGCCCGGACCTGGGTCGGGACACCGGAGAGCGCCAGGTTGAGGCGATGGACCTCGGCGGCCGAGAACGCCAGCGAGGGGACGAGCAGCATGGCCGTGGCGAGCGCCGCCAGGACTGCGGACCGCGGACGGGACAACGGGAACCTCCGTGAGCTTGGGCGGGGTCGGCCCGATGGGGATCGGGACCCGGTCGAGCGCGGCAGCATAGCGAGCAGCCTCCAGCACCGCAACCACTTGGGTAGTGCGGCGAAGATTGTGGAGGCCCCCCGGGGAAGCACTCGACGGCCCGCCCGAGACCGCCAAGTCGTTGTCATCGCGGCGGCCGAACCCGATCGGCCCAGGGCCCGGCACGACCTCAACAATCTTCGCCGCACAACCAGAGGTCCAGCCCATGACAACAAAAGGGCCGTTCCATTGACACCCCGCCCCTCCCGGCCTATCTTGCGTCTACCTGATGCGGGGTGGAGCAGCCTGGTAGCTCGTCGGGCTCATAACCCGAAGGTCGCTGGTTCAAATCCAGCCCCCGCTACCACTTGGCCCCGGGAGCGCAAGCTCCCGGGGCCAGACCTTTTCCGGGCCCGCCCCCCGTGGCTCGATCCTCCCCGAGGACGCCGCGTGACCCTGCGCCAGCGCCTGCACACCATGGCCGGCGGGCTGCCCCGACCCTTCTGGTTCATGTGGGCCGGCATGTTCGTGACCCGCTGCGGCAGCTTCGTGCTGCCGTATCTGGCCATCGTGCTCACGCGTGAACACGGGCTCACCCCGACGCAGGCCGGCTCGGTCGTGGCGCTCTACGGCGCCGGAGCCTCGCTCGCCGCCCCGCTGGGCGGGACGATGGCCGACAAGGTGGGCCGGCGCGCGACCATGCTGCTGGCGCTCATCGGCGGCGGCGCGGGCATGATCGCGCTGGCGTTCGTGGATCGCATGGCGGTGTTCGCCCCGCTGCTGTTCGTGGTCGCCCTGCTGACCGAGATGTACCGCCCGGGCATGCAGGCGGCGGTCGCCGACCTCGTGGCGCCGCACGATCGCGTGCGCGCGTTCGGGCTCAACTACTGGGTCATCAACCTGGGCTACGCCATCGGCATCACGCTGGGCGGCCTGCTGGCGGGCCGCTCGTTCCACTGGCTGTTCGTGGGCGACGGACTCACCACGGTGCTGTTCGGACTGCTCATCGCATTCGGCGTGCCCGAGACGCGCCCGACGTCACCGCGCGTGGCGGCCGACGCACCGGCGCGCCCGCGCGAGTCGGTGTGGGCCGCGTTCCTCGCGCCCTACCGCGACGTGCCGTACGTGGCGTTCCTCGTGCTCGCGTTCCTGTACGCGGTGCTGTTCCTGCAGAACGCGGCCGCGTTCCCCCTCGACATGACCTCGCACGGCCACTCGCCCGCCACCTACGGCATGATCCTCGCGTTGAACGGCCTGCTGATCGTGGCGATCCAGCCGTTCCTGGGTCCGCTGCTCACGCGCCGCGATCGCTCGCGCACGCTGGCGGCGGGCGCGCTGTTCACCGCGGTCGGGTTCGGCCTCAACGCGTTCGCGCACACGGTGCCGCTCTACGTCGTGGGCGTGGTGCTGTGGACGCTGGGCGAGATGTGCGTGCTGCCGGTGGCGAACGCCATGGTGTCGGACCTCGCCCCCACCGATCGCCGCGGCCGCTATCAGGGCGGCTACTCGCTGTCGTGGGGCCTGGCGGTCGCGAGCGCGCCGCTCATCGGCATGAGCGTGCTCGAGCACGCGGGCGCAC
>CAZZLY010000014.1:0-10594 GCA_964655175.1 uncultured bacterium
ATCAGCGCGTGCGCTTCGCTCGCGACTTGCGCGTCGGCGTGGCGCGGCCCCAGCCGCCGCCGCCGGGGCTCGCGAGTTCGACGATCGCGCCCGCGGGCAGGTCGGTCGTGAACTTGGCCGGCATCCGGCGCGTCGTGCGGCCGATCGCCACGCGCGTCTCGCCGGGCGCGCCGGCCTCGCCCCCCGCGAGCCCCCACGCTCCGCGTGCACGCCGCTCGGCGATCACGGTGACGCGCGCGGGCGCGAGCAGTCGCACGCGCCGCTCGATGCCGTCGCCGCCCGCGTGGCGCCCCCGCCCACCGCTGCCGCGGCGCACGCGGAACGAGGCGACCTCGAGCGGGTACGCGTGCTCGAGCGACTCGATGGGCGTGTTGCGCGTGTTCGTCATGTGGCCCTGCATCGCGTCCTCGCCCGCGCCCGCGGGCCCACCACCGTGCCCCCCGCCGAGCGTCTCGTAGTAGGCGTACGCACGACCGCGACGCGGATCGACCCCACCGATGAGCAGGTTGTTCATGGTGCCGTAGCTGGCGGCCGGTACGCGGTCGGGCAGCGCCTTCGCGTACGCGCCCAGCACCACGTCCACGATGCGCTGCGACGTCTCGACGTTGCCCGCGCCCACCGCCGCCGGAGGGCGCGGATCCACCAGGCTGCCCGCAGGCGTGTGCAGTTCGATCGTGCGCAGCAGACCGTCGTTGACCGCCACGTCCTCGGCGAGCACGACGCGCGTGGCGTACAGCACCGCCGCGGTCGTCACCGCGCGCACCGCGTTCACGGGGCCGGCCGCCTGCGGCGCGGTGCCGGTGAAGTCGGCGCGCACGCGGCCCCCACCCAGCGTGAGTGTCACGCGGATGGGCAACGGCCCGTGCCCGAGCCCGTCGTCGTCGAGCACGTCCTCGCACATGAATCGTCCGCGCGGCAGCCCGGCGAGCGCACGGCGCGCATGACGTTCGGTGGCGTCGAGCAACGCGGCGGCCGCGCGTTCGAGACCCGCCGCCCCACCCCGTCGCGACAGCTCCTCGAGTCGGCGTGCGCCGGTGACCTGCGCGCCCACCTGCGCCGCGAGATCGGCGCGCCGCTCGTGCGGCGTGCGCACGTTGGCGAGCAGCAGCCGCAGCACGTCGGGCTGCTCGCGGCCCGCACGACGCAGGAACACGGGCGGGATGCGCAGCCCCTCCTCGTACACCTCGCGCGCGATCGGCAGCGAGCCCGGAGCGGCACCGCCCACGTCGGCGTGGTGCGCGCGGCTCGCGACGTAGAACGACGGTGCGCGCCGGCCCGGCAGGAACACCGGCGAGACCAGCGTGAGGTCGGGCAGGTGCGTGCCACCGTCGAACGGATCGTTGAGCAGCACGACGTCGCCGGGCGCGAACGGCGCGAGCGCGCGCGCCGCCTCGACCGCGCGCGGCATGCTACCCAGGTGCACGGGGATGTGCGCCGCCTGGGCGACCAGTCGCGCCTGCGCATCGAACACCGCGCACGAGTGATCCAGTCGCTCGGTGATGTTGGGCGAATGCGCCGCACGCATGAGCGTGGCGCCCATCTCCTCGGCGCACGCCGCGAACAGGCCGCGGAAGAGCGCGAGCTCGACCGCCCCGGGTGCGCCCGACGCTCGGCGCGCGCTCACGAGCGGCCCGCCCGCGTGACCACGACCGCGCCGCTCGCGTGACGACGCGCGCACCAGCCCGGGGCGACCCACAACGTTGCGCCGTCATCGCACACGACCGCGGGCCCGCGCACGCCGGCCGCGGGGATCGCGTCGCGCGTGAGGGCGACCGCGTCGCGACGGCGGCCGTCGTGCCACACGGTGATGCGCGAGCGCGTCGCGCGCGCGGGGCGCGGTACGGCGCGCTCGCGCGGCAGTGCCGCCGGCAGCGCCCCGCCCACTTCGACCGTGACCACCTCGAGCACGGCAGCGGGGTCCGCGAATCCGAAGCGGCGCTCGTGCGCCGCGTGGAAGCGTTCGGCGAGTCGCGCGAGCGAGGCGGCCGACACCGACAGTTCGTGCGCCTGACCGCGCACGCGCACCTCGGCGCGCCGCGTGAGCACGAGTCGCGACCGCTCGCCGGGCGCGAACGAGGCGCGCACCTCGCGCTCGAGCCGGGCGAACGCGCGTTCGAGCGCGGCCGTGTCGCGTGCGTCCACGAGCAGACTGCGCGAGCGTTCACGACGCGAGCCGCCCTCGAGCGCGCCCAGCGCGCACAGCACGCCCGCCTCGCGCGGCCACACCGCGGCCGGCATCCCGAGCGCGGCCGCGAGCGCGCACGCGTGCAGTCCGCCCGCCCCGCCGAACACCACGAGCGCCGCCTCGCGCGGGTCCTCGCCCACCTCGACCGAGACACGGCGCAGCGCGGCTTCCATACGTGCCTCCGCGACACGCAGCACGCCGGCGGCGGCGACACGCGCGGACGCGACGCGCATCTCGCGCGCGAGTCGTGCGAGCGCGCGCTCGGCGGCGGTGCGATCGAGTGGCAGCGTGCCGCCCGCGAGCGACGTGCCGGGGATCGCGCCCAGCACCACGAGCGCGTCGGTCACCGTGGCGGGCCCACCGCGGCCGTAGCACGCGGGGCCCGGATCGGCGCCGGCGCTCTCGGGGCCCACGCGCAGCACACCGCCGGCATCGAGGCGCGCGATCGAGCCGCCACCCGCGCCCACGGTGTGCACGTCGAGCGTCGGACACAGCACGGGGACCCCCGCGACCTCGCGCGCGCGCCGACGCGGCAGGCCGTCGTCGCCGGTGTCGCGCCCACCCAGGAACGCGCAATCGGTCGAGGTCCCGCCCACGTCCAGCGTGAGCGCATGCGCGAAGCCGCACGCGCGCGCGGCGGCGAGCGCGGCGCGCAGGCCGGCCGCCGGGCCCGACAACAACTGCCGCACGGGCTCGCGCCCCGCCTGTGCGACGGGCGCGGTGCCGCCGTGCGAGAGCACGACCTGCAGGTCGGCGCCCGCACAGGCGTCGGCGACGCGCGCCAGGTAACGCGCGACGCGCGGCGTGAGGAACGCGTTGGCGGTGGTCGTGGCGAAGCGTTCGTACTCGCGGATCTCGGGCACGAGTTCGCTCGAGACCGAGACGGGCACGCCGAGCGGCGCGAGCGCGCGCGCGAGGGCGCGCTCGTGCGCGGGGTTGGACCAGGCGTGCAGCAACCCGATCGCGACCGCCTCGGGCGCGGTGGCGCGCACACGGCGCACGACCTCGCGGATCGCGCGCGGCGAGAGCGGCGTGGTGACCGCTCCCCCGGCTCGCAGTCGCTCGGTCACCCCCACCCGACGCTCACGCGGCACCAGGGGTGGCTCGCGACGCGGCTGCAGCGCGTACAGATCGGGCCGATCCTGCCGACCGATGGCGAGCACGTCCTCGAAGCCCGCGGTGGTCACGAACGTGACGCGCGCGCCCTTGCGCTCGAGGAGCGCGTTGGTCGCCACGGTCGAGCCGTGTCGCACGCGGGTGCCGCGCCCCGCGCCCGCCCGCGCGAGCGCGGCCGCGACCGCGGTCGCGGGTTCGCGCGGGGTGGACGGGACCTTGAACGCCACGCGCCGACCATCACGCCACGCCACCACGTCGGTGAACGTGCCGCCCGTGTCGATGCCGATGGCGCGGGCGATCGTGGGCCGCGCGGTTCGGGCGCGCGACCGGTCAGATCCGCGGCGTGCGGCCACGCGTCCTCCAGCGCTCGAACAGGAACACGAGCGCGACGAGTACCACGAGCACGAACAACGCCCACGGCGGCACGGGGAACTCGTGCCCCAACCACGCGAGCAGCGCGAAGTACGGTACGCCGCCCAGGAACACGGCCAGGAAGTAGCGCGGCAGCGGATAGCGACCGGCGGCGGCGACCAGCTTGATGGGCGCATCCGGCAGCGGCGTGGCGCGCGCCAGCAGGATGGCGATGAAGAGCGCGTTCGGCGCGGTCGCGAGGGCCTTCGTCACCTGCTCGCGCGACGGGGCGAAGCGGCGCATGAACGGCGCGTCCGAATGCAGGACGGCGCGGAACACGATCATCTGCACCGTGCTGCCCAGCCCCGCCGCGATCGCGCCGAACAGACCCACCTGCCACGGCGCGAAGTGCGGCGCGTACGCGAGCAGCAACGGGGTCGAGGCGACCGCGAGCGTGGCGTTGTCCACGAACAGCAGCGCCAGCAGCCCGGGGAGCGACATCTCCGGCGGCGCGAGGCGCATGAGGTTCGAGACGAACGACGGCAGCAGGCCGGGCACGGGGCCTCCGGTGGTTGCGGGGCGCGACGAGGTTCCCGCCGACAGTGACGCACCGCATGACACGGGGCAACCCCGCAGGGCCCACGAACACGAGCGGCCCGCACCCGAGGAGGGGTGCGGGCCGCCGCGTCGACGCGGGGTTCAGGCGATCGGACCGGAATCGGTCGGATCGGTCGGACTCGGGCTCGGCGCCGGACTCGGGGCCGCGCTCGGCACCGGGTCGGCGGTGGACATCATCACGGGAGCGGCCGCGGGCGCCTTCGGGGCGCGGAAGCGACGCCACCATTCCTGCAGCGATCGACGCTGGTACTCGGAGCGGATCATCGCACCGGCGCCGAACAGCCCCATCGCGACGAACGTGGCCCAGGCGACGACCTTGGCGATGACGCCCAGGAAGCCGAAGAACGGGATCAGGTGCACGAGGTCGCCCACGATCACGAGACCGATGACCGCGACCACGCCCTGGACGCCGGCCTGCGCCAGCGTGGGCGCGGGACGCCCCGTGCGCATCGCCAGCGCGCGGCCGACGATCGCGAACCCGACCGCCGCGCCCCACGCCAGCAGCACGGCGAGCAGCACGAAGTAGCCGAAGAACACCGCGAGCGCGAGCGGGATGCCGATGATCGTGATGCACAGCACCGCCATGACCAGCGCCACCGCGATGATGCCCGGGACGATCAGCATGAGCATGAGCGCCGCGAGGATGGCCGACATGCCCGGCTCCTGACGGGCGCGTTCGATCGCGGCCTGCGTGCGACCGGGCGCAATGGCCGTGAACACGAACGTGAGCAGCAGCATGAGGACCAGGAAGCCCAGGTGCCCGAGGACGTGCCCCGCCCCGCCGTGCTCGCGGTGACGCGACCCGTGCCGCGATCCGGTCGCGGAGCCACCGGCGGTCACGCGCTGGCCGCCGACGTGCGCGCCGTCCTCCTGCGTCAGCGTGCCGCCGATGGTGACCACGTCCCCATCGACGCGCGCGCCGTCGCGCAGCGTCACGTCGCCCCCGGTCGAGGACACGTCGCCCGTGACGTGGCCCTCGATCTCGATGTCACCGCCGAAGCTCACGAGGTCGCCGTCCACGCGGCCGTCGCGCCCGACGGTGAGATCGCCGCGGGTGGACGAGACCGTGCCCTTGACCGTGCCGAGCACCTCGACGTCGCCGCCCATCGTGGACACGTCCCCGTCGATGGTCTGCTCGCGCGGGATCGTGACGTCGTCGCCGAAGCGGGTGATGCGCCCGCTCACGCGACCGATGGCGGCGATCGCCGTATCGGCCTGCGCGACGGCCTGCGCCGCGGCGGCGTCCACCAGGGCGTCGAGGCTGTCGCCCCGCAGCCGCTCCGCGCGCTCGCGGGCGCGGTGGACGGCGGTGCTCTCGGCGGGCTCGGGCCGGAAGGTGAGCGTGGCCGCCACGGACCGGGTCGTGGTCGCGAGAGCGGGCAGTGCGACGGTCAGCGCGAGAACGATCGCCGACAGACCGGTCAGAAGCCGCGGATGGAGGTGGCGCATACGGGATTCCTCGTTTCGGGACGCGGGGTCACGGCGGACGTGGGAGCGGACCGGACCGGATCGTCGGGATGGCGAATGGCTCGGACCGCTCGGGTCGGACGCGGGCGGAGGGTTTCCGCCTCCCCTTACGCAGGTCCCCCGCTCCGGGTTGCCGTGGCCGAGGTCGTTCCTGGGTGGGCCTTGCGGCGCATGGGTCCCGGGGAGGAAAGCCGAAGGGAGTCGCGCGTGAGCGCGACTCCCTCGGGTGACACACGGGACATGGAGGGGCTTAGTGGGCCGCCGCCGTGTCAGCCGCCGGGGCAGCAGCCGTATCGGCCGCCATCGTCGACGTCGTCTCGGCCGGAGCCGCCGTTTCCGCCGGCGTCTCAGCCTTCTTGCCACAACCCACCGCGACGAACGCGAGGGCGAGCGCCATCAGCGCCAGAGCAAAGAGCTTACGCATCGTGTGCACGTTCACCTCCTCTCACGCTGCCACTCCCGGGCATTCGCCGGGGAGCAGCCGTGTTTTTCCACAAAGTCGTTGATCGTTCGGTGCCCATGAAAAAAACACCACGGATGAGGCGAGCGGTGTCGGGCAGGCTGCGTCCATGCGCTATGCGGTTGTGAGCGCGGCCGAGGCGATCCCCTTGCGGGTCGCACCTCCCAGTAAATCGCACCGCAGGCTAGGGTCCACACCCCCCGTTGTCAAACCGTGGGAGGCACCGCACGGCCCCGGATGCAAGCCCGAAGGGCAGACATGACATCTTCTTGACATTGACGGGACGGGCCACTCCGCCTCGGACGCCGGCAGCCCGCCGGGATCACTTCCCGTGCGGCGGCAGCCCCTGCCGCATGAGCTTCTGGGCCGGTGTCTCGGGCAGCGGCTCGAGGCCCGGCGGCGGCTGATGCAGCACGTGCGGTCGATAGGTCGCGAACGAGAACGTCGGGCTGGTCGTGGGCGTGTGACAGGTGCGGCACACGGACTCGGCCACCGCCGGTGCACCGTTCTCGCTCCAGTCGTGGTGCGACGTCCCCATGCCGTGGCACGCCTCGCACTGCACGTTGCCGAAACGCGAAGCGTCGTCCGCGGTGCGGAACCCGCCGGGTTGCTTGAATCCCGTCACGTGGCACGGAACGCAGGCGGGCGTGGACTCCTTCTGCAGATCGGCGAGCGTCTTCCAGGCCCGCGCGTGCGCGGTGGTGCGCCACTGCGCGTACTCGGCGGCGTGGCACTTGACGCAGTTCGCCATACCCAGGAAATGCGGTGCGGTCGCACCCGGTCGCGGCGCGGCCCCGAGCGCGGCATCGCGCGCACGCAGATGCGCGTTGAGCGAGTCCTCGAAGGTCTTCACGCGCGCGGCCATGGCCGGCTGGTTGCGCACGTCGGGCCCCAGGATGACGGTCGAACCCGCGATCGAGGCGGCACGCCCCTCGCCCGTCAGCCGCACCTCGGCGACGCCGACCTGCCAGCCCTGACTCCCCCCGTGCAGCACCATCGTGCGGCCGACGCGCACCCCGTCCATGAGCGCCGGCGTGCCCCCGCCCGCGACCACGACGTCGATGCCCGGCACCTGGACCGCGAGGCTCTCGCTGCCCGCCTTACCCAACTGCGACAGCGCGACGATCACGCCCGCGCCCTGGGCGCGCAGCGCCGCGACGGCTCGCTGGGCCGCCGCCACCGGGGCGTCCACGCGCAGCGTGTCGCGCGCCGGGCCCAGATCGCTGTCCTCCGCGAGCACGCCGAACACGCCCACCTTGCGGCCCGCCACGGTCTCGAGTCGCCAGCCCTCGAACGCGGGCGTGCTCGTGTCGAAGCGCACGAGGTTGGCCGAGACGAGCGGAACGCCGGCCGCACGCGCGTGCTGCTGCAGGAACGAGTAGCCGAAGCGCAGATCGTTCGCGCCCACCCCGGCCACACGCGTGCCCAGCGAGGCCATGGCGGCCAGCATGAACGGGCCCGCCTCTCGCTCGTCCTCGTCGGCCGGGAAGAAGTTGCCCGCGTCCACGACGAACACCGCGCGCTGCTTCGTGCGCACGCTGTCGAGGAACGTGGCGCGCCGCGCGAGCCCACCCTTCGGGGTGTGGCAGCCGCACGGGCTCGTCTTGCCCTGCACGTCGTCGGTCGAGACGACGAGCATGCGGTCCACGGGCCGCGCGCAGCTCGTGAGCAGGGCGATCGCCGTGCTCACGAGCGCCAGACGCAGGTCAGATCGCACCGAGCGCCTGCTCCAGATCCGCGCGCAGATCGGCCAGATCCTCGATGCCGACCGACAGTCGCAGCAGCCCGTCCGGGAAGCCCATCGCCAGACGTCGCTCGCGCGGCACCGAGGCGTGCGTCATGGACGCCGGGTGGCAGACCAGACTCTCGACGCCGCCCAGGCTCTCGGCGCGCGTGAACAGCTGGAAGCGATCGAACACCTCACGACCGGCCTCGAGCGAACCGTCGCCGGGCACGAACGAGATCATGCCGCCGAAGCCGCTCGCCTGGCGCTTGGCGAGCGCGTGCTGCGGATGGCTCGCCAGCCCGGGATAGAACACCTTGCTCACCTTGGCGTGCTTCTCGAGCAGGGCCGCGAGCTCGCGCGCGTTCTCGTCGTGGCGCTGCATGCGCACACCGAGCGTCTTGGTGCCGCGCAGGCACAGGAAGCAATCCATGGGCCCGGGCACCGCGCCCGCGGCGTTCTGCAGGAAGCGCAGTTGCTCGTGCAGCGCGTCGTCGCTGGTGACGAGCGCGCCGCCGATCATGTCGGAGTGCCCGTTGAGGTACTTGGTCACCGAGTGGAACACGACGTCGGCGCCCAGTTCGAGCGGCCGCTGGAACCACGGCGTCATGAACGTGTTGTCCACGACGACGGTGATGCCGCGCGGCTTGGCGACCGCCACGACCCCAGCGATGTCGGTGAGCTGCATGAGCGGGTTGGTGGGCGTCTCGACGAACACCATGCGCGTCTGCGGCGTGAACGCCGCCGCGATGGCCTCGATCGAGGTGGCGTCCACGAACGTGAACGACAGCCCGTGCCGCTTCCAGACCTTGTCGAACAGCCGGAACGTGCCGCCGTAGGTGTTCTGGCCGCACACGACGTGGTCGCCCGCCGACAGCGTCTGCATCAGGCAGTTGGTCGCCGCCAGACCCGAACCGAACGACAGGCCGTGCTTCGCGCCCTCGAGCGCCGCGAGATTGCCCTCGAGCGCGGCGCGCGTGGCGTTGTGCGTGCGCGCGTATTCGAACCCCTTGTGTCGACCCAGGGCCTCCTGCGCGTACGTGCTCGTCTGGTAGATGGGCGTCATGACCGCGCCCGTGGTCGGGTCGGGATGCTGGCCGCCGTGGATCGCCTTGGTGCTCAGACCGGACTTCGGGTTCAACGTGGCCACTACTCGCCTCCCGCGATGAACTGCAGCATGTCGAAGCGCGTCAGGATGCTCTGGATCGCACCGCCCTCACCGCGCACGAGCACCGCGGGCGAGCGCGAGGCGAGCAACTTGGTGACCACGTCGGCCGGCTCGGCCGCCCCGACGACCGGCAGCGGCGCGCCCATGATGGCGTCCACGGGTCGGTCGAGCGAGCCCGCGTCGGCGAGCGCGGTCTTGAGCACGTCGCCCTCCTCCAGCGTGCCCACGACCTCGGCGCCGCGGAACACCGGCAACTGCGAGACGTCGTGCTGCTGGATGAGCGCGAGCGCGCGGCGCAGCGGCTCGCCGGCCTCGACCTTGAACAGCGTGCGCACGCGCGCGGCCTTGGCCCCGGCGATGTTGCCCACGCGCACCGACGAGGGGTCGAGCAGATGGTTGTCGCGCATCCACTCGTCGTTGTGCACCTTGGTCAGGTAGCGCTCGCCGGTGTCGGGCAGCAGCACGACCACGAGGTCGTCGGGCCCGCAGTCCTTGGCGACCTCGAGCGCGACCCACGCGGCCATGCCCGCCGAGCCGCCCACGAAGATCGCTTCCTCGCGCGCCAGCGTGCGCGCCATGTTGAGACCGTCGTGGTCGTTGCAACTGAGGATGCGGTCGACGACCGAGAAGTCGGTGGCCGTGGGGATGAAGTCCTCGCCCACGCCCTCGATCTTGTAGGTGTGCGCCTCGGACATCTGGCCCGTCTCCTTGTAATGCTTGAGGATCGAGCCCACCGGGTCGGCGCCGATGACCTGCACCTTGGGGTTCTGCTGCTTGAGGTACTTGCCCGTGCCGCTGATCGTGCCGCCCGTGCCCATGCCGGCGACGAAGTGCGTGATGCGCCCCTTCGTCTGCTGCCACAGCTCGGGCCCCGTGGTGCGGTAGTGCGCCTCCGGGTTCGACGGGTTGTGGTACTGGTTCATGAGCACCGCGCCGGGGCGCTCGCTCGAGATGCGCTTGGCGACGCTGTAGTAGCTGTCCGGATGCTCGGGCTCGACCGCCGTGGGGCTGAGGAACACTTCGGCGCCGAACGCCTTGAGCAGGTTGACCTTCTCGCTCGAGACCTTGTCGGGCATGCAGAACGCGGCGCGGTAGCCGCGCACCGCCGCGACCATGGCGAGCCCCAGGCCGGTGTTGCCCGAGGTGCACTCGACGATCGTGCCGCCGGGCTTGAGCCGCCCCGAACGCTCGGCGTCCTCGACCATGGCCAGGCCGATGCGGTCCTTCACGCTGCCGCCGGGGTTGAAGAACTCGACCTTGGCGAGCACGGGACACGGCAGTCCGGCGGACACCTTGCGCAGGCGCACGAGCGGGGTGTGGCCGACGGTGTCGAGGATGGATTCGAAGTACTGCACGCCCTCGAGGCTGTTCACGGGTCGCTCCAGAGAAAGGGGGGCACGACGTGGGAGCGGCCGGCGCGCCCCGCGAGTCGGGGCCGCATGCTCTGGGCCACAGCGAAGTTAGGGGGCCGCGCGAAGCAGCGTCAAGCGCGACCGAGGTCGCGCG
>CAZZLY010000014.1:10694-45649 GCA_964655175.1 uncultured bacterium
GGGTTGGGCGCACCCGACTTCATCTGCATGCTCTTCTTGTTGGGGTTCGGCGGCAGCGGCTTCAGATCCGCCGGCGTCTTGTGGACGATGTGCGGCTGGAACACCGCGAAGTCGAAGGTCGGGCTCGTGGTCTGGTTGTGGCAGGTGCGGCACGTGGCCTCGGTGATGCGCTGCTTCTGCGCCGGCATGGCCTCGTGCGTGGTGCCCATGCCGTGGCAGCTCTCGCACTGCACGTTGCCCAACTTGGCCGCGTCGTCCGCCGTCTGGAAGCCACCGGGCTGCTTGTAGCCCACCACGTGACACGTGATGCACTCCGGCGTGGACTCCTTCTTCTGATCCACGAGCGTCTGCCAGGCGCGCGCGTGCGCGGTGGTCGCCCACTGCTGCACCTCGGGCTGGTGGCAACGCGCACAGACCTCCATGCCGACGTAGTGGTCGGCCGAGGGCTTGCCGCCCGCGGTCTCGCCACCCGTCTCGAGGGCGGCACGCGCGGCGCGCTCCTTCTCGAGCTTGCGCATCTTGTCGTTGAACGAGTCGTTGAACGACTTGACCAGCTGCAGGACCTCGGGCTTCTCGCCCACCTCGGGACCGAGCACGAACACGTCGTTCTCGCCCGTCGTCATCTTGCGCGCGGCGTCCAGCGTGAGGACCGAGCGGCCGATGTGCTGACCCTGCTCACCGCCGTAGCAGGCGAGCGTGTTCTTGATCATGCGACCCTTCTGGATCACCGGCACGTTGCGGCCCGCGATCACGAGGTCGATGCCATCGACGGTCGTGACGAGATCCTCGCTCTCGACCTTGCCGAGCATGGACAGCAGCACCACGACGGTCGCGCCCTTCTTGCGCATCTCCGCCACCGTGCGCTGCGCCGCGACGACCGGGTCCTCGAGCGTCAACGAGTCACGCGACGGGCCCAGATCGACCTTGTCGCTGGTGAGCCCGAAGATGCCGACGTTGACCGTGCCCTTCTTGACGATGACGTACGGCTGCACGAGCGGCTTCTTGGTGGTCTTGTCCCAGACGTTGGCGCAGACCATGTTGAGCCGCGACCGCTTGAGCTGCGCGAGCAGCCAGCTGCGGCCGTACTTGAGCTCCTTCTCGCTCATGCCGGACGCGTCACCACCGATCAGCACGGTGCCGTCCATGAGGAACCACGCCTTGTCGCGATACAGGCTGTCGCCTTCCTCGGGGAAGAACCCACCGTTGTCGACGAGGACGACCTGCCCGTACTGCGTCTTCATGCTGTCCGCGAAACTCGCCCGCCGGGCGAGACCCCCTTTGGGGGTGTGTCAACCACAGGGCTCGTTCTTGCCCTTCACATCGGTGGTCGACAGGATCACGAGCTTGTTCGGCTCGAGCACCTTGCCGGGTGCAGCGGCGCCGAGGAGCGCGGCCGCGAGGCACAGGGCCAGGATGGCGGCGAGCACGCGCGAGACGATTGCCTTCATGGTGCGGGATTCTCCGGGTCGGGCTCGGGGCCCGAATGAGGGAGCGGATGGGTGCTGCGCAAGCGTCCCCTGAGTCTAGGGACCACCCCCACGAGGGTCAAGGTCAAGTCCCTGTGGGGTTTGCGGCACTCCCCCGGTCATCGGCCGTCCGGGCGCGGCGCATGACCTCGGCACGCCCCGGGGCACGCACCGCACACGAAAGGGCCCGGCGGCCGACGGCCCCCGGGCCCTTCGCCTGCAACCCCTTACCGTCAGGGCGTCTGCGGCGCGACCGGGCCCGCGTTCTTCACGTAGCGGTCGAACCACTCCAGCGCGCGCGCCCAGTAATCGAGAACGGTCTCGCGCGCGACCGGGCCGTGGTCCTCGTACGGGTACTCCACCAACTGCACGGTCTTGCCCAGTCCATTGAGCGCCTCGTACAAGCGCTGGCTCTGGATGGGGTTCGTGCCCACGTTGGTGTCGTCCTGGTTGTGCACGAGCAGCAGCGGCGCATCGATGCGATCGGCGTACAGGAACGGCGACATGCCCAGGTACGTGTCGCGCGCCTCCCACAGGTTGCGCGTCTCGGCCTGGAACGTGAACGGCGTGAGCGTGCGGTTGTAGGCGCCGTCGCTCGCCAGCCCGGCGCGGAACAGCTTGGTGTGCGCGAGGCAGTTCACGGTCGAGAACGCGCCGTACGAGTGCCCCCCGACCGCGATGCGATCGCGGTCGGTGAAGCCACGCCGCACGCACTCGTCCACCGCCGCCTGCGCCGAGCGCTGCAGTTCGGCGACGTACTGGTCGTTCGTGCCGACGATCGCCAGGTCGGGCTTGACCACCGCGTAGCCCTGCGTGACGAGCACCTCGGGATTGAGCGCGCTCTGCGAGGGGAACCGGTTCGGCGAGGAGCGGTTCTGCGACGCCGCCGCCGCCGAGCGGTAGTCGTTGGGATAGATCCAGAACACCGTCGGCAGCGGCTTGTCGCCCGGCTTCCAGTCGGGCGGCAGCACGACCTCGGCGTTGAGCACGATGCCGTCGGCGCGCTTGAACGTGAACGCCTGCCGCTGCGCCCTGGACAGCGCCTCGGCGGGGTTCGTGAACGCGCTCACCGCCATGGCGCTCGACTCGCCGGCGCGGCGCAGGAACCAGTTCGGTGTCTCGGTGGCGGACTGCCCCAGCGTGAGGAAGCGGCGACCGTCGGCCGCGAGCAGCGTGACCGGCGTCTCGAGTCGCGACGCCTCGCTCTCGAACAGACGCGTCGAGCGGCCCCCGTCGAACGCGCAGCGATCCAGGAACGGCCGCTGCCCGTCGGCACGATAGCCCTCGCCGATGCGATAGAACGCGCGGCCGTCGGCCGTCGTCCACGCGCGCACGTCGTGGCGCCCACCGCGCAGCGCGATCGTCCCCGGGGCGTCGTACACGCCCTCGGTCGAACGCGACACGAGCACGCCGCGCTTGGCGGGATCGCGCACGTCGAACCACCACTGCGTCTCGACGCGCCGCGGTTCGTAACCCTCGAACACCATCAGCCGGGTGCCGTCCCACGTGAACAGCAGCCCGTCCACCGGGAACGTGCCGCGCGCGACCTCGACGGGCGCGCCCGTGAACGGCGCGTCCAGACGCAGGATGCGATCGCGCCCCGGCGGCGGCAGCGCGGTGTCGCGCACGGCCGCCTGCGCCGACGCGCCCTTCGTGTCCTCCCACGACAGGAACCACAGCGCGCGGCCGTCGGGCGACCACGTGAACTCGCGCGGGCCCAGCGGCGCGACGCTGGCGATCGCGCTGCGATCGTTCAACGGCACGTCACCGAGTGCGATCGGGGCGCCGCGATCGAGCGGCCACAGCTCGACCTTGCGCGGGAACAACGACGCCGGGAAGCCCAACGGCGCGGGCAGCGTGAAGCGACGCACCACGAGCGACTTCTCGTCGGGCGACAGGTCCACGCCCGCGAGCGCGACCGGAGCACCGATGGCGCGCACCGCACCGTCCTCGACGCCGACCCAGGCGAGCTGCGTCGTGACCGTGGTCGCGAACAGCGTCTGATCGTCGGGCGTGCGCAGCACGTCGCGCGACGTGCGCTGCGGCGTGGCGCGACCGGCCGAGCGGCGCACCGCGGGGCCCGCGGGCACGCGCGATCCGTCGGCGGCGAGCCGCCCCTCGACCACCAACGACGCGAACAGGCTGCGATCGTCGTTGGACCACTCGAGCACGTTGCTCACGCCGTGCAGACGCACACCGTCGATGCGGCGCGCCGCTCCCGTGGCGACCGTGACGATCCACAACTCGCCGCCGCCGGTCGCGAACGTCTGCACCGCGACGCGATCGCCCTTGCTGCTCCAGCGCACGAGGCCCACCTGTACGCCCTCGGGCAGCTGCGCGCGCACCTGCGAACCATCGCTGACCTTGTAGAACGACAGGCCCGCCGCCGCGTTCTTGAGCCCGGCGCGATTGGCCCACATGCCCGGCAGCACCTCGAGCCCGGCGAGCTTGAGCACGGGCTCGGCGAGCGTGGCGATGGGGATGAGCGAACGCAGATCCGAGACCGCGAGCCACTGCCCGTCGGGCGAGGCGTTGGGCGCACCGCGCGGCACACGCGGTGCGGTGAGCAGGTCGGCCACCACCGTGGGCGGCGCCTTGTAGACGGCGTCGTCGGCCGCATGCGCGAGCGGCGCGAGACCGAGGACGACGAGCAGCACAGCGAGGGAACGCAGACGCATCGGAGGCACTCCTCGACGAGGATCGACCACGGGGGGACCCGACCGGACGGCCGGCACCGAGGACTCTAGCCCCGCACGCGGAGCCCGGCCAACCGCACCGGCCATGCGCCACAGGGCGCGCTCGGTTAGGCTGCGGGCATGGAACCGACCCCGAGCTACGAGACGCTGAACGAGACCGAGTGGGCCGCGCTCGACCGCATCGACGACCTGCTGCAGGAGGGCGAACTCGACGAGGCGCGCGAAGCGCTCGATGCGCTCCTGCGCAAGCGCCCGCGCCACCCCGATCTGCTCATCGCCGATGCGCAGCTCAAGCTGGACGAGGGCGAACCGCATCAGGCGTACGCGGCGATCCGCGGCGCCGAGCGCTCGGCCGACCCGGCGCACTTCTTCTTCCTGCGCGCGGCGTGTCTGTACGACCTCACGCGCTTCGCCGAAGCCGAGGCCGACGCGCAGCGCTCGATCACGATCCAGCCCAGCGAGGCCATGACGCACGACCTGCTGTCGCGCATCCGCGAGCATCTGGGCGATGCGGCCGGCGCGGCCCAGGCGGCCGAAGCGGCCGCGGGGCTCGATGGCGAGCACTTCCCCGAGCCGCTCGAGGTGAGCGACGAGGCGTTCGACGCGGTCGTGGAGCGCGCGGTGGCCGAGCTGCCGCCCAAGGTGCGCGAGAAGCTCGAGGAGTGCCCCGTGCTGGTGCAGCCGCTGCCCACGGTGGAGATGCTCACCGAGGAGGACCCGCCGCTCTCCCCCGACCTGCTGGGGCTGTTCGTGGGCCGGCACATCTTCGCGCAGGGCCCGTCGGCAGTGCCCGGGGCGCCGGGGACGATCCTGCTGTTCCGTCGCAACCTGCTGCGCGCCTGCCACGACCCGGAGGAACTCGCGCACGAGATCGGCATCACCGTGAAGCACGAGGTCGGCCACCTCATGGGCCTCGACGAGGACGAACTCGACGACTGGGGCCTGGCCTAGACGTCTCGTGCCACACCTTGCAAACGCCGAGGGGCGTCCGGGGATCCCCGGACGCCCCTCGTGTCTGCGATGCAGCCTCGTCACTGGATGACGATGGTGCCCTTCTCCATGTCCATGCCGCAGGCGTAGTGCAGCGTGCCGGGGTTCACGTTGGTGAGGTCGATGCGCACCGGCGTGTTGAGCGGCAGGTCGTACTTCTTGCCCGTCTCGGCGAACACGGCCTCGGTGGCGCAGGTGTTGTCGCTCTTGCGCGTCATCACGACGACGGCGGCCTGCCCCTTGGCGATGGTCACTTCCTTGGGCTCGAAGCCCATGTCGGTGATGGCGATCTGGATCTCCTTGGGACCGGCGGGCGTGCAACCGACGAGCGACGCGAGGACGAGCAGGGCGAACAGACGACGCATCTTGGCATCTCCTTGCTTGGGGACCGCGGTGACGCGGGGGTGGAACCGGGACCGACCCCGGCAGTATCAAGGGAACTTCAGCGGGACTCCAGTGGACGTGGCCGGAATCCCCGCAGCCGTAGCGACGACGCGACCACGGAGACGCTCGACAGGGCCATCGCGAGCGAGGCGAGCATGGGATGCAACGCGCCGGACCAACCCAGCACGGGGCCGATCGCGCCGCCCTCGCGCAGGAACGGCACCAGCACGCCGGCCGCGACGGGGATGAGCACGACGTTGTAGGCGAACGCCCAGAACAGGTTCTGCCGCACCACCTGCAGCGTGCGCCGCGACAGCGACAGCGCGTCGGGCACCGCACCCAGGTCGGCGCGCAGCAACGTGAACGCGCTCGCCTCCATCGCGACGTCGGTGCCGCTCGCCATCGCCAGCCCCACGTCGGCGCGCGCCAGCGCGGGCGCGTCGTTCAATCCGTCGCCGACCATGGCGACGCGATGGCCCGCGTCCTGCAGTCGCGCGATCGCCGCGCTCTTGTCACCCGGCGCGACGCCCGCGAGCACGCGCTCGGACGGGATGCCGACCTCGCGTGCGATCGCGGCCGCGGTGCGCGCGTGGTCACCCGTCATCATCCAGACCTCGAGGCCGCGCGCGTGCAGCGACCGCACGACGGCGGCCGCCTCGGGTCGCCGCGTGTCGGCGATGCCCAGCAACCCGAGCAGCGCCCCCTGTTCGGCGACCGCGACCACGGTGCGGCCCTGCGCCTCGAGCCGCTCACGCGCGTCGGCGAGCGCCGCATCGGACGCGCCGTACTCGGCGAGCATCGCGCTCGTGCCGACCACGACGGCGCGGCCCTCGACGAGCGCGAACACGCCCTTGCCCGGCACGACCCCGAACTGCGTCGTCTCGCGGGGTGCCACGCCGCGGCCCGCGGCACCGCGCAGCACCGCGAGCGCCAACGGATGCTCGCTGCGACGCTCGGCGGTCGCGGCGGCCGCGAGCAGCCGCGTCTCGTCGACGCCGTCGGCGACCACGACGTCGGTCAACTGCGGTGCGCCCTGCGTGAGCGTGCCGGTCTTGTCGAACACGACGCGGTCCACGGTCTCGGCGCGCTCGAACGCGCTCGCATCGCGCGCGAGCAGGCCCAGTTGTGCGCCGCGTCCGGTCGCGGTCACCAGCGCGGTCGGCGTCGCCAGACCCAGCGCGCACGGACACGCCACGATGAGCACCGCGACCAATCGCAGCATGGCCTCGGCGGGGCCCACACCCCCGAGCCACCAGACCACGAAGGTGAGCGCCGCGATCGCCAGCACCGCGGGCACGAACACCGCCGCCACACGATCCGCCAACTGCTGCACCTGCGCCTTGGTCGTCTGTGCTCGCTCGACCATCGCGACCACCTGCATGAGCATCGAGTCCGCGCCCACCTTGGTGGCGACCATCGTGAACGCACCGTGGCCGTTGAGGATGCCACCGGCGACCTCGTCGCCCGGCCCCACCTCGACCGGCAGGCTCTCGCCCGTGACGAGCGCGCGGTCCACGTGGCTGCGGCCCTCCTGCACACGACCGTCCACCGGCACCCGCTCGCCGGGGCGCACCACGAGCACGTCGCCCACCGCGACCGCGTCGAGCGGCACGCTCGTCTCGACCCCGTCGTGCACGCGCAGGGCGGTGCGCGGCTGCAGGTCGAGCAGTGCACGCATGGCGCGCGAGGTCCCGGTGCGCGCGCGCGCCTCGAGCATGCGGCCGAGCAGGATGAGCGCGACGATCGTGACCGAGGTGTCGAAGTAGAGCGCGGGCCCGTCCATGCCGGGCATCCCCGCGTGCGCGGGGTCGCTCGTCCACGTGAACAGCGAGCCCACCGACGCCAGGAACGCGGTCAGCGTGCCCAACCCGACGAGCGTGTCCATGTCGGGACGACGCTTGACGAGGCCGCGCACGAGGCCGCGCAGGAACGGCGCGCCGGCCACGAACTGCACCGGCAGCGCGCACACGAACTGCAGCACGCCCTGCTGCCACGGGGTGCCCGGCAACAGCCCCGGCCACAACATGCCGACGTGCGCGATCACGAACACGACGCCACCGCCGATCGCGGCGATCGCGAAGCGACGTCGCACGACCGCCTCCTCGGCCGCGCGCTCGGCCGTCTCGCGATCGTCGGCGACCGCGGCGGTGACCACGTGCGCGTCGTAGCCGGCCTCGAGCACGGCCGCGACCAGTCGCGCCGGCGCCTCGTGCACGCCACTCGCGAGCACGTCGGCCTCCGCGCGTTGTGTCGCCAGGTTCACACGCGCCGACTGCACCCCGGGCACGCGCGCCATGGCCGCCTCGACACGACCCACGCACGAGGCGCAGTGCATCCCGGCGATGCGCAACCGCACGACCTCGGTCGGCGGGGCCGCCTCGCCCTCGCGCCGGATCGCGCCGAGCGGGATGAACGTGGACATGCGATCACACCTCCTCGTGGGGTGCGGTCGTGCGGGCGGCGCGCTGCTCACGCCGCCACTCGCGATGCCGCCACCACGTGTACACGACCGGGATGATCTCCAGCGTGAGGAACGCCGACGTGAAGAGCCCGCCCACCATGGGCGCCGCGACGCGCTTCATGACGTCGGCCCCCGCGCCCTGCGACCACAGCAGCGGCACGAGGCCGATCATCATGGTCGCGACGGTCATGAGCTTGGGCCGCACGCGCTGCACCGAACCCTCGAGCGTGGCCTCGATGATGTCGTCGAGCCCCCGGATGCGGCCCTCGCGCTTGGCCTTGAGGTACGCGACGTCGCAGTACACCACCATGACCACACCGGTCTGGGTCGCGAGTCCCACGAGCGCGATGAGGCCGACCCACACGGCGGTGGACAGATGGTAGTGCAACGCCGCGAGCAGCCACACGCTGCCCACGAGCGCGAACGGCACCGAGGCGAGCACGATGAGCGCCGGCGCGAGTCGCCCGAAGTTGGCGACGAGCAGCAGCAGCACGAGCAACAGCGTGAGCGGCACGAGCCAGCGCATGCGGGCCTGCATGGCCTGCAGCAGTTCGTACTGCCCGGTCCACTTGAGCGAGTAGCCCGGCGGCAACGTCACCTCGCGCGCGACCGCGCGCTTGGCGTCGTCCACGTAGCTGCCGACGTCGCGGCGCGCCGCGTCCATGTCCACGTACACGTAGCCCACGAGCATGCCGGACTCGTCGCGGATCATGGGCGGGCCGTTGGCCACGTGCACGTCGGCGACCTGCCCGAGCGGCACGTGCGCGCCCGTGGGCATGCCCCAGCCCTCGAGGCTCACCGCGGGCGCGCCCCCGGCGGCCGGCGCCTCACCGCCGGGTCCGGACATGGCACCGCGCGACGCGCTGCGCCCCATGCCCGACGACGACGCACCGGAGCCGCTCATGCCGCTCATGCTCGGGTCGTCCATGTCCGACGCTCCGGCCATCGCGAGCAGCGGCCCCTCGCTGAGCGGCGGCGCGACGCTCATGCCGTCCCCCGCGCGCCCCCCCGACGAGCGCAGCGGCACCAGCACCTGCTTGAGCCGATCGACGTCCTGCCGCAGCGACGCCGGGTAACGCACGTTCACGGTGAAGCGCTCACGCCCCTCGACCGTGACCTCGATGGGTTCGCCGCCGATCGCCGCCTCGATGACGTCCTGCACGTCGCCCAACGCGAGCCCGTAGCGCGCCAGCGCTTCGCGATCGGGCACGATGTCGATGTACAGCCCGCCCGTGTTGCGGTCGGAATAGACGCTGCGCGTGTGCGGCACCGCCGCCAGCGTGTGTTCCAGATCCACGCCGAGTCGTTCGATGACCTGCAGGTCGGGCCCCAGGATCTTGACGCCGATCGGCGTGCGCACGCCGGTCGAGAGCATGTCGATGCGCGTCTTGATGGGCATCGTCCACGCGTTCGTCCAGCCGGGCACGCGCACCGTGCGATCCAGCTCGGCCACGAGTTCGTCCCACGTCATGCGATGCCGGTCGGGCCACACCACGCGCAACGCGGGATGCGTCCACGCGGGTGCGCCGTGCCACCAGCGCGGCGTCTCGACCATGCGCCACTGTTCGCGCGGCTTGAGCTTGACCACGGTCTCGACCATGGACAACGGCGCCGGATCGGTGGGCGTGTTGGAGCGGCCCGCCTTGCCGAACACGCGCTCGACCTCGGGGAACCGGCGGATGAGCCGGTCCTGGGTCTGCAGGCTGCGCTTGGCCTCCTCGATGGACAGGTTGGGGAACGTGGTGGGCATGTACAGCAGATCGCCCTCCTGCAGCGGCGGCATGAACTCGTGTCCGAGCCGCATGGCCATGGGCACCGCCGACAGCACCGCCGCCAGCCCGATCGCGATCGTCGTGCGCGGGTTCTTGAGCGCCACCCACGCGAACGGGCGATAGAGCGCGATGAGCGCACGCGAGACCGGATGCTCGTGCTCGGGCCGCACCCGGCCCTTGATGAACAGCGTCATGAGCGCGGGCGCGAGCGTCACCGAGACGAGCGCGGCGAACGCCATGGCGAAGGTCTTGGTGAACGCGAGCGGCTTGAACAGCCGCCCGGCCTGGCCGTCGAGCCCGAAGATCGGCAGGAACGCCACCGTGATGATGAGCAGCGAGAAGAAGATGGGCGGCCCCACCTCCTGCGCGGCCGCGATCACGACCTTGCGCCGGTCGGCGCCGGGTGGGGCGCTCTCGAGATGTTTGTGCGCGTTCTCGACCAGCACGATCGCGGCGTCGACCATGGCGCCCACCGCGATCGCGATGCCGCCCAGGCTCATGATGTTGGAGTCGATCCCGAACAGCCACATGGGCACGAACGCCAGCGCCACCGCCACCGGGAGCGTGAGCACGGGCACGAGCGTGCTGCGCAGATGCAGCAGGAACACGAAGATCACGAGGCTGACGACGATCGCCTCCTCGACCAGCGTGTGCCGCAGCGTCTCGACCGCACGCGTGATGAGCGCCGAACGGTCGTACACCACCTTCACCTTCACGCCGGGCGGGAACGACGGCTGCAGCTCGTCGAGCTTGTGCCGCACGCGCGCGATGACCTGCTCGGCGTTCTCGCCGTAGCGCATCACGATCGTGCCGCCCACCGATTCGCCCACGCCGTCGGACTCGGCCACGCCGCGACGGATGTCGGGACCGAACGCCACGCGGCCCACGTCGCCCACACGGATGGGCGTGCCCGAGCGACGGTCCACGCCCACCGCGACGCGCCGCAGGTCGTCGAGCGAGCGGATGTACCCGCGGCCGCGCACGAAGTACTCGCGCCCCGACATCTCGATCACGCGCCCGCCCACCTCGCGGTTGCTGCGGCGGATGGCCCCGGTGACGTCGGCGACCGAGAGTCCGTACGCGTGCAACCGCGCCGGATCCACCTCGACCTGGTACTGCCGCTCGTAACCGCCCACCGAGGCGACCTCGGCCACGCCCGGCACGCTCGCGAGCGCGTAGCGCAGGTTGAAGTCCTGGAACGCGCGCAGTTCCGCCAGATCGTGCGTGCCGCTGCGATCCTCGAGCGCGTACTGGAACACCCAGCCGACCGCGGACGCGTCGGGGCCCAGCGTGGGCGTGACGCCCGCGGGCAGGCGCGAACGCAGCGTGTTGAGGTACTCGAGCACGCGACTGCGCGCCCAGTACAGGTCGGTGCCCTCCTCGAAGATCACGTAGATGAAGCTCATGCCGAACATGCTCTGGCCGCGCACCGCGGTGACCTTGGGTGCCGCGAGCAGGCTCGAGACGATCGGGTACGTGACCTGATCCTCGACGAGGTCGGGACTGCGCCCCATCCACTCGGTGAACACGATGACCTGCGGGTCCGAGAGGTCCGGGATGGCGTCGAGCGGCACCTTGCGCATGACCGCGAGCGCGCCCACGAACGCGAGCAGCGACAGGGTGATGACCAGGAACGGCCGACGGGCACAGGCCCCGATGAGTCGCGCGATCATCGCGGCCTCACCGCTTCCCGCGTCCGGCGGGCGCGGCGAGCGAGTCGCTCGCGCCCCCCAGACCCGCGATCGCGGCCTTGAGACGGCTCTCGGAATCGATCAGGAACGACGCGCTCGCCACGACCGTGTCGCCCTCGGCGAGCCCCTTGAGCACCACGGTGCGGTCGCCGTCGCCGGCGCCGGTCCACACGCGCCGCGGATCGAACCGGCCGCCCTCGCGCGCCAAGAACACGTAGCTGTACTCGCCCGTGTTGACCACGGCCTCCGACGGCACCACCAGCGACGGCGTGCCGCGTCGACCGGCGACCTCGACCTGGCCGTACATGCCCGGCCGCAACTGCCCGGACGCGTTGTCGAGCACGAGTCGCGCCTTGAGCGTGCGGGTCTCGCTCGAGATCGTGGGATACACGAAGTCGATGGCGGCCTCGAACACGCGGCCGGGCAGACCGTCCGCCGTGAAGCGCGCCCGATCGCCCACGTGCACGCGAGCGAGGTCGAGCTCGTAGAGGTCGACCATGACCCAGACGCGCGACAGATCGGCGACCGTGAACAGCGGCGTGTCGGCGCCCACGTACTGACCCTCGACGACGTTGCGCTCGAGCACCGTGCCGGTGACGGGCGAACGCAGCGTGAGCCGCGACGACGGCTTGCGCTCGCGTTCGAGCCGCGCGACCTCCTCGGCCGGCACGCCCATGCGGCGCAGCCGCTCGCGCGCGGCCTCGTGCGCACCGGCGTCGTGCCCGCTCATCCCCTCGCCCTCGCCCAGCGCGACGAGGTACTCCTGCTCGCTCTGCACCAGTTCGGGACTGTCGATCGACAGCATGGGCTGCCCGGCGCGCACCGACTGTCCGGTGCGATCCATCGCGACCGACTGCACCCAGCCCGCCACGCGCAACTGCACGCGCCGCAGCCGCGTCTCGTCGGGCGTGACGAAGCCCACGAGCGGCGCCCCGGCGCCGAGCGAGGCGCGCGTGACCCGTGCGAGCCGCACCCCGATCAACTGCGTGCGCTCGGACGGGATCTGCACGCTCGTCAGCCCCGGCACGTCGCTGTCGTCGTGCGCGTGCGTCGCGTCGGACTCGACCCGCTCGAGCTTCATGCCGCAGATGGGGCACTCGCCCGGCTTGTCACTCGTGTAGTTGGGATGCATGGGACAGCGGTAGCTCACCGCACCCGCGGTCGCGGCCGCGTGCCGCGGCGCACGCGACTCGCCGACGCGCCACGCCACCCAGCTGGCGATGGACACCAGCGCGAGCAGCGTGAGGCCACCGAACAGCACCCACCGGATCGTGTTCATGAACGACGCACCGGGCGGCGGCTCGTGCACGCCGTGACGGGGATCGCGGGACTCGCTCATCGCTGCACTCCTTCCCGGGGCGCGGTCGCGGTCGCGAGGCGCACCCCCACCAGATCCCCGCGCGCGGTGATCGCGAGCAGGCGGGCCGAGGCACGCGCCTGCGCCTGACGCGCACGCGAGACCTCGATCTCCTCGGCATACAACGCATGGGCCGCATCGAACACGCCGGCCAGGTCGGTGCGCGCCGTCTCATAGGACGACCACGCGGCCGCGAGCACGCGACGATCCGCGACCGCGACCGTGTCCTCGAGGAGCGCGGCGGTGCGCGCGGCCGCACGGGCCTCGGCGCGCAGCGTGCGCAACTCGCGCTCGATCGCCAGCGACTGCGCCCGCGCCTCCGCGCGCGCGGCCTCGGCCATCGCGGTCATGGCGGCCGCATCGGCGCCCTGGCGCGAGCCCGTACCGATGGGCAGCATCACGCCCACGCCGGCGCTCCACATGTCGTCCTGCGGCCCCAGATGATGCAGGTCGCTGCGATAGCCGTACGAGGCGCGCAGCGTGAGGTCCGGCCACACCATGCGCCGCATGGCGGCCGCCTCGTCGCGGCGCGCCTGCTCGCGCGCAAGTCCCATGCGAACGCGCGGATGCGCGGCCACCACCTCGGCCCAGCCCGCCGCGGAATCCGGAGCGAGCGTGGTGCGCGGGTCCACGAGTTCCCAGGCGTCCCCCGCGCCACCGCGGCCGAGCAGTTCGGCGAGCCGTGCACGCGCGCCGCTGCGTTCGGCCTCGAACCCGACGGCGTCGGCCTCGATGCGCGCGCGCTCGGCCTCGACCCGCAGCAGGTCCTCGAGCCGCCCGCGCCCCGACTCGTAGCGCGCACGGGCCGCCGCCGCCATGCGGTCCATGATCGCGCGATGGTCGCGCGCCGCGGTCAGCCGCTGCTCGGCCCCGTACGCGTCGGCGTACGCCTGCCACGCCAGCGACAGTCGCTGCCAGCGCGTGTCGTCGGCCATCGCCTCCTGGGCGTGCAGGTCCGCGCGTGCGGCGCGACGCGCGAGCCCGCGCGCGCCGCTCACGACCACGCGCTGCTCCAGACCCACGACGCGCATGGTCATGGGATCCATGTCGAAGCCGCCGCCCACCGGCACGTTCTCGACCATGAGGTCGAGCATGGGCGCATCGAACGCGCCCGCACGACGCACGCGCGCGGCCGCGGCCTCGACCTCGTGACGCTGCGCCATGATCTGCGGGTCGGCGCCACTCACCTGCGCGAGCACCTGCTCGAGCGTGAGCGGTTCGGCCGCGCGCGCGCAGGGGACGACGGCGAGCGAGACGACCACCGTGGTGCACACGGCCAGACCGTGCCGCAGGGCACGGAGCGACGGGAACGACATCGGGGACTCCTCAGGACGGGGACGGACCCAGGGCGCGCACAGCATGCGCCGATTCCGGACACGCCGCACGTGGGGCGGCGTCACCACGTCCCGGCACGGGACGCGGGCGGGTCAGGCCTGCGGAGGTGCGCGCAGTCCCGAGGTCGCGGTCGCTCGGCGAGCGAGTGGCGGCCCGGTGTCGTCGGCGGCACGCGGCATCCGACGCGCCGCGGGCGTCACGAGCACGTCCGCCGTGACGATCCACGCGACCGTCTGCACGATCGGCGCGGCCGTCTCGTGCGCGCTCGCGTCGAGCAGCACGACCGACTGCCCGCACGGCATCGCCCCCGAGGGGACGGGCGTGGAGGTCGGCGCGGTGCGCTCGGTGTGGCAACAGGCGTGGGCGCCGGCGTGCGCGCGCGCCATGCGGGGCAGGCAGGTGGTGAGCATGCAGAACTGACCACTCAGGAGGAGCAGCAGGGACGCGAGCACCGTCACACGCCACGGCAGGCCGAGTCGCATCGCATCCTCCTCTCTGGAGTCGGGTCCACCACCGACGGACGTCCCGTCGCCTTCGTTCCGGGTCGGGTACCGCCCCGGACCACGAGCATGCGGGAATCATCGGCCGATTGTCCATCCCGTCCGCAGTCCCGCGTGTCCTTTTGACGCGGACCTCACCGCAGGGCTTCACACCGCGGGCGATTCGGGCTCCTCGACACCGTCCACGCCCACCGTCCCCATCCCGCAGTGGCGACACGGGATACGGAACCGCTGCAGGTCCGCCCGCGCGACCGCGGGGGCCAGGAGCCGCTGCGCGGCGGCCGGGTCGCCGTCCGCCCCCGCCGAGCGAACGGCCCGCAGGATCGCCGCGACCTCGGCGAGCGCCACACCACGCAGGGCCGGCTCCGCGAGCACTTCGGCGGCCTGCGCATCGGCGAGGGGCGCCGCGAGTCGGGCCACCTCGCGAGCGGCCCCCAACCGCCACCAGCCCACCACCTGCATGGCGCGATCCCAGAACGTGGCGTGCTCGAACGTGGCCTCGGCGGCGCGCACGCGCGCGTGCGTGTCGGGCTCGCTCACCGCGAGCGGTGCGGGGCGACCCGCGAGCGTGCGTTCGACGACGAGCGACCACACGAGTCGTCCCACCGTGGGGTCGCTCCAGTACGCCGATGCGGGACCGGCCTCGGTGCGCGCGGCGGCGAGCGTGTCCGCATCCGGGAAGCCGTCGCGTTCGACGATCGCACGGTGCAGGGCGAGCGACGCGCGATCCCAGCGCGCCGGGAACGACGCGCCGGCGCGCGCGAGGTCCGCGTCGGCCGCGTCCCAGTGACCCGCGAGCGCATGCAACGCCCCGCGCGCGAGTCGCGCACGGGCGTCCTCGTCGTGGGCGAGCACCGCGTCCCACGCGGCGATCGCCGCGGCGGGATCGCGCAGGCGTTCGAACGCGATCGCGCGGGCGGCGTGGGCGCGCGGGTCGGTCGCCGAACGATCCGTGAGCACCGAGCGGTAATCCCCGTGCGCGCACGCCTCGAGCAACGCGCGCAGTGCCGGCGGATCGCCCGCGCGCGGGGCGGGCGGATCCAGATCGGTCACGAACCGCGGCCGCTCGGGCAGCAGCGTCGCGAGCGCGCGCGCGTCCCCGCGCCATGCCGCGAGCACGGCGTCGAGTTGCTGCAGCCCGCCCCAGAGTTCGACGAAGCGCGGCTCGACCGCGAGCGGCGCGTCACATTCGGGGCAGGCACGATCGGCGTCGAGCGTGCGAGGCACCTGACACGCCTCGCACCACGCCACGACGCGCGCGCCGTCCGGGCCCGTCCACACGGCCGCGTCGCAGCGATCGCAGGCGACGTGCCAGCGCGTCCCGTTACTGGATGCCACCGAAGCTCTGCACGCGCGTGCCGCGCTCGAAGTAGACCTCGCGCTGCTCGCGGATGCCCAATCGGAAGTAGTACTCGGCCTCGCCCCCGGGCGTGAACGACCGCGTGAACGTGGCGTCCCAGCAATGGATGTGGCGCGTCACGTTGAAGTTCTGCACCTGGATCGCGTGCGCGGTGAGGTTGTAGCCCGCCGAGTAGTCGAACGCCCAGTTCTCGGTGAGCTGGTAGCGGAACGTGCCGTTGAGCGCCTCGCGCGTGCTCCACCTGGGTCCGAAGTAACCGCCCGAGTACGAGTAGGCGATCGAGGCCGACCAGTTGTCCTGGAACGACGCGGCCGCCTCCTCGCCCTCGGTGAGCGTGCGATCGGTGCCGCTCACGGCGCGGGTCGCCTGCGGGCGGCCACCACCGCGGTTGCTGAAGCTGGAGTACACGTTCCAGCCGAACGAACGCAGCGGACGGCCGGCGTACGGATCGATCGAGGCGCTCGCGTCGGCGTTGACGTAGCCCGGCGGCTGCAACCGCGCGCCGGCCGCCAGCGGCAGCAGGCCGTGCGCACGACCGTTCTCGCGCCACAGGAAGTCGTACGCACCGGTGGTGCTGAACGACAGCAGGTTGTCGAGGCGCGTCACCTTATCGCCACGCGTGACCTTGGCCTGGATGCGCTGGTCGAGCGCGAAGCTCGCGAGCAGCGACTTGGAGCCCGAGAAGAGGTTGATGTCGCCGAAGCCCTCGAATCGCGGCCGCAGGAAGCCGTTCGTGTCGCGGTAGGCGAGCCCCGGGAACGTGGGCGCGTACTGGATCGTGGCGCTCGGACTCACGACGTGCCGCAGCGCCAGCGCGGGGACCGGTGTGTTCAGCGTGCGATACAGCGTCGTGGACAGTCCGGCGCTCGTCTGCCACGTGGCGCCGGTGGCCCAACGGTGTCCCAGCGCGTCACGATCGAACACGACCGCGTTGCCGAACAGCGACGGCGAGAAGTTGATCCAACCGAACAGACGGCGCGAGTCCGAGATCGCGAACTGCGACGATGCGGCGCGGCGCACCTCGCGCTTCTGCTCGACGTGGTCGCCCACGAGCACACCGCTCGTGTCGTATTCGCCCACCAGGAAGCCGCGCTGCGTGCGGTAACCCAGGTAGCGCCCGCTCAGGCTCAGGTACGTCGTGCTCAGCGCCTTACCGAGCTTGGAGTCCTTGAGGAAGCCGTACGAGCCGATCGTGCGCGTGGGCAGCGTGACCGAGACCGACGGCTCGAACACGGTCAGGCTCGGACGCCCCACCGTGCCCACGGGCAGCGGCACGCCGCCGAAGGGCGACTCGAGATCGTCGTCCGCATTGAGGTCCTGGCGCCGGTCGAGGATCGCCGAGAGCGAGATCCAGTCGGCGTAATGCGTGAGCTGCACGTTCGAGTTGAGGAAGCGGTCGAAACGACGGTCGAACGACTGCCCCGAGTTGCCGCTGCCGATGAAGTCGCGGCTCGAGGTGAAGTTGCCGAGCGCCGACAGTCGCGTGCGCTGCCCGATCGTCTGCTGGTGGCTGCCCGAGAACGTGTAGTCGTCGCGTCCGGTGCGCTCGTCGTGCCCGAACTTGAGGTCGGCACGGCCCTCGAAGCGGTACAGCAGCTTGTAGTTGAGCTCGCCGCGCAGCAGCCACGACGGATCGGCCTGGTAGTAGTCGCCCGCGCCGGTGACGTCGAAGTAGTCGTTCGGGGCCCAGTAGTAGCCGGCGTTGCGGATGAACTGGCCGTTCTGGTTGTTGAAGCCGAACTCGAACTGCGGGAACAGGAAGCCCGAGTGCCGCCCCGGCTTGATGGGGAACACGTAGAACGGCAGCGCGAGCACGGGCACGTTGCGCAGGTAGAACACGACCGGCTTCGCGACCAGCTTGTCCTTGAGATAGATCTTCATCCAGCGCGCCGCGAAGTGGTAATGCGGCTCCGCCAGATCGCACGTGCTGTAGGCGCCGCCGAGCACGTCGAGTTCGCGGTCGTTGGGTTTGCGGATCTGCCGACCGTGATAGAGCCCGCGCTCGTACTGCGTCGTGGCCTGGTAGATCGTGCCCACGCGTCGGTCCATGTCGTAGGTCATGAGCTGACCGTCGACCTGGTCGCCCTTCTCGACCAGCTGCGGCTTGCCCTCGGCCACGAGCGAGTTCTTCTCGCTGTCGAAGGTGACGCGGCGGGCCTTCAGCTGCAGGTCGCGATAATCGAGCTGCGCGTCGCCGTCGAGCACGATGCGGTTGCTGGGGATCACGAACGTGATCGCGGTGCCCTCGTAGCGGATGCGCTCCTCGCGCGCGGCGGTCGTGTCGCCGACCGTGACCGGCGGCTGATACGTGCCCGACGCCCCGCCCAGCACGCGCGCGCGATCGATCTTCTTGTCCTTGAAGAACACCAGGATGGTGTCGCCCTGGGCCTCGTTGCGCTCGGCGGTCTTGCCCTCCTTGGGCACCGACGTGTAGGCGTTGCGCGCCGCGCCCACGGCCATGAGGCTGTCGATGCGCGACTCGGTCACGTACATGTCGACGCGCGTGCCCGTGAGCCGACTCGTCTCGCCGCGCGTGTCCTCGCGCGCCCCGGCGTACGTGATCGCCGCCCCCCCGCGCACCGCGATGCGGCCGATGCGACGCTTCTCGGTGAAGGTCTCGATCGTGTCGCCCGACATGACCGTCTCGCCGTCCCAGGCGCGCGGCTCGCCGAGCAGGATGCCGTAGCCCGTACGATCGTCGAAGCGCGCATAGCGCGAGGTCGCCCGCAGCGTGTCGCGCTCGACGGTGACCGAATCGAACGCCTCGGCGACGCGCGTGCGCGAATCCACCACCACGCGGCGCGCGCGCAGGCGCGTCTCCTTGCCGTCCTCGTCCCGCGACTTGAGCACGGGCTCACCGGTGGCGACCGCCACCTTGGCACGCCGATCGAAGTCCACCGCCTGCGCCTCGAGCTGCGTGCGGTTCTCGTCGTCGATGCCGACCACGTCGCCGCGCGCGCGCACGACCATCGAATCGCGGTCGTAGAACGCCTCGCGCGCCATGAGCCGCTGCTTCTTCTCGGTGCCGCGCACGCCGCCCTGCAGCTGCGCCAAGCCCAACTTGCGATCGTACCAACCGTAGGGCGCGCGCAGCGTCGCGTCGTGATCGACCACGACCACGTTGCCGCGCAGGTCGAGCCGGTCCTGCGTCTCGGAGAACGAGGCCTCGTCGCAGGTCACCGTCGCGGTGGAGTCGCGCAGCCGCACGTGGCCCTCGACGAACACCTGCCCGGTGGCGCGCTCGTACCGGCCGCGCTCGGACGTGAGCCGCGTGCGCCCGCGCGTGATGTGCACCTGCTCCAGGAACAGCACGTCGCCGCTGGGGCCGCGGCCACCGCTCATGCGATCGGCCTCGATGCGGTACGGCGGCTCGGGCGCGGACACGGTGCGCGTGCGCGGCGCCGGACGCGTGAGGATCGCACCGGTCGAATCGGGGCGGAAGCCGTGCGCGCGCAGCGAATCCGCGGACGCACCCGCACGCATGCGCGCGGCGGTGGAGTCCGCGACCGCGGTCGAGTCGCTCGCGAGCGCCTCGTCGGCGAACGCCGAATCCGGCGCGGCGATCGCATCCTCGCCCACCGGGGCGACGAGCGCGGAGTCGGTCACCGCGGGAGGCGGCGGCTCGGGGGCACGCTTGGGCTTGCGACCCCAGGCCCCCGCCGGGGCGACGGGCGACAGCAGCGCCAGCGCCAGCACGAGGCTGGACAGGCGGGCGAGCGCGCGGACGCGCACGCGGTTCACGCCGCCTCCGCGGGTGCGCCGCCGAACGCCTGCATCGCCTCGCCCACCGCGAACAGCGAGCCGCACAGCAGCACGCGACCCTCGGCGTGGCGCGCGAACGCGGCCTCGATCGCCTCGGGCACGTTCACCGCCGCCTCGGCGGCAAAGCCCGCACCGGCGGCGAGCGGGACGATTTCGGCGGGGCTCAGCGCGCGCTCGTTCGCGGTGCGCGTGACGTACAACGTGGCGTTCGGGGCGAACGCGTGCAGTCGTCGCAGCAACGCGGGCACGTCCTTGTCGCGACCGGCGGCGAACACCACCGCGACCGGCGGGGCGAACGCGAGGTCGTCGGTCCACGCCTGCCCCAATCGCCGCATGCCATCCAGATTGTGCGCCCCGTCCCACCACAGGCGCGGTCGCGTCGGGCAGGGCTCGAGCCGTCCCGGCCAGCGCGCCTCACCGAAGCCCTCGCGCAGCGCGTCGAGCTCCAGTCGCATCCCCTGCGCGGCGAGGCGCGACAACACCGCGAGCGCCGTGCGCGCGTTGTCGCGCTGGTGCGCGCCGCGCAGACGCGTCTGCAGTTGGAACCGGCCCCACGGCGCGCATTCGACCGCGAGCCGCGTGCCCCACTCGCCCATGGCGACCACCTGCACGTCGGCCACGTCGCGCGCGATGGCGAGCGGAGCACCCACCTCGCGCGCGCGTTGCGCGATCACCGCGGCCGCCGCGTCGTGATCGACCGCGCTCACCGCGGGGATGCCGGGCTTGAGGATGCCGGCCTTCTCGGCCGCGATGGCGACGTGCGTGTCGCCCAGCAGTTCGGCGTGATCGAGCCCGATCGTGGTGATCGCGCACACGGCCGGGGTGAGCACGTTGGTCGAGTCGAGCCGCCCGCCCAGCCCCACCTCGACCACCGCCCAATCGACGCCGGCGCGCGCGAACCGATCGAACGCGAGCGCGGTCGCGATCTCGAAGAACGTGGCCTCGGCCGCGCCCGGCAGCGCCTCGATGCGATCGAGTCCGTCGTGCAGTTCGGCCTCGCTCGCGCACACGCCGTCGACGCGGATGCGCTCGCGGAAGCTCACCAGATGCGGCGACGTGTACAGGCCCGTGCGATGCCCGGCGGCGCGCAGCACGCGCTCGACGAACGCGCACACGCTGCCCTTGCCGTTCGTGCCCGCGACGTGCACCGAGGCGAAGCGCGCCTCGGGATGCCCCAGACCCGCGAGCAACGCCCGCGTGCCGTCGAGTCCGAACTTGGCATGACGGCGCTCGAGTCCCCACAGAGCCTCGAGTCGGCGCTGCAGCGTGGCGGTCACGGGCTCGGACGCGTTCCCGGTCAGGCCGGACGCGTCGCGTTCGGGTCGTAGGCGTGCGGCGAGGCGGCGCCCTCGGGTGCGAACCCGCGCGTGGAGTGCCAGAAGAACGACAGCAGCCCCCCGAGTTCGGTGCGCATCGCCTTGCGGGGGATGATGCGGTCCACGAAGCCCTTGTCCTGCACGAACTCGGCGCGCTGGAAGCCCGGCGGCAGGTCCTCGCCGATCGTCTGGCGGATGACGCGCGCGCCGGCGAAGCCGACGAGCGCCTTGGGCTCGGCCACGATGACGTCGCCGAGCGAGGCGTACGAGGCGAGCACGCCGGCGGTGCTGGGGTCGGTGAGCACCGACACGAACGGCAACCGCGCCTCGCGCAGCTGCGCCAGCAGCACGCTGGTCTTGGCCATCTGCATGAGCGACAGGATGCCCTCCTGCATGCGCGCGCCGCCGGTGGCGGACACGACGATGCAGGCGCGGCGCTCCGCGAGCGCCATCTCGATCGCGCGCGCGACCTTCTCACCCACGACCGAACCCATGCTGCCGCCCATGAAGAAGAAGTTCATGAGCGCCACGCTCACCGGGACACCGCCCACGGTGGCGACGCCGCAGATCGCCGCGTCCTTCTCGCCGGTGTCGCGCTGGGCGGCGGCGAGCCGCTCGGGGTACGGCAGCTTGGCGTCGCGGAACTGCAGCGGGTCGCCGGCCACCAGATCGGTGTGCCGCTCCTGGAACGTGCCCTCGTCCACCAGATAGTCCACGTACGTGCGCGCCGGGACGCGGAAGTGGTGGCCGCAGTGCTTGCAGGTCCAGAGGTGCTCCTCGAGCACGGTCTGGAACAGGGCCTCGCCACAGCCGTCACACTTGGTCCACAGGCCGTCCGGGAGTTCGGTCCGTTCGGGCTTGGGCCCCTGCTTGATGCCGGTGCGTTCGCGGTTGAGCCAGGACATGGGGTTCGGGACGCCTCCGGGGGAACGGATGCGGGCCATGTGACATGCCCGCAGGGGGTTCGCTTGAGCCCGGACAATCTAAACCGCCGGGCAGGCCACCGCCACCCGTCGTGGCGGCCGACCGCATTCCGGCAACCCTCGCCCCGCCCCCGTCACGCGCCCGGCCGCGGCCCCCGGACCCGGAACCCGCCCGGCTCGTCGCGCGGACCCTTCGGCTCGGCCGGCAGGATCGGGGCGTTGGCGTCGCGCAGGTTGGTGAACGACGGCGACAGGATCTCGACTCCGGCGCGTGCGAACGCGTCCTGGATCTCGGCGTGCAGGTCGGAGTACAGCCGCAGCTGCGCGTGCGAGTCGTGCGTCAGACAGGTGATCTCGTAGCCGACGTGGAAATCGTTGAGCGCGCGCTGGTACACGATCGGCGCCGGATCGTGCTCCACGCCCGGCACGCGCAGGGCCGCCTCGATCAGCAGCGCGTGCACGCGGCGCCACTCGACGTCGTAGCCGATGGTGACCTGCGTGTGCAGCCACAGCCCGCCCTCGGCGGTGCGACGCGTGTAGTTGAGGATGGTGCCCGACAGGATGCTGCCGTTGGGCAGCGTGATCTCCTCGTTGCGCAGACTGCGCAGCTTGGTCGCGAACGTCCCCAGCGCGATCACGTCGCCGACGTGCTCACCGATGCGCACGCGGTCGCCCAGACTGAACGAGCGCGAGTACGTGAGCACGAGCCCGGCGATGAAGTTGCCCACGACGCCGCTCGAGCCCAGCGACACCATGAGGCCCAGCAGCACCGAGATCCCCTGCACCGACTTGGACTCCGCCCCGGGGATGTACGGATAGGCCACGAGCACGGCGGCGATCCACAGCAGCATGCTCGCGAGCCGGCGGCTCGGCGGGGCGAGCTCGGGATGGAAGCCCTCGATCACGGCCTGCCCGCGCTCGACGCGGTCGAAGAAGTGCTCGACCGCGCGGATCAGGAGGCGGAAGAGCCACAGGATCGCGGCCACGGTGAACAGGCCCGGCAACGCCCCGACGAGCACGCGACCCAGCTCCCACGCGCGTTCGACGGCGAACTGCCGCAGTTCCCAGCTCCACGACTGCGTCGCGGGGAAGCGCGCGAACACGGTCGCGAGCCCCAGATAGCCGAGTCCCAGCGAGACCACGAGGTCCACGCGCCCGAGCGTGCCCAGCAGCACGCCCCCCAGCTGCGAGCGGGACACGAGCTCGAGCGTGCCGACGCGCAGGCCCGGCAGGCGCGGCGCGACGACCTTGCGCAGCCAGCCGCGCCAGCGCCGGCCGGCGCGGCTCACGACCGCGATCGCCAGCAGGAAGCCCGCGAGGATCGCGAGCGCCAGCCCGACGCTGAGCAATCGTGCGAGCGGCCGGCGCTCGGTGCGCTCGAGCCGCACGCCCTCCTTCACGCGTTGGGCGAGGTCGGCGAGCCACGCCAGATTGGCGGCCTGATCGGGCCCCGGCAGATCGGCCGGCGCGATCACGAACAGCAGATGATCGCGGCCGAGCCGGACCTCGACGCCGTTCGCCGCCGGGATCAGCTCCACGGAATCGGCGGGCATGCCCGCGTCCTCGACCGCATCGGCGAGTCGCTCGCGGATGAGGGCCGCGCGCTCGTTCACCGTCATGCCGTCGCGCCCGACCCGCACGCGGAACAACTCGCGCCCGCCCAGGAACACCGGCGTGGGGCGCACCCGCGGACGTGCCAGCGCCGTCTCGCTCGCGGCGCTCGGCGGCGTGAAGTGCGCGGTGGACCAGCCGCCGACCGCGGTCGTCGGCACGCTGTCCGCGGGCACGGCGACCGCCGAGGAATCCGCCTCGGCGTGGGCGGGGCGCGCGAGCACGAGCCCGCACGCCAACAGGACCATGTGGGCCACACGGCGACGGATCGGTCTCAGCATCGGAACCCCATGAGCAACGCATCCTCCTCGGGCGACTGATAGTAGCCGCGCCGCAGGCCCGTGAGCCGGAACCCGTGCGTACGATAGAGCGCCTGCGCGGCCGCGTTCGAGACGCGCACCTCGAGACCCAGTTCGCGCACGTCGCGCACGCGACACACGGCGATCAGTTCGTCGAGCAACGCGCGCGCCACGCCGCCGCGCTGCTGGTCGGGCGCGGTCGCGAGGTTCTGCAGTTCGGCGAACGGCGCCTCGAGCGTGGCCACGAGATAACCCGCGATCGCCCCCTTGCGCTCGGCCACGAGGCACACGGCCTCGGGAGAGGCGAGCGCATCGAGGAAGAACCGCTGCGGCCACGGGTCGCCGAACAGCCGATGCTCGAGCTCGTCCACCACCGGCAGGTCGGCCGGCCGCAACGCGCGGATCACCGGCGGCGTGAGCCCCATGACGCGGTGTCGCACCTTCTCCTCGGCCTGCGCGGGGCGCACGTACGCGGGCTCCATCTCGCGACCCGGCGCGGGCAGCCCGGCGCCCGGGCCCTCGTCGAGCCGCGCGCACGCGGCCACGTCGAGCGCGTGCAGGCCCTCGTGCCGGAAGCCGCACGCGGTCGCGCCGGGATACGCGGCCTCGAGCACCGCGCGCTCGCGCCCCGCACCGGGGCCCACGAAGCGCACCGCGTGATCGGGCAGCAGTGCGTGCACCTCGGCGGTCGCGGCGAGCAACGCCTGCGGCGTGTCCACGCGCGGCGCAGCCACCAGTCGCACGCGGCCGCGCGCGTCGCTGCGGAAGAACCCGGCGTACAGGTCACGCCGCCCCGCGCCCACGAGCGGCACGAGCAACTGCTTGCCGCCGCCGGCCGCGTGCGCGAGCGCCGCCAGACTCGAGGCGCCGAGCAAGCGCGCGCCGGACACGAGCGCGAGAGCGCGCGCGGTGGCGAGCCCCACGCGCACGCCGGTGAACGAACCCGGCCCCAGGTCGCTCGCGATCCACGCGAGTTCGCTCGCCGCCACGTTCGCCTCGGCGAGCGCGGCGTGCACCATGGGCGTCAATCGGCGCGTGTGCCCGTGCGCGAGCGTCTCGGCGCGCGTGGCGAGCACCTCGCCCTGCGCGTCGAACACCACGACGCTGCCGTGCTCGGTGGCCGCCTCGATCGCCAGTCCGGGTCCGCGACGCGCGGTCACAGCGCCTCCGGCAGCGCGCGCCACGCGGCGAGCAGTTCGAGTCCGCGCCCGGCGGCAGCGGTCGCGACGAGCGTGCGCGCGTCGCCCTCACCGGGTTCGATCGCGATCGCCAGCGCTTCGGTCCGCCACGCTGCAGGCAGCCGCTCGCCCCATTCGACGACCAGCGCGCCGCGCTCGGCGTACTCCTCGAGCCCCAACCCCTCGATGTCGCGCTCGCCCTCGAGCCGGTACAGGTCGAGGTGGAACAGCCACGGGCTGCCCGGGATCTCGTTGACCAACGTGAACGAGGGACTGCGCACGCGCGAGCCCGGCGCGATCGCGCGCGCCAGCCCCGCGACGAGTCGCGTCTTGCCGGCGCCGAGCGGGCCCGACAACGTGACGACGTCGCCGGCGCGCAGCGCACGGCCGAACGCCTCGCCCAATCGCTCGGTGCCCTCGACCGCCGCGGTCCGCTTGCGCGACGCGTCGCTCACGCGCGCGGGGCCTTGGGTCGCAGGGTCACGATGGGCAGCACCATCTCCTCGAGCGCCGCACCGCCGTGCTGGAACGAGCCCTTGAACTGCCGCTCGTACTCGTGGAAGTGCGTCGGGTACACGAAGTAGTAGTCCTCGCGCGCGATGACGTAGTTCTTGCCCACGCCGTCGTCGGGCAGCGCGAACTCGGCGGGCTTGCGCACGATGATCGCCTGCTTGGGGTCGGTGTTCAGGTTGAGCCCGAACTTGTAGCGCAGGTTGCTCGAGGTGTCCTTGTTGCCGTGCACCGTGGCGGCGCGCTTGCCCAGCACCGCACCGTGGTCGGTGGTGATCACGGTGACCGCGTCCTGCGTCGCGAGCGCCTGCAGGATCTCGTAGAGCGGCGAGTGCGTGAACCACGCCTTCATGACCGAACGGAACGCCGCCTCGTCGGGCGCCAGCTCCTGCAGGATCTCGTTCTCGCTGCGGCCGTGCGCCAGGATGTCGATGAAGTTGAACACCATCGCCACGAGCGACAGACCCGAGTACGAGTTGATCTGCCGGCGCGTGGCCTGCGCCTCGGCGACGTCGTAGATCTTGAGGTACTTGAGCCCCTTCTCGGGGGTCACACCCAGGCGCGCCAACTGCAGCTCGAGGAAGTTGCGCTCGAACCGGTTGCGCGTGCGATCGTCGGCGGTGCTCTCCTGCCACAGGTCCGGGTGCTTCTTCCACATCTGCGACGGCAGCAGCCCCGAGAAGATCGAGTTGCGCGAGTACGGCGTCGCGGTGGGCAGGATCGAGCAGTAGTAGTCGCGGTGCACGTCGAACAGATCCTCGAGCAGGGGCTCGAGCGTGAACCACTGATCCATGCGCATGCAGTCGATGACGATGAAGTTGACGCGCTTGCCCGCCTTGAGATGCGGCACGACCGCGTGGCGCACGACGTCGCTCGACAGCAGCGGGCGCTCGTCGGCACGGCCCTGCAGCACGGACTGCACCCAGCGCGGGTACTGCGTCTCGATGAAGCGCGAGAAGTCGGCGTTGAGGCCGCGCCGGAAATCCCCGTGCGCCTGCTGCAGGCCGGCCTCGGGCGCACCGTCCAACCCGACGTCCCAGCGTGCGACCTCGACCGCGAGGTCCACCCAACCGCGCCAATCGAGCCCGCGCAGGTCGAGGCTCTGCCAGCGCTGCATCTCGCCCACGTAGTCGCGCGCGCGCTGCGAATCCTGCAGCTTCTGCGCATCGAACACGCGCTTGCAGGCGAGGAACACCTGCGAGGGGTTCACGGGCTTGATGAGATAGTCCGTGATGCGCTTGCCGATGGCCTCCTCCATGAGCGTCTCCTCCTCGCTCTTGGTGATCAGCACGACCGGCAGCGTCACGTCCTTCTGCTTGAGCGCATCCAGCGTCTCGAGCCCGCCCATGCCCGGCATCATCTCGTCGATGAGCAGCACGTCGTACTTCTCGCGCTCGAGCGCCTGCAGCGCATCGCCACCACTCGAGACGGGCGTGACCGCGTAGCCCTTCTGCTCGAGGAAGCGGATGTGCGGCTTGAGCAGGTCGATCTCGTCATCGGCCCACAGGATGCGTCGAGTCCGTTCGTTGGCCATGGTCCCTGGAGGGTTGCGGGTGGTGGGTGCGGCGGTGCGCGCATGGTAGCGCGGGCCACGGGCGCGCCCAAACCCGTGCCTCACACCACTCGGTCGGGGCGCCGTGCGGTTCGGCCTTTGACGCACCCCGGAGCGCGACCTAGCCTTCCCCTTCCGGCCACCCGACCCCGAACCCGCCCGAGGACCCCCGCATGCCGCTCGCCCGCCTCGTCCGTCGCACGCTCGTGCTCGCGTCGCTGCTCGTACCGACCGCCCTCGCGGCGGCCGCACCGCGCACGCCCCGCACCCCGACCGCGCCCGCGCCGGTCGTGCCCGCCGCCGTGCTCGAGGCCGGACAGGCCGTGGACGCCGCGCGACTCGAGGGCCACGTGCGCGTGCTCGCCGACGACGCCATGGAGGGCCGCGGCACCGGCACGGCGGGCTACGACCGCGCCGCGCACTACGTCGCCGAGCAGATGCAGGCGATCGGACTCGAGCCGGGCGGCGACGGGGGCTTCCTGCAGCCCGTGTCCATGCTGCGCGCGCAGCTCAAGCCCGAGGCGTGCGCGTTCGAACTGCGCCGCGGCGACGAGGCCCTGCCCCTCGAGGTGGGCCGCGACGTCCTGCTGTCGCCCGACTTCCTGCGCACCAAGTGGACCACCGATGCGCCGCTCGTGTTCGTGGGCTACGGCGTGAGCGCGCCCGAACTGGGCCACGACGACTACGCCGGCCTCGACGTGCGCGGCAAGGTGCTGGTCGCGTTCCGGGGTGCGCCGCCGCGGTTCCCCAACGATCCGCGCGCGTACTACTCGAACGGCATGATCAAGGATCAGATGGCCGCATCGCGCGGCGCGATCGGCCTGCTGCAGATCCAGAAGCCCGACGACGAGGCGCGTGCCCCGTGGGAGCGCAACATGCGGCAGAACCGCCTGCCCGGCTTCCGCTGGCTCGATGCGGGCGGTGCGCCGGCCAACGTGCACGCCGCGATCGAACTCGCGGGCTCGCTGTCGCGCACCGCCGAGGAGCGCGTGTTCGACGGTGCGGCCAAGACGTATCTCGAGGCGGTCGCCGACGCCGAGTCCAGTCGCGTGCAGTCGTTCCCGCTCACCTGGACGGTCAAGGCGGTGCGCGTCACCGAGCACGAGCGCGCCTCGAGCCCCAACGTGGTCGGCGTGCTGCGCGGCTCGGACCCCCGCCTGCGCGACGAGTGCATCGTGATCTCGGCCCACCTCGATCATCTGGGCATCAGCGAGCCCGTGCACGGCGATTCGATCAACAACGGCGCGTACGACAACGCCTCGGGCACCGCGATGATGCTCGAGACCGCGCGCGCGTTCGCCGCGCTCAAGGTGCGCCCCAAGCGCTCGCTCGTGTTCCTGTCGGTGACCGGCGAGGAGAAGGGCCTGCAGGGCTCGGACTGGTTCGCGCACCATCCCGCCCCCGACAGCATGAGCGTCGTCGGCAACGTGAACCTCGACATGGTGCTGCTGCTGCGACCGCTCACCAAGGTCGTCGCGATCGGCGCGGAGCACAGCTCGTTCGCGGACATCATGACGCGCGCCGCGGGCCTGGCGGGTCTCGAACTCGTGCCCGACCCGATCCCGGCCGAGGTCGTGTTCGTGCGCAGCGACCAGTTCTCGTTCATCAAGCAGGGCATCCCCGCGGTGTTCCCGGTCTCGGCCAACGACGGCTCGCCGGACGGGCTGTCGCAGGTCGCGCACTGGCGCACGGAGCACTACCACTCGCCCAACGACGACCTGTCGCAGCCGTTCGACTGGGCCAGCGGCGCGCGCTTCACGAGCATGGCGTTCTGGGCCGCGTGGTTGGCGGCCGACGGCGCGCAGGCGCCGCGCTGGAACGCGGGCGACTTCTTCGGCGAGCGCTTCGGCCCGCGCCCCTGACCTCGCGCACGCGAGGACGACGAAGGGCCGGTGCGCGCGTGCGCACCGGCCCTTCGCCTCACGCGGTACCGCCAGGGCTCACGTCGGGAAGCGGATGACCATCGTGGTGCCCTCGCCGGGCGCCGATGAACGGATGCCGATGCGTCCCGCGTGGTACTCCTCGACGACGCGCCGCGCGAGCGCCAGCCCCAGGCCCCAACCGCGCCGCTTGGTGCTGTAGCCGGCCACGAACACGCGCCGCTGCTCGTCGCGCGTCATGCCGCGACCGTTGTCGCTGACCGAGATCTCGACCTCCTCGGTCTCGGCGCGGCGCTCGACGACGACCTCGATGAGGCCCTGCGGCTTGTCGAGCGCGGTGAGCGCGTTGCTGAGCAGGTTCTCGAGCACCCACTCGAGCAACTCGCGATTCAGGTTGATCGGCGGGACCTCCTCGTAGCGCTCGCGGATCTCGATCGAGCGCGACGTGATCGTGGTCTCGCCCGACTGCGCCGAGGTCTGCGGCACGCGGCGACGCACGTAGGCGACCGCCTCGCGCACGACGGGCACCACGTCCTGCAGCACGAGTTGCGGCGCGGACCCGATGTGACTGAAGCGCTGCGCCACCTTGGACAGGCGATCGATGTCGCCCTCCATGTCGTGCAGCGTCTCGTCCAGTTCGGCGCGCGGGATGCGCACGTCCTGGCCCGGCTCGGTGGTCTCGGCGTGCCCGCGCAGCAGCTCGACCCAGCCCATCAGACTCGAAAGCGGCGTGCCCAACTGATGTGCGGTCTCCTTGGCCATGCCCACCCAGATGACGCGCTTCTCGGCCTGCCGGATGCCCGCCAGACCCGAGAAGCCGAGCAGCAACAACAGGCCCGTGCCCGCGAACGCCAGCAGCGGCATCCAACGCAGCTGTTCGAGCACCGGCGGGTTGCCGTAGTGCAGGTGGCCGCTGATGGGCTGCGAGGGTTCGAGGCGCAAGGGGATCGGCGGATGCAGCTTGTCGAGCACCGGCACCTGCGCGCGCACGCGATCGACGCGGCCCGCGATGATCGGCGAGATCGCGAGGCCGGCCGCGAGACTGTCGATCGACTCGGGCGAGACGTCGGCGTTGCGCACGCTCAGGTGGCTCCAGGCGCGCGGGGTGCCGGTCGTGTCGGTGATCACGATCGGGAAGCTGATGCCCGTCTGCATCTCGAGCAGCACGCTCTGCAGCTGCGGATTGCGCGTGGACGGCAGGGTCGCCTGCGCCGCGACGCGGGCGAGCAGCGACGACGTGGTCGAGACCTCGCGCGAGAGACGACCGACCGCGTTCTGCGTGAACAGGAACACGGCCACGACCAGGAGGCTGCCGCACACGAACAGTGCGGTCTTGAGCAGCTGCGAGCCTCGCGATCCCGTGGCGGTGCGCGGACGGATCATGCGGGAACGGCCTCCGGTACCCGTGGCGCGACGGGACGCGCGAGGGCGCGAGCCCCCGCGCGCCGGATCACACGACGGGCTCGATCACCTCGCGCCCGCCCAGATACGGCCGCAGCGCCTTGGGGATGACCACCGAGCCGTCGGCCCGCTGGTGGTTCTCGAGGATCGTGGCGAACGTGCGCGGCAACGCCACGCCCGACGCGTTCAACGTGTGCGGGAACTCGACCTTGGCGCCGGCCTCGCGACGGAAGCGCATGCCCATGCGGCGCGACTGGAAATCCTCGAAGTTCGAGCACGAGCTGCACTCGAGCCACGACTGCTGCCCCGGCGACCAGACCTCGAAGTCGTAGCACTTGGAGGCGGCGAAGCTCATGTCGCCGCTGCACAGCAACAGCACGCGGTACGGCAGCTCGAGCGCCTCGAAGATGTCGGCGACGTCGCGCGCCAGCTTCTCGTGCTCGTCGTAGCTGGTCTCGGGCGGCACGATCTTCACGAGCTCGACCTTGTCGAACTGGTGCACGCGCACCATGCCGCGCGTGTCGCGGCCGGCGGCACCGGCCTCGCGGCGGTACGAGGCGCAGTACGCGGTGAGGTAGCGCGGCACCATGCCCGCCTCGAGGATCTCCTCGCGGTGGATGTTCGTGACCGGCACCTCGGCGGTCGGGTTGAGGAACAGATCGTCCTCCCCGATGTGATACATGTCGCCCTCGAGTTTGGGCAGCTGCCCCGTGCCGAACAGCGCGGCGCGCCGGATCACGTGCGGCGTCGAGACCTCGGTGTAGCCGTGCTTCTCGGTGTGGAAGTCGAGCATGAAGTTGATGAGCGCACGCTCGATCCGCGCGCCGAGGCCGGTGAACAGCAGGAAGCCCGAGCCCGAGATCTTGGTCGAGCGCTCGAAGTCGAGCAGCCCCAGGTTCGTCGCCAGGTCCCAGTGCGGCTTGGGCTCGAAGTCGAACGTCGGCACCGTGCCCCACGTGCGGACGACCTTGTTGGCCGAGGCGTCCGAGCCCGGCGGCACCGAGGCGTGCGGCAGCTGCGGGATCCACGCGGCGAGCTGCGTGGACTCCTCGTCGAGCTGGTTGAGCTCGGTGTCCATCTCCTTCACGCGATCGCCCAACTGCCGCTGCTCCAGGATGAGCGCGGCGGCGTCCTGCCCCGCCTTCTTGAGCTTGGCGATCTCCTCGCTCGCGGCGTTGCGACGCGCCTTGAGCTGCTCGGTCTCGTGCAGCAGCGCGAGCCGACGCTCCTCGATCTGGTAGAAGCGCGAGAGGTCCAGCTTGGCGCCCTTGAGCGCGATGCCGGCCTCGACCTTGTCACGGTTCTGGCGGAGGAACTTGAGATCGTGCATGGGGTTCCGAGCCTGAGAGAGGAAGGGTGCGCCGGGTGCGGCGCGGACCACGGGATAAAACGCGAAGAACGCGTGCCGCGCAAGGGCACCACGGCGCCGGGTGCCGCACCGCCGGGTGACCAAGGTCGCCCCGGACGATGGCTCCCCGGGTCAGGGATGACGCGTGGGGACCGCGCGGATCTCGTGCGGCGCGTCGGCGTCGTCGGTGGGCGTGCGGCTGAGCTCGCGCGCCTTGGCGAACGCGACGCGCGCCTCCTCGTCGCGGCCGAGCCGCTGCAGCGCCATGCCCAGCCCGTAGAAGGCGGCCGGATCGTCGGGGCGCGTCACCACCGCGCTCGAATAACGCCGCGCCGCTTCGGCCCAGTCCTCGCGCGCGAACGCGACGTTGCCCGAGTCGATGAGCGCCTGCGCGCGCAGCGAATCGCGCACCGCGCGCTCGGCCGCCTCGCGTTCGGGCGTGGATCGCGGCGCGCAGGCCGCCAGGGCCGACAGGCCCGCCAGCGCGCACACGAGCAGCATGTTCCGAACGGGACCGCGACGGATCACACGGTCTCCCGCGGCCACGCGGCCGCCTGACAACGACGCGCAGCCTCGGCCGCCGACGCCGCGCTCACCCCGAGGTCGCGCAGCCGGCCGTCCTTGAGGTCGTAGATCCAGCCGTGCACCGTGACCTCCTGGTCGCGCGCCCAGACGTCGCGCATGACCGTGGTCTGCGACACGTGCAGCACCTGCTCGATCACGTTGAGCTCGCACAGGCGGTCCCAGCGCGCCTCCGCGTCGGCGATGCTCGCGAGCGATTCCGCGTGCGCGTCGCGCACGTCCTCGATGTGACGCAGCCAGTTGTCGATGAGCCCCAGCTGCAGCCCCTCGAGCGCCGCCTTCACGCCGCCGCAGCCGTAGTGGCCGCACACGATGATGTGCCGCACCTTGAGCACGTCCACCGCGTACTGCATGACCGCGAGGCAGTTGAGGTCGGTGTGCACGACGACGTTGGCGACGTTGCGGTGCACGAAGATCTCGCCCGGCTGGTGCCCGGTGATCTGATTGGCGGGCACGCGGCTGTCGGAACACCCGATCCACAGGATGCTCGGCGTCTGGATCGACGACAGTCGCTCGAAGAACCGGGGATCCTGAGCGGCCATGCTCTCGGCCCACTCGCGGTTGCGCTCGAGCACCTCACGGAGATCGGCCATGATCGGGGGTCCTCAGGGTGTCGTGGAACGGACACGACTCGGCCCGCTGCGCCGCGTCGTCGGGTGCGGGACGGTGTCCTGCACCCGACGCCGCTGCGAGCGGGCCGGGTCTCGACTCAGGCCTTCGACGCCGCCGCGGCCTTCTTCTTGGCGCGCGTCGCCTTCGCCTTGGTCTTGCGCTCGGTCACCTTGCGGGGACGCTTGCGCACGACGGCCTTCTTCTTGGAGCCGGCGGCCGCCGCCTTCTTCTTGGTCGAGGTCGGCTTGCTCGGACGCGCGGCGATGATGCCCACCTTGCGGAACAGCGAGGCCGCCTGCGTCGAGGGCTGCGCGCCCTGCGCGATCCAACCCTTGATCTTCTCCTCGTCCATCTTCACGGCGAACGGCTTCGCCATCGGGTCGTAGTAACCGAGGATCTCGACGAATCGACCGTCGCGCTGACGGCGCGAGTCCGCCACCACGATCCGATAGAAGGGCCGCTTCTTGGCTCCGGCCCGCATCATGCGAATGACGACCGCCATGCTGAGGATTCTCCTTGTGGGTTCGAGGGGCCGCTCGGGCGGCCCGGGGGTGGTGCGTATCCTAGCGCATCCGGCCGCGGAGGGCTGCAAGCCCCCGGGGACCCTGCTTGAGCGCCTTCATCATGGTCCGGGCCTGCTCGAAGTCCTTGAGGACCCGGTTGACCTCCTGCACGGACGTGCCACTGCCCGCCGCGATGCGCCGGCGGCGGCTCCCGTCGAGGACCCGGGGGTTGCGCCGCTCCTTGAGCGTCATGCTCAGGAGGATCGCCTCATGGCGCTTGAGGGTGTCCTTGGCCGGCCCCATCTGCTCCAGGGCCTGCTTGGGCACGCCGGGCAGCATCTTCATGAGGTCCTCGAGGGGCCCCATCTTGCGGACGCTGCGCAGCTGCTCGAGGAAGTCCTCGAGCGTGAACTCGGACTTGCGCATGCGGGCCGCGAGCTTCTCGGCCTCGCCCTGGGACACGGCCTGCTGCGCCTTCTCGACCAGGCCGACGACGTCGCCCATGCCCAGGATGCGCCCCGCGAGCCGCTGCGCGTCGAACACCTCGAGGCCGTCGAGCTTCTCGCCGACGCCCAGGAACAGGATCGGCTTACCCGTGACCTGACGCAGCGACAGCGCGGCACCGCCGCGCGCGTCGCCGTCCATCTTGGAGAGCACGAGCCCGTCGACGCCGATGCGCTCGGCGAAGGTCTGCCCCACGCGCACCGATTCCTGTCCGATCATGCCGTCCACGACCAGCACGACCTGGTGCGCGCGCACCGTGCGCTTGAGGTCCTCGAGCTCGACCATGAGGTCGTCGTCCACGTGCAGACGGCCGGCCGTGTCGAGGATGAGGAAGTCGAAGCCGCGCGTGCGGGCCTGCTCGAGCGCGCCGGCCGCGATGTCGTGCGGCGAGGTGCCCTCGGCGGCGCGCCAGAAACCGGCCTCCGCGGTCTTGGCCACGCGCTCCAACTGGTCGATGGCGGCGGGCCGGTACACGTCGGCCGAGACGAGCAGCGTGCGCTTGTTGCGCGCCTTCAGCCACAGCGCGAGCTTGCCCGCGAACGTGGTCTTGCCCGAGCCCTGCAGGCCCGCGAGCAGGATCACCGTGGGCAGGTGCGGTGAGCCCGCCAACCCCACGCGCGTCTCGCCGAGCATGGCGACGAGTTCGTCGCGCACGATGCCGATGACCTGCTGCCCGGGCGTGAGGCTCTTGAGGACGTCCTCGCCGATCGCCTTGGCCTCGACCCGCGCCACGAAATCCTTCGCCACGCCCACGGGCACGTCGGCCTCGAGCAGCGCGCGGCGGACGTCGCGGAGCGATTCGCGGATGTTGTCCGGCGACAGTCGGCCCTGTCCGCTCAAGTTGCGGAAGATGCCCTGCAGCCGGTCGGCGAGATTCTCGAACAAGGGGACCCCGGTGGGTACGTGTGAACGGCGGAAACTAACATATCCGCAGCGGGTTGCGACAGTCCCCCGGGGACCGG
>CAZZLY010000014.1:45749-49204 GCA_964655175.1 uncultured bacterium
TGAGCAGCGACACGCCCACGGCGACCCCCGCGAACACCCGTACCCCCCATGCGGTCCGATTCATGTCGGGGAGGTTCTCACGCGGTGGGATACGGGAACAGCACGAAATCCGGCCACCCGGACTCGCGCGCTTCAGCCCGCGATGGCGGTGCGGATCCCGGCCAGCGCGGCGCGCGGGTCGCCCGCGCGGAACACGGCGTTGCCCGCCACGAACACGTCCGCGCCGGCCGCACGGGCCTCCCGCGCGGTCGCCTCGCCGATACCGCCATCGACCTCGATGACGAACCCCAGGCGGTCGCGCTCGCGCAGGTCACGCGCGGCCGAGACCTTCTCGAGCATCTCGGGCATGAACGCCTGCCCACCGAAGCCGGGCTCGACGGTCATGACGAGGAACAGGTCGAGGTCGCTCAGGTACGGCGCGGCGGCAGCGAACGGCGTGCCCGGCTTGATCGCGAGTCCCGCCTTGGCGCCGGTGGCGCGGATCTGCCGCAGCACCTCGCGCGTCTCGCGGCAGGCCTCGAGATGCACCGTGATGAGGTCGGCACCGGCGGCGCGGAACTCGTCCACCATGAGCCACGGGCGATCCATCATGAGATGCACGTCGAGCGTGGCGGTGGTGAGCTTGCGCGCCGCGCTCACGATGATCGGCCCGAACGTCAGGTTGGGCACGAAGTGATGGTCCATGACGTCGCAGTGCACCCAGTCGCGTGCCGGATCGACGATGGCGAGTTCGTCGGCGAGGCGTGAGAAGTCGGCGGACAGCAGGCTGGGGGCGGCGATCGGCGGACGGGCGGTCATGGGCTCCCTCGGCGGGATCGGACGGTCGATGGGATCGGTCGGTGGGACGATTCGTCACCGTACCACGCGGCGCCCGGAGCGCAGCGTGATCGGGGTCTCGTGCGTGAGGCGCGAACCGGCCGGCGGGTCCTGCGACACGATGGGGCCGTCGCGATCGGGCGCCAGCACGGTGAAGCCCTGCGACTCCAACTGCCGCACGACGGGCGTGAGATCGCGTCCGACCACGTCGGGCATGACGAGCGTGCCGTCACCGGGGCCCATCGAGACGAGCAGCGCCACGGACGCCCCGTTCGCGACCACGGTCTCGGCGGGCGGATCGGTGGCGATCACCATGCCCTCGGGCACCTCGTCGCTCGGCACCACGGTGACCGCGCCGACGCGCAGGCCCGCGCGCTCCACGATGAGCTGCCCGGTGCGACGGCTCTGCCCCACGATCGCGGGCACGACGCTGGACTCCTGCCCCAGGCTCACGACGACGCTCACGCGCGCGCCCCCGCGCACCGAGGTCCCGGCGAGCGGCTCCTGCACGACGACGGCGCCGCGCGGCACGGTCACGTCGAAGCGTTCGCCCGCGCGCGACAGATGCAGGCCGCTCTTGGCGAGCTGCTTCTCGGCCTGATCGTAGGGCAGCCGCGCCAGATCGGGCACGCGCACCTCGCCCTGATGGTGCACGACCCGCGGCATGATGAAGCTGTTGAACAGGATCAGACCGACGAGGAACGCGAGCACGGCGATGCCCACCGTGGCGGCCAGATCGCGCACCGCCCGCAGTCGGGGATCGCGCAACAGGGCACCGACCGGCGCGGGCAGGACGGGCCGTGAGTCGCCCAACGGCGGGGCGGCGACGAACTCCTTGGCGGTCGGCGAAGGCTCCGGGACGACCTCGACGGGCGGTGACGCGACGACGGATGCGGGTGCGGGCGCCGCCCCGGGACGGGGCGGCGCTCCACGACCGCGACGACGACGACGGCGGCGGCTCAAGGCTTGCGCAGCCTCGCCGCGAACGCGCCATCACAACCGTGCTGGTGCGGCAGCACGCGCATGTAACCCTCGGGGGTCACGACCGCGTCGGGCACCGCGCCCGCCACGCTCTCGACCGTCCAACCGGGATGCGTCGCCAGGAACCGCGCGATCACGTGGTCGGTCTCCTCGGGCTCGAACGAGCACACGCTGTACACGAGCAGGCCGCCCGGCACGATGAGGCGCGCCGCCGACGTGAGCAGCTGCAACTGCACCGGCGGCATCTCGGCCAGCACCTCGGGCCCCTTGCGCCAACGCGCGTCGGCGCGACGTGCGAGCACGCCCATGCCGCTGCACGGCGCATCCACGAGCGCGCGATCGAACGGCATCGGGAACTCGTAGCTGAGTCCGTCGCCGTGCACGACGTGCACCGCGGTCACCCCCAGACGCTCGACGGTGGCGTTGAGCGTCGCCACGCGATTGGCATCGCGCTCGAGCGCCCACACCTCGCCCTCGTCACCCATGAGCTCGGCCAGATGCGTGCTCTTGCCACCCGGGGCCGCGCACAGGTCGAGGACGCGCTCGTGCTTCTGCGGTGCGACGACGCGCGCGACCAACGCCTCGGACTCGTCCTGCGCGGTGCACAGGCCGGCCTGGAAGCAGTGCAACGCGCCGGGCGAGTGATGCCCCTCGACCCAGACGAGATCGGGTGACAGCGTCGCGGGACGCGCCTCGACGCCCTCGGCGGCGAGCAGCGCGATGAGTTCCTCGCGCGTCTGCTTGAGCGGATTGTTGCGCAGCCCCGTGGGCACCGAACGGTTGTCGGCCTCGAGCAGCGCACGCGTGTCGGCCGGACCGAAGCGCTCGAGCCAACGCTCGACGATCCACTCCGGATGCGAACCCCACGCGGCGAGCGACGCGGCGTCGTCACCCTCGGGCCACTGGATCGTGTCGCGCTCCTCGGCGAGGCGGCGCAACACGCTGTTCACGAGCCCGGCGGCGCCGGGGTGCGCGTACTTGTGCGCGAGCTTGACGGACTCGTCCACCGCCGCGTGCGCGGGCACGCGATCGAGGAACAGGATCTGGTACGCGCCCAGACGGAGCACGTTGCGGATCCACGGCTGCGTGTTGGCCAGCCCCACGTGCACGCGGGCGTCGAGCGCCGCGTCGAGGCGGCCGCGCCAGCGCAGCGAACCCTTCACCATCTCGTGCAGCAGCGCCTTGTCACGCGGATCGGCGCCGGGCCGGGCGTGCGCGCCGTCGAGCAGGCGATCGCTGAACGCACTGCGCGTGTCGACCGCGTGCAGGATGCGCAGCGCGGCCTCGCGAGGGTCGGCCGGCAGCGACGGACCGTCGGTCGAGACCGGCGGCCACGAGCGCTGATCGGGACGCGACTCGCGCGGCGCGCGGCCGCCCGGACGACGCTCACGCGAACCGTCCTCGGGACGCGCCCAGGTCGAGGCCTCGGGCGACGCGGTGCCGTCGCGGCGGTAACGGATGCGGCCGGTGTGCGGATAGGCCGGACGCGAACGATTCACGGCGCCGGTCTGATCACCACCGTCGTCGTGGCCGAAGGGTCGCGCATCGGGGCGACGCTCGAAGCGCGGACGATCGAACGAGCGCGGACCGTCGGGACGCGGACGGAAGCCACCGCTGCGCGGGGCACCGCCGTCGCGACGCACGAACGGCCGACCGCC
>CAZZLY010000015.1:0-48145 GCA_964655175.1 uncultured bacterium
CCGCACGGATCCGTGCGGGCGCTATGACGTCAGGCTCGGCGAACCGGGCTCGTGGAATACGACTCTAGCAGAGGCACGGCTCGGTTCGGACGGGAACCGTGCGGCTACACGTCCCAGCGCGCGGTGCCGTGGGTGGGCCACTGGCCCTCGCCGACGCGGCGGCCGGCGATGCGGCTCAGGGTCGAGAACAGCGTCAGGTCGGTCGAGATGTTGCCGTCGATGCTGCGCAGCGCCTCCTCGGTGACCATGAGGCGACGACGGATCTCGGTGGCGTCGAGCCCTCGGGCGAGATGCTCCTGGATCTTCGCGGTGCAGTCGCGGTTCACCAACGACTCCACGGGGGCGCCGTATCGCGCGCGCAGCAGGTCGCGCAGCCACAGCTGATGGAACTCGAGCATCTGGCGCAGTTGCTCGCGGCCGACCTTGTTGAACCCGGTGGCCTTCTGGATCGCCTCGAACAGCGCCGCCGGCCTTCCCTCGAGCGCGGGCGTCAGCATGGCGATGGCCTGATCGCGCTGCAGGTTGAGCGGTGGCTCGGCGTCCACCATGCCCAGTGCGCGCGCCAACGAACCGCCCGCGAGCGCGGCCAGCATGCCCGCCTCGAGGGGTTCGACCTCGGCCTGCTGCACGAGCGTGTCGAGCACCAGCGACTCGGCGAGCGGTGCGAACCGCACCTTCTGGCAGCGCGAGCGGATCGTGACCGGCACGCGCGACAAGCGCGACGTGGTGAGCACCCAGACCGTGGCCGCTCCGGGCTCCTCGATGCTCTTGAGCAGCGCGCTGAACTGATCCTCGCGCATGCGATCGCAGTCGCGCATCACGACGATGCGGCGCGCGGCCGAATGCGGGCGGTAGGCGAGTTCGCCCAGCAGTTCGCGCGTCTGCGAGATGCGGATGCTCGCGGCCTTCTCGTAGCGGAACACGTGCAGCGGGTCCTCGCGCAGGGCCTCCATCGTGGTCGCGATCGTCTCGTCGAGTTCCTTCTCCTCGCCCGAGACCGGGAACACGAACTTGAGGTCGGGGTGCGCCAGGCGGCTCGAGGTGCGGCAGGCGCGGCACTCGCCGCAGGCGTCGTCGCCGGTGGCCGTGCTCACGGGCGCATCCCCGAACAATGACGCCCCGTCGTCGGCGGACGGCGCCGCACCGGCCACGCGCTCGCACAACGCCGCGCGCGCGAACGCCAGCGCCGCCGTGCCCTTGCCCACGCCGGCGGGGCCGTGGAACAGGTAGGCGTTGGCGTACCGGCCGCGCGCGATGATCCCGCGCAGGAACTCGGACACCTCGGGCTGGCCGATGAGGCCGGACAGGTTCACGTCGAGCATGGCGGGTAGTGTACGCCATCCCCGGGGTGGCAGCGCACGCGGGGTGCCGCCTACGGCGCGATCAGCGCAGCCAGCTCGACGGGTTGAGCGGCGTGGCGCCCTTGCGGACCTCGAAGTGCAGCGACGGCCCCTTGAGCGAGCCCTCCTCGCCCGAACGGCCGATCACCGCGCCCGCCGAGACCTCGGCGCCGTTGGCGACCGAGACCTCGGACAGGTGGCTGTAGATCGTGTAGTAGCCGTCCCCGTGGTTGATGACCACGAGCCCGCCGGCGCCGCCGTAATCGTCGTCGGCCGCGTCCACGCGACCCTTGGCCACCGCGCGCACCGCGGTGCCGACCGGGACCGAGATGTCGATGCCGTCGTTGCGCACCTGCGTGCCGAACCGCGGGTGCGTCTCGAGCCCGAAGTCGCCGACCACGTTGCCGCGCACCGGCCAGTCGAGCTGCCCCTGACCGCGCGCGAAGTCGCCGCTGTACGGCTGCGGGTTGCGACCCTCGCCGCGGGCCTTGTCGGCCTCGGCCTTGCGCTGGCGCTCGAGGCGCGCGAGCAGGTTCTGCAGCGCGCGCGCGTTGCGCTCGAGCTCGGCGGCGGCGGCCTCGAAGTCCTCGCGCTTCGACTGGATCTGGCGCACGGTGGCGGCGTGTCGCTGTCGCAGGCCCGTGAGCTTGGTCGTCTCGGCGGTCGTCTTCTTGGCGGTGCGCGAGACCTCCTGCAGGTTCTCCTCGAGCACCTGCTGGTGCGCCTCGACCTGGTTCTTCTCGGAGCGCACGTTCTCGAGCAGCAGCCGATCCGAGGCCGCGACCATCTGCAGGAAGTCCCAGCGCATGAGCAGTTCGCCGAACGACGACGGGCTCACCAGGTACTCGAGCTCGCGCGCCGGGCCCATCATGTACATGTGGCGCATGCGGCGCGCCAGCTTGGACCGCTGCCGCTGCAGCGATTCGACGCTGCGCTGCAGGTTGGCGCGATTGACGTCGAGCTGCTGGTCGAGCCGCTCGCGCCGTGCACGCAGTGCGCGCAGTCGTCGCCGCGTGGCCGACAGCTGTCGTTCGGTGCGCTTGAGCTCACCGACGGCACGCGTCTCCTGACCCTTGAGCGCACCCGCCTGCGCGCGCTTCTCCTGGGCGGCGCGGCGCATGGCGTCGAGTTCGCGACGCTTCGCGGCCTCGAGGCTGTCCTGCGCCGACGGGGTGCCGGGCACGAGGCCCAGCACCAGCACGGCGGCCAGTCCCAGCGCGCTCAGGCGACGCACGATCACGCCCCGATCGTCCGCAGGATGCGGGTGAGGGCGGCGGCGGCGGCGGCCCAGGCGATCGCCACCGCGGCCACGAGGAAGCCGAGCACCGAGGTCCACGGCAGGAACGTCAGGCCCACGAGGTTCGTCGCCACGCCCTGTTGCAGCGCGAACGTGAGCAGCAGTGCGCCCACCGCAGCGACGCCCACCTGCAGCATGGCCTCGAACACGTACGGCATCGCGATGAAGCGATCGCTGGCACCCATGCGCAGCATGATCTCGACCTGCGCGCGGCGGGCGAGCACGGTGAGGCGCAGCGTGTTGTACAGCACCAGCACGAGTGCGCCGATCACGAGCAGTCCGACCGCGAGCGTCGCGAGGCGCAGCCCCGACGACAGCTGATCGAAACGACCCACGTACTCGGCGCCGTAGCGCACGTCCTCGACCTCGTCGAACTCGCGCACCTGGCGCGCGGCCTGCTCCATGGCCGACAGGTTGAGCAGCTCGGGCTTGAGGCGCACGTGCAGCGACGCGGGCAGCGGATTGTCCTCGACCCCCGACAGCAGCTCGGGGTCGGCGATCTGCTCCGAGAACTCCTCCCACGCCTGCTTGCGGCTCACGTACGTGGGCTCGCCGAAGTACTGCCGCATCTTGTCGGTGAGCGCGGTGAGCTCGCCCTCGGACACGGTGTCCTTGAGGTACACGATGAGTTCGCGCCGGTCGCCCATCTGGTGCATGAACTGCCGCACGTTGTGGTCGAGCAGCAGGAACACGCCGCACAACGTGAGGGCGGCGGTGAGCGAGGCGATGCTGGTGAGCGCCAGTCCGCGGTGGGCACGGAACAGGCGCCACGCCTCACGCCAATGGAACGCGTGCATGACTCAGGCTCCTTCGCGGGGCGGGTCGAACAGGTCGGGCGCGCCGCTCGCGGGCGGCGTGCTCGGTGCGCTCGGCGTCGGCGCGGGCGGGGTCACGGGCGGCATGTACGCGGCGTCGCTCGCGGGCGGCACCGGGGGCGTCGGCGGCGCCGGTGCGACGGTCGGTGCCGCGGGCGGGGGCGTGAGCGGCGTCTCGGGTGCGCTCGTCGTCACGCTGGCCACCGCGGGCGCGGGCTCGCGCGCCGGTGCGGCCGGGGGCATGAACGGGCTCACGCCGGGCGTGGCCTCGTGCAGACGACCGTCCTCGAGGCGATAGCGCCGACCCCCGATCGCCTCGGCGACCTCGGGCCGCGTCGTGCCCACGAGCAGGGCGGCGCCCTCGCGATGGATGCGCTGCAGCAGCGACAGGATCTCGTTCGCGCTCTTGGGCTCGAGCGCACCGGTGGGTTCGTCCGCGAGGATGAGCGCGGGCCGGTTCACGATCGCGCGCGCGATCGCGCAGCGCTGCCGCTCGCCGTACGAGAGTTCGGCGGGCAGCAGGTCGCGATGGGCGTCGAGGCCGACCTCCTGCAGCGCGCGTCGCACCCGCGGCACGACGTCCGCGTCCACGAACTGCCCGGCGATGTGCAGCGCGAGCGCCACGTTCTCGAACACGGTGCGATCCGGCAGCAACCGGAAGTCCTCGTGGATCACGCCGATCGTGCGCCGCAGCAGCGCGCGGTGTGCGCGCGTCAGACGACCGCTGCGGAACGTGCCCACGGTGACGACGCCCGTGGTGGGCTGCGTCTCGTGCGTGATCAGGCGCAGCATCGTCGTCTTGCCGGCCGCACTGTGGCCCAGCACGACGGCGCACTCGCCCTCGTCCATGCGCCACGACACGTCGTCGAGTGCGAGGCGCTCTCCGTAGCGCTTCGTCACGTGTTCGAATGCGATCATCGCGCCTCCTGGCGGCGTGCCGCGATCGCGGCGTCGCGGATTACGGGTTGCGGTACTCGATCTGGGCCTTGGCGCGCAGCGTCTTCGTCCACGCCTCGAGCCGCTCGCGGAACTGGATCTGGGCGACGGCCTGCGGCAGCTCGTCACGGATCTCGGCGACCTCGTAGTCGCGCGCGGGACGCCGCTCCAGCACCTTGAAGATGTTCAGCCCCTGCGCGTTCGGCAGCACGTCGCTGACCTCGCCCGGGGCGAGCGGTTCGAGCCCGGCGCGGATCGCGGGCTGCATCTGACCGAGGCTCAGGAAGCCCAGGTCGCCGTCCGGCGTGACCTGGCCCTTGTACTCGCTGTACTGCTTCACGAGGGCCGCGAAGTCGCCGCCCTTGGCGGCCTTCGCGCGCACGGTCTGCGCCAGCGCGACCGCGCGGTCGATGTCCTTCTGCGTGACCTCGACCTTGATCATGATGTGACGCGCGTGCACCTCGACGATCGGGGCACCCGCGACGTCGAGCGAGTCCCTGCCGTCGGGGCCGCGCACCGTGTCGCGCTCGATCGCCTGCACGAGGTGCCAGCCGTAGGGCGACCTCACCGGCGCCGACATCTCACCGTCGCGCAGCGAGAACGCCGCGTCCTCGATCGCCGGCGGCATCTCGCCGCGGCGGATGAAGCTCAGGTCGCCACCCGACTTGGCGGTGCCGTCGTCGTCCGACGCCTCGGCCGCGATCTTGGCGAACTTCTCGCCCGCCTGGATGCGCTTGCGCAGCGTCTCGATGCGCGCGCGGCCCGCGGCCAGCGCGGTCGAATCGGGTGACGGCACGATCTGCACGACCTGCAGCCGCAGCTGCGCCGGCACCTTGGGGAACTTGTCCTTGTGCGCGAGGAAGTAGGCCTCGGCCTCGGCCGCCGTCACGGTCTTGCGCGGCACGTTCTTCTGCACGACGCGGTCCGCGACGAGCTGCTGCTCGAGGTCGGCCTTGTAGCGCTCGCGCAGCTTGGCCTCGGTGGTGTTCTCCTTGCGCAACTGCGCCTGGAACGCCGCCTCACCCCCGATGCGCTCCTTGATCTCGGCGAGGCGCGCGTCGATCTGGCGGTTCACCTCGGCGGGCGACGCCGTCAGGCCCTGCCGCTTGGCCTCCGCGACGATCAGCTTCTCGTCGATGAGCTGGTCCAGGACCTCGCGCCGCAGCGTGTCGAGCTCGGACGAATCCGGCTGCGCCTGCGCGTTGCGCAGCATGAGGTAGAGCTGCTCCTCGACGTCGCTCATGAGCACGGGCTCGTCGTTGACCATCGCGGCGATGGCGTCGAGCGCGGCGTCCTCGCGGTCCACGGCGGGGGTCGCGGCCGGCTTCACCGGGGCGGGCGCGGGGACGGGCGCCGGCGGGTTCACCGGGGCGGCGACGGGCTTCTTGGCCGTCGTCTTGGGGGTCGTCGGGGCGGCGAGGGCCGGGAGCGACAGAGCGACGAGCACGGCCAGGACGAGCGACCCGACGCGACGCGGGAAACGGGACAAGGGCGATCCTCCGATCGGATGCGTCCGGGGCCGGACGGGGTCCGGGTCCCGGAGGGGGAGACGAGGCGGAATCGCGCGCAGTATAGCCACTCCCTCGTGCGACCGCCTACCCACCTACCGCCCGTTCGTGGTCCGTCTTCCCGGTCCCGCACATGATTTGCCATTCCGGGACCGTCCTCGGTCGCGGTTCGCACGGCGACGCGCGAGGAACCGCTGCGGTCCGGGGTCGCTCTGTGCCATGTTCACGGGGTGAAGCCGTCCCTGCGCACTCTTCGGATCGTCGCCGTCGCGCTGCTGCTGCTGCGCGTGGCGTTGTTCGTGTTCTGGTTCCAGACCCACGGCCCGTATCCGCGGCTGGGGGTGACCGTGAACTGGAGCGGCGAGGTGACCGCCGTGCTCGGCCCGCCCGCGCTCGGCGTGCTCGAGGTCGGCGATCGGCTCACACGCATCGGCGGGCACGCTCTGGCCGATCCGGCCATCCTCGAGTTGTTCGCCGGCGACGGGCGCATCCGGGGGCCGCTCGCCCTCGAGTTCGAGCGGGGTGGACGCGCGCAACAGGTCGTCCTGCCCGTCGCGCAGCTGTCGGCCTGGGACCGGTTCCGTGGCGCCGCGTTCCCCCTGCTGCTCGCGGTCATCGGGCCGCTCGTGGCGTTCGTGCTGGTGTGGCGGTGCTGCACCCTGCCCACCGCGTGGGTGTTCCAGAGCTTCGCCACCGTGAGCGGCCTCGGCGTTCTGTCGACCGTGTTCCCGCACGTGATCAGCGGCATGCACGGGCTGTTCGCGCCCTGGCGGTCGTTCTACGAACTGCTGCTCTCGCTCTACCCCGCGGTGTTCCTGCACTTCATGATCGTCCTGCCGCGGCAGCCCTGGCGGGACGGCGATCGCCGCCGCAGCCCGTGGTTCCGGCTCATCCTGCTGGGCTATCTCGTCCCGGTGATCGGTTGGGTCGTGCGACGGTTCGGGGTCGCCACCCCGTTCCTGTGGCCGGGGCCGACGTACACCTCGATCGTCACCGCCCTCGGGGCGGCGATCCTCATCGTGCGCTCCCTGCGGCGCGGCCGCGAGTGGACGCCGACGCCGGGGCAGCGGGTCATCGCGGTGCTCGTCAGCATCACGATGCTCGTGAGCAATCTGGCGTTCGGCGGGCAGGCGTTCGATGCGTGGTTGGCGTCGTTCGTCGTGGGCCCGTGGCAGCGGGTCGCCTTCACGTTGCTCGCGACCGCCTGGCTCGCGACGCCGCTCCTGCTCGCCTATCTCATCGCCGACGATCCCGCGTTCCATCCGCGGCGGCTGCTCGCGGGCAGCCTGCCCTACGTGGTGCTCTCGACGCTCGTGGCCGCGCTCTACCTGGTCGTCGTCATCGGTCTGCAGCAGTTGTTCGCCGGGGTGGCGGGCGAGAACGTGTTCGTGCTCGACCTCGTGGCGGCCATCGTGCTGGCGCTGCTGTTCGCCCCGCTGCGCGAGTTCGTGCAGCGCACGATCGACCGCATCTTCGATCGCGATCCCTCGACGCTGCGGGCGGCGCTCGACGAGGCCGGCGCGCGACTGCTCGCGGCGTTGGCGCGTGACGAGGTGCGTTCGGCGGTCGAGACCGGCCTCGAACGCGGCCTGCGCCGCCGCGTCGCGCTGCGCTGGCCCGACACCGAGGGGCCCTCGCTCGTCGAGCCCGAGCGCGTGCCCGACTTCGCCCGCGGCCCCGTGCAGGCGCTGTTGCAGCAGGCCGCCGTGCGCCTCGACAACCTGCGACTGACCGCCGAACGCGCCGCCGCGACGCAGGCCGAGTTGCGTGCGCTGCAGTCGCAGGTGCAGCCGCACTTCCTGTTCAACGCGCTCAACGCGCTCGCGTATCTCATCGAGGCCGATCCGCCCGCCGCGCAGCGCTTCACCGACCGACTCGCCGGCATGTTGCGTTACACGGTCGATGCCGGGCGGCGCGAGGTCGTGTTGCTGTCGGAGGAGGTCGCGTTCGTCGAGGACTATCTCGGGGTGGCGCGGGAACGCTACGAGAACCCGCTCGAGTTCCGGGTCGAGGGCGACCCCGCCGATCTCGGCGTCGGCGTGCCGCCGCTGCTGCTGCAGCCGCTCGTCGAGAACAGTCTCAAGCACGGCCTGCGCCCGGGCGCGACGGCGTTGCATCTGACGCTGCGCACCGCACGGCGGGCGGATCGGTTCGAACTCGTGTTCGAGGACGACGGCGCGCGGGACGGCACGGGTGCCCCGGGGCTCGGGTTCGGACTCGAGAACCTGACGCAGCGCGTGCGACATTTCGGGGGCGCGTCGGCCGCGGTGCACGCGGGCCGCACCCCCACGGGGGGATTCGAGGTGCGGATGGCGTGGCCGATGCCCAGTGGAGGTCGGGAGTGAGTGACGGGAAGCGGATGCGTGTGGTCCTCGCGGACGACGAGCCGCGCGCGCGGCAGTTCCTGCAGCGCCTGCTCGCGGAGCACGACGACATCGAGGTCGTGGGCGTGGCGCGCGGCGGCGGCGAGGCGCTCGAGCAGATCGGCCGACTGCGCCCCGACGCGGTGTTCCTGGACATCCAGATGCCCGACCTGTCCGGGCTCGAGGTCGCACGGGCGCTGCGTGGCGACGCTGCGCCGGTGATCGTGTTCGTGACCGCGCACGACCAGCACGCGGTGGACGCGTTCGAACTCGCGGCGCTCGATTACCTGCTCAAGCCGTTGGGCCGCGATCGCCTGGCGGGCACGCTGCAGCGCGTCCGTCACGAGGTCGCGCTCGGTGCACGGCGGTCGGGCAACGCGGCCGCGGTGCAGCGCGTCGTCACGTCGAGCGCGCTGCGCTCGGAGCCGCTGCGCAAGTTGCCCGTGCGGCATCGTCGCGAGGTGCGACTGCTCGACCTCGGCGAGGTGCCGATGATCTTCTCGCGCGATCGGCTCGTGCTCGCGCGTTGGGACGGCAAGGAGGTCCTGGTCGATTACACGCTGCAGGAGCTCGAGGAGCGACTGCCCGAGGGGCTGTTCGTGCGCGTGCACCGCGCCGCGCTCGTGAACGTGTCGGCCATCGAGGGCTACGCGTCCGAGGGCGGTGTGCTCGTGTTGCAGCTCAAGGACGGCACGCGGGTCGAGGCCAGCGAGCGCCGCGCGGCCGAGGTGCGTCGCCGCCTGCGCTGAGCACGACGCCCGCCGCCGAGACGACGACGCCCGGAGGGAGGACCCTCCGGGCGTCGTGTTCGGGTGAACGAGGACGGCTCAGCGCTTCGCGGGCGCCGCGGGCCAGCGCAGGCGGCGCACCAGATCCTGGTTCACGAACGGCTGGTAGGCGCGCCCGAGCGAGTCGCTCAGGAACTGGAAGCGCTGCTCGCTCGCGGCCTCGGAGGCCGCCGTCACGAAGTTCTGCTGCATCGTGGGCGGCAGCTGCTGGAACGTGGGCGTGAGCACCTGCTTGTCGAGCAGCTGCACCGCGCGGAAGCCGTTCGCGGCCGGTTCCGGCCCCGCCAGGCCGCCCACCGGCATCTGCTGGAACATGCCCGCCATGGCGCCCCACGTCGGGTCCGCACCGGGGTTGGCGATGGTCAGCGACTCCACGGTGAGTGACGGGTCCACCGCGGCGGCGGCTTCGGCGAGCGACGTGTTGGCGTGCATGGCCGCCTGCAGACGCAGCGCGGTCGCCGAGTCGGGCACGGTCACGACCGCGAGCCGCACCGAGACGACCTGCGTGAAGCGATCGCGCATCTGCTGCCAGAGCGCGTCGATCTGCTCGGCCGACGGCGTCGGCACGGCCGCGAGCGCCCACTGCCGCACGCCGTCCAACAGGATCTGCTCGCGACGGTTCTTGAGGCGATCGACCACGGCGACGTCCTCGTGGTAGTGACGACGCCGCGCCTCGATCACGATCACGTCGGTCATGACCTGCTTCTCGACCCAGATCCCGACCGCGGGCAGGGACTGCGACGGCGGACGCTGCACGTTGGCGTCGTGCAGGTCGTTGTACGCGTCCTGCAGCGTGTAGACGTACGCGCGGCGACCATCGTCGTAGGTCGCGAGCGGCTGCTTGGCCTGCTCGGGCGTGGGCGACAGCGGATCGGCCGGGTTCGTGAGCCGGAACAGCAGCGCGATGCCCTCCTCGTCGGGCGTGAACCGGTACGCGTCCTTGAGGTTCGCGTACATGCGCTGGAACGCCGCGCGCTGCTTGCGCTGCCGCGCCAGGTCGAACATGCCGTCGCGGTTGGCCTCCCATTCGCCCTGCGCGCGCGGCCGACGCTCGCTCACGCGCATGACGAAGTAGCCCTCGTTCGTCTCGAACGGTCCCCCCGTCACGCCCACCGGCAGCGTGCGCACCGCACCGTCGAGCGGCGCGGGCAGCGAGCCCGGTGCGACCATGCCCATGTCGCCGTCCGGCGGCAGCAGACCGGCGAGGTTCATCTGCGTCGCGACGGTCTCGAACGGTTCGCCACGCGACAGACGCGCGACCGCACCCGCGGCCGCCGCCTTCGTCGTGCAGAAGATCAGGTGCACGTGCGCCTCGAGGTTGCGCGCGTCGAAGTAGGCGCGCGCTTCGGCCTCCGAGACGCGCTGCTGCGGCGAGGCGTCGCTCACCAGCATCATCTGGATGAGCGCGCGCTCCTCCTCCTCGCGGATCAGATTGCCCAGCGCGGCGGTCGTGTCCTGTCCGAGACGGTGCGCGAGTTCGAGCATGAGGCGCGCGGACACGAGGTCGTTGAGCAGCGCCGCCTTGGCGGCCTCGGGGTCACCCGGGTACTGGCTCTGGGCGCTCTGGGCGTACTGGTCGAACTCGGCCTCGGTGAGACGCTGCGAACCGACCGAGAAGACGACCTTCCGATCGCTCGGCGAGCAACCGACCAGCGCCAGCGTCAGCGCGATCACGAGACACGACAGGGAGACTCTCACGGCGACGTCCTTTCGAGGGTGGAGAACGGAATGCGTCCCCAAGGTTAGGCGGGGGTGCCCGATGCGGGCAAGCCGTGCGGGGTGCGCCGGGGGTGGTGCGCCATGATCGCTTCGAGCGTGTCCACCGCTCCGGCGACACCGGGTTCGGCGCGCACGGCGGCCGCCACCGCGACGGCGTGCGCGGCCGCACCCTCGTCGGCGAGCAACGCCCCCAGTTCACGCACGAACGACGCGGTGCTCACCTGCGAGCGATGCAGCGTGCGTGCGACGCCCAGACGCACGCAGCGCGCCGCGTTGTCGGGTTGGTCGTGACTGAACGGCACCACGAGCATGGGACGACCCGAGCGCAGCGCCTGCGTCGTCGTGCCGACGCCGCCCTGGTGCACGGTGGCGCACGATCGCGGCAGCACCTCGGAGTGCGGCGCGTAGGGCACGGTGACGACCGGCGCGTCGAGGGGCGCATGTGCCACGTCGGGCACGCCCGGCACCGTGTTGAGGTTCTCGAGTCCGACCATGAGCACGGCGCGTCGACCCAGCGCGCGCGCGGCCGCCGCGCCCGCGTCGTAGAACCCACCCGCGGTGAACACGGCCGACGAGCCGAGCGTGAACACGATCGGGGGCGTGCCCGCGTCGAGCCAACGCGCGAGCTCCGGCGACAGTCCCTCGCCGGTCTCGCCGCGGTCGTGCAGCACGAAGCCCGGCTGCGTGCTCGCGGCGGGCCAGTCCGACTGCGGCGACATGAGCACGCGCGAGAACAGCATCAGGTGCCCGTCGCGCGAGGCGTGATCGAACAGCGGATGCGCGGGCTCCGGCGGCAGACCGAGTTCGGCGCGCAGGCGATCGAGCGCGCCGAACCAGCGACGCGAACCCTGCCGCGCGAGCCACCAGAACGCGGCCCACGCCCGCGGCCAGACGCGACCGATCGCGTGCATGTACGGCGCGGCGGGCAGCACCGGCGGGTCGTGCGCCGTGAACGTGGACATGGGTTGCAGCGTCGTCGAGACGCGCGGCACCCCGTGGCGCGCGGCCACGAGCGGAGCGGTGAACGTGAGCACGTGATCCACGATCAGGTCGGCATCGGCGCAGGCGGCGTCGAGGTCCGCGAACGTCTCGTGCACGTGCGGCAGCACGAGACGGCGCAGCACGACCTCGCTGCCACGACGTTCGTCCATGGCCTCGCGCATGGTGTCGCGCGGGTCGCCCCACGCATCGTAGTCGGGGCGCACCGCCACGAAGCCCAGCCCCTCGGCTTCAGCGCGACCGCGATACAGCCCGTGCGTCGCGATCGTCACGCGATGACCGCGCTGTCGCAGTTCGACGCCGAGCGCCAGATACGGATGCAGGTCGCCGAGCGAGCCGAACGTGGTGAGGACGACGTGCGCCATGCGTCAGCGCCGCTTCGGGGGCGTGGGGGCGGGCGGCGGCTTGAGCGCGCTGTGCTCGGGGATCGCGCCCGCGGTGGTCGCACGCAGCAGCACCTGCAGCAGGTCGCGCATGCGCTGCAGCAGGGCGACGCCGCGGCCGCGCACGCGCAGGCCGAACTCGCGACCGGTGAAGAACTCGGCCTGGAAGTCGAGCCCGGTGACCACCGCCTGGATCTCGTTGGGCTTGAGCGGGCGGCGCAGCGTGGCCTCGGCGACGTCCTGGAACACCTTGAGCGACTCGACCGGTGCGCCGCCGCCGCCCGAGGTGCCGCGACCCAGCACGCGCAGGCGGCGCAGCTCGAGCAGCGCCAACGCCGGCGGCGGCGGCGCGCCGAAGCGATCGCGCAGTTCGACGACGAGGTCGTCCACGCCCTCGAGCGTGGTCGTGGCCGCGAGCCTCCGGTAGAGCGCCAACTTCTCGTGCTCGTCGGGCACGTACTCGTCGGGCAGGTACGCGGCCCAATCGGTGAGCAGGCGCGGTTCGGGCGCCAGCGCCTCGACCTCGCCGCGCACCGCCGAGACGGCCTCCTCGAGCAGCTTGAGGTACAGGTCGAACCCCAGGCCCACGATGTGACCGTGCTGCTCGGGCCCCAGCAGGTTGCCCGCGCCGCGGATCTCCATGTCCTTGAGCGCGACCTTGAAGCCCACGCCCAGCTCGTCGAACTCCTCGATCACGCGCAGGCGCTTCTCGGCGTCCTCGGTGAGCACGCGCCGGCTCGGCACCATGAGGTACGCGTACGCGCGGTGCGAGCTGCGGCCCACGCGGCCGCGCAGCTGATACAGCTGCGCCAGGCCCAGCGTGTCGGCGCGGTCCACGATGAGCGTGTTCACGGTCGGGATGTCGATGCCCGACTCGATGATCATCGTCGCGACGAGCACGTCGATGCGGCCCTCGGTGAAGTCGAGCATGACCTGTTCCATCTCGTGCTCGTGCATCTGGCCGTGGCCGACCGCGAATCGCACCTGCGGGATGAGCGCCTGCAGCTCGGCGGCCTTGGTGTAGATGGTCTCGACGCGGTTGTGCACGAAGAACACCTGACCGCCGCGGTCCACCTCGCGCAGGATCGCGTCGGTGATGACCTCGGGGTCGTATTCGATGACCTCGGTGTGCACGGGCAGACGATTGGCGGGCGGCGTCTCGATGACGCTCATGTCGCGCGCGCCGGCCAGCGACAGGTTGAGCGTGCGCGGGATCGGCGTCGCGGTGAGCGCGAGCACGTCCACCGTGCGCGTGAGCTGACGGATGCGCTCCTTCTGCGCCACGCCGAAACGGTGCTCCTCGTCGATGATGACGAGTCCCAGATCCGCGAACGCGACGTCCTTGGACAGCAGCCGGTGCGTGCCGATCAGGATGTCCACGTCGTGCGAGCCGACGCGTTTGACGACGTCCTTCTGCTCCTTGGCCGTGCGGAAGCGCGAGATGACCTCGACCTTGACCGGGAAGTCGGCGAGGCGCTCGCGGAACGTGTGTCCGTGCTGTTGCGCCAGGATCGTCGTCGGCACCAGCACCGCGACCTGCTTGTGGTCCTGCACGGCCTTGAACGCGGCGCGGATCGCGACCTCGGTCTTGCCGTAGCCCACGTCGCCGCACACCAGACGGTCCATGGGCGAGGCCGTCTCCATGTCGCGGCGCACGTCCTCGATGGTCTTGAGCTGGTCGGGCGTCTCGTCGTACGGGAACGACGCCTCGAGCTCGCGCTGCCAGACGGAATCCGGCTTGAACGCGTGCCCGGGCAACGCGTGGCGGGCCGCGTAGGCCTTGAGCAGCGCGTCGGCCATGTCCTGGATGGCCTTCTTGGCGCGCGCCTTGGTCTTCTGCCACTGCGCGCTGCCGAGCGCGTGCACCGCGGGCCGCGCGCCGTCGCCCGCCGAGTAGCGCGAGACGAGGTCCAACTGGTGCACGGGCACGTACAGCGTGTCCTTGCCGGCGTAGCCCAGCTCGAGGCAGTCGGTCTCCTGCCCCGACAGCGTGAGCCGCTTCATGCCCTTGTACAGACCGACGCCGTGGTCCTCGTGGACGACGTAGTCGCCCACCTTGAGGGACGACAGTTCGGCGGCGGTCAGTCCCGCGCTCTTGCGCGTGCGACGACGACGGCGGCGATAGCGCGCGAAGATCTCGTGGTCGGTGAGCACCGCGACGCCCGCGCCCGGCCAGGTGAATCCCGCCGACAGCAGGCCCACGCCCAGCGTGGCGCCGCGATCGCCGATCATCTCGAACAGCCGGTCGCGCTGGCCCGCGTTGTCGCACAGCACCACGGGGAACAGGTCGCGCACCGCGAGGTCCTCGAGGTGCGACTTGAGCTTGTCCATCGCGCGCTGCACGGGTTCGGCCGGCGAGACGCCCAGATCGAACGTCACCGCGTAGCGCGCCTCGCGTCCGGCCTCGCGCACCGTGCCCATGGCGTCCGCGCCCCGCCGCGTCGCGCACAGCGTCGCCCACGTCTCGGGCGAGGCCCACAGCGTCTCGGGCGGCGAGATGAGCGGGTAGTCCACGCGCGCCTCGGCGAAGCCGCGCTGCACGCCCTCCCACAGGTCCTCGGCGCGCGCATCGAGCGCGACGGGGTCGTCGAGCAGCACGATCGTGTCGGCGGGCAGATGGTCGAGCAGCAGACCCAGGTCGGCGTCGTAGTAGCCCGCGAACCGCTCCATGCCCTCGTGGAACAGCGCGGCCCCGCCCTTGGCGGCCTCGTCGCCGGCCTCGCGCAGACGCTGCGCGATCGCTTCGGCCTCGCCGGGGGCCACCACGATCTCGTAGCGCGGCAGCACGCGCGCCTCGCTCAGCTTCTCGAGCGAGCGCTGCGTGCCGGCGTCGAACCGGCGTAGCGACGCGATCGTGTCGCCGTCGAACTCGATGCGCAGCGGATCGTTCCAACCCACCGGCCAGACGTCGAGGATGCCACCGCGCCGCGCGCAATGGCCCACCGCCTCGACCTCGGGGAAGCGTTCGTAGCCCAGGAACACGAGGCGTTCGACGATCGCCATGGGGTCGGCGTCGTCGCCGGTGCGTAGATCGAGGCGCGCGCCGGCCAGACGCGACGGGCGCGGGATGCGCTGCAGCATGCCGCGCACCGTGGTGAGCACCACGCCGGGTTCGCCCGCCGCGAGCCGCGCCAGCGTCTCGAGGCGTTCGGCGGTGACCGAGGGATGCGGCGAATCGGTGTCGTACGGTGCGGCGTCGGGCTCGGGGAACGGCATCGTCGCGCCGCGTCCCGCGAAGTACTCGAGGTCGTCGCGCGCCGCCTCGTAGGCCTCGCCGTGCGGCACGACCCAGACCACGCTCGCGCCCAGTTCGTCCTGCAGCCACGCGGTGAGGAACGCGCGCGACGAACCCGCGAGTCCGTACACCGCGGCGCGCGGCCAGCGGTCGTCGGCGCGATGCCAGCCGTCGCGCAGCATGGCGAGCAGCTCGCGTGCCTCGGGGCTGCGCCCCACGCGCTCGAGCAGCGCGGACGCCAGCGGATCGCGCAGGAACACCTCGCGCGTCATCGCGCCTCCTGCGAGGAGGGCCACGTGCCGTACGGCTGGTCGGTGCGCGGAGCCGAGCCCACACGCAGCACGTGACCGTCCGGGTCCTGCACGTGGAACTCGAGCGCCCAGCGGAAGTTCGTGGGCGCCATGCGCACCGTCGCGCCGCGCGCGACGCACTCGGCGTGGGCGCGGACCGCATCGTCCACGCCGACCCACACCCAGCCGGCGACCGCGCCCTGCGTGCCCTCGCACAACATGAGCTCACCGTCGTCGCGCACCACGCTCGCCATGACGCCGGGCTCGTGCCAGTGCTCGCGGAAGCCCAGCACGCCCACGTACCACGCGACGCTCGCCGCGAGGCTGCGCACGCGCAGCAGCGGCACGATGCGTTCGACGCGGGCGGGCGTCGGCGTGGACGGGTTCGACGAGGCGGGGTGCGAGGTCACGGTCGCAGTCTACTCGGCCCTGCGCACCGCGCCAGCCATGCCCCAGCGACCGATCACGGCCTCGAGCACGAGCAGCGCCAGTGCGAGCAGGACGAACTCGCGCCACAGTTCGCGGCCGTCGCGGGCCTGACGCACGCGCAGCGCGAGGTCGTCCCCCGCGCGCAGGACGCGCACGTGGCCCGCCGGGAACGCGGCGACGAGCGCGCGCTCGGGCAGCGGCGTGAGGTCGCTCTCGGCCGGATCCGGGTTCACCGCGAAGCTCGATCGCAGCGTGCCGTCGGCGGTCGCGCGGTACAGTCCGGTGCGCTCGAGTGGTGCGCTGACCGCGCGGGTCGCGCCGTCGGTCGAGGTGATGCGCACCGGGATCGCGCGGCCCGATTCGTCGGTGAGTCGCCATTCCGCCGACGCGGGCGCGCTCCACACGTCGCCCGGCACGAGCGACGGCGCCGCGGTGCCGCGCGCCAGCACGAGTGCGGCCTGGTGCACGAGCGGCAGGAACGCGCCCGAGAGCGCGAAGTCGCCGCGCGCCGCATCGAGCGGGGCGAGCAGCGCCAACACGCGCGGCGCCTCGACGAGTGCGGGATGGCGATCATCGAACCGCAGCAGCACGCGCGCGCCCGCGCGCGGCGTGAACGTGGGCACCGCGGTGAAGCGGGCCTGCGTGAGCGGTTCGCCCGGGCGGGCCGGGAAGCCCTCGAGCACCGCGTGGCCCGCGACCGCGCGCAGCAGTCGCCACGCGGCGCCCGCGCTCGCCGGGGCGTCGTCCTCCAGACGGCCGCAGCCCAACTGCTCGAGCAGCAGGCTCCACGCGGCGCGATCCGCCCGCGCGCCCGGCACCAGCAGCAGTCCGCCGCCCGCGCGGTGGAAGTCGAGCGCCACCTGCAGTTCGCGCGAGCCCAGGCGTTCGAGGTCGCCGATCACGAGCAGGTCGGCATCCCCCAACCCCTGACCCAGCGTCAGGGCGTCCACGGTGCGCACGGTGAGTCCCGAGGCGGGCGAGCCCGCTTCGAGCGCGCGCCGCAGCGGCGAGGGCGCGCCGTCCTCGCGCAGCACCACGCGCAACGTGCCCGCGCGACCGGCCGCGAACACGCGGCGATTGTCGAGCGCCAGCGCATCGTCGGGCAGCAGCACCTCGCCACCGTCCTCGGGCAGACGATCGAGCGGCACCAGCGTGTGCGATTCGCCGCGCGCGCCCAACGCCACGAAGCCGCGCCCGAGGGCGCGCACCGTGCCGTCGGCGCCGGCGAGCTCGCGCGCCTCGAGGGCGAAGTCCTGCGTCCCCGTCCCGCTCACCGCATCGAACGCGGTCGCGGTCACCTCGAGTGCCGGCGGCGCCATGGGATCGGCGCTCGGCGCGAGGCCCGCGCCCGTGAGGGCCGCGTTCGCACGGCCGCGGGGTGCGAGCGGGATCAGATAGGTGCGCGCCGCGTCCCACGGTCCGGGCGGCAGCACGAGGCCGTCGGCGGCGAAGCCGGTGCGCTGGAAGTCCGAGATCCAGAACACCTCGCGATTGAGCGCGCGCGACTCCTTGAGGGCGCGCGCGGCCGTCTCGAGTGCGGCGCGATGCGCGGTCGAGGCGGCCGAGGGGACGAGGGCCTGCGCGGCGGCGCGCAGACGGCCCGACTCGGCGATCGGGGACTCCGACAGCGCGCGCGGCGTGCGATCGTAGGGCACGAGCAGCATCTCGTCGGCCGCACCCATCGTGGCGAGCAGACTCTCGACCGCGCGCCGCGCGGTCGCGGTGAGCGGACGACCCTCGCCATCGGGTGCGCCCATGCTGCCGGACACGTCCACGAGCGCGATGAGCGTGCTCGCCGCACCGCCGTGCGGACCGCCCTGCAGCGACGGCCTCGCCATGGCGAGCGCCAACAGCGCCACCGCGAGGGTGCGCAGGGCGAGCAGCAGCCACTGCTTGATGCGCAGGCGGCGGATCTCGCTCTGGTTGACCTCGGCGAGGAACTCGAGCGAGGGGAAGCGCACCTCGCGCGGCTTGCGGCGCGTGAACAGATGGATGAGCACGGGCAGCGCGGCCGCCGACAGCCCGAACAGGAACAGCGGGTTGAGGAAGTTCATGCCCGCACCTCGCGCCGCGTCATCGCGTCAGCTCCCGCCACGACGCGGTGGCGTCGTCCCACCACTCGATGCGCGTCACGGGATGGATCTCCCAACCGGTGCGGCGCGGCGCGCCCTCCTGCAGCAGCCACGTGCTCACCGGGCGGTCGTACGGATGGTCGTAGTTGGGCCAGCCGGTCAGGCGCACGCGTCGCGTGCCGCCCGGCCACGGCTGCCGCCCGCCGTGGTTCGGGCGGAACACCGCGAGCAGCGAGTCGTACGCCCAACCGCGCGAACCGGCGCGCACGTTCTGCGTGATCTCGCCCACGACGTAGGCCGTGTCGCGGTCGGCCGCCGTGCGCGGACGCGTCACGATCTCCAGATGCAGGTCGCCGTCGCCCGAGAGCTCGATGCGCTGCACCGAGCCCTCCATGCGCACGCCCTGCCGTTCGATCCGCGTGCGCTCGGGCATGGGCGCGCGATGCGGCAGCCGTGCGAACCAGTCCATGTCCACGTCGCGCACCGCGGTCGGCGCGTCGTCGCGGTCCTTCATGGCGCGCAGGTGCTCGGTCTCGGGCGACAGTCCGGGCGCACGCCCGAGCAGGGCCGTTCCGGCGAACAAGGCCAGGGCACCCATCGCGAACACGAGCACGGCGGTCGAGCGCAGGATCACAGCAGGGTCGCCCGCTTCTCGAGGTAGGTGAGCAGGGCGCGGTCGAACGGCGTGCGCGTGTCGAGCGGCACGTAGTCGATGCGCTGCTCGCGGCAGGCGCGGGCGTAGCGATCGCGCCACGCGGCCAGGTTCTCGCGGTAACGGTTCGCGATCTCCCACGGCTCGGTCGTCAACTGCGCGCCCGTCTCGAGGTCCACGAACGTCGAGGCGTCGGTGTACGGGAACGTGATCTCGTCCGGGTCGAGCACGTGGAACACGATCACCTCGTGGTTCCGGTGCCGGAAGTGCTGCAGGCCCGACAACACCTCGTCGGGCTTGTCGAGCAGGTCCGAGAACAGCACCACGAGTCCGCGGCGCTTGATGCGCTCGGCCAGCTCGTGCAGCGCCGGCCCCAGGCGCGTGCGGCCCGCGGGGGCGGCGGCCGCGAGCGTCTTGAGCACGACGTCGAGGTGCGATCGCACCGAGCGCGGCGGCACGTAGGCCTGCGGATGGTCGGCGAACAACATCGTGCCCACCGCGTCCTGCTGCCCGATCATGAGGTACGCCAGCGCGGCCGCGAGCGAACGCGCGTACTCGAACTTGCTGAGCGAGGCGTGCTCGGAGTGGAACGCCATGCTGCCCGACAGGTCGAGCAGCAGGTGCGCGCGGACGTTGGTCTCCTCGGTGTACTGCTTGACCAGCATGCGATCGCTCTTGGCGAGCACCTTCCAGTCCAGGTTCTTGAGCGGGTCGCCCGGCATGTACGGCCGATGCTCGGCGAACTCGACCGAGAAACCGTGGAACGGCGAGCGGTGCATGCCGGCGATGAAACCCTCGACCACGAGCCGCGCGCGCACGTCGAGGTGCGACAGACGCGCGACCGTGCCCGGATCGAGGAAGCGCTTCGCCTCGGCCCCGGGGCGTGCGCCGCCGCTGCCGTGCTGCGCGCCCGCGGCCGTGCCGTGGGTCCCGCTCGGGGTGCCGCTCATGCGTGCGTGCGCCGCGTCATGCGCGCTTGCGTCCGAACCACAGCGCGTAGACCGGGAACCCGGTCGCGGCGATGAGCACGCCGGCCATGGCGCGCGGGATGAACGTGCCCGGGATGAGGCCGCTGTTCGAGAAGTCGCTCCAGATGATGACCGCCGTCACGAGCAGGAAGACGATCGGCGTGAGCGGATAGAGCGGCGTGCGATAGCTGGGCGGCCCCTGCTCGCCGCGCGCCTCCTTGGCGCGCTGCGCGAACACGGTCGCGGTGGTCACGCCGTAGAACAGCCACGAGGTCGTCACGAACCAGCCGCTCACGTCCTCGAAGCCGTTGGCGAAGTACAGCCACACGCACGACAGCAACGCCTGCAGGATGAGCGCCGTGGTCGGCGAGCCGCGCTGCACGTCCACCGCGCCGAGCGGCCGCCAGAACAGCCCGTCGGCGGCCATGGCCTGCGTCACGCGCGGCCCGGTGAGGATCGCGCCGTTGGTGGTGCCGAACGTCGAGACGGCCACGAGCACCGCGAGCGCGCGGGCGCCCCAGTCGCCCAGCAGGCGATGGATCGTCTCGGAGCCCACCGCTTCGTAACCCGCGATCTCGTGGGGGGTCAGCACGTGGTAGTACGCGGCGTTCGCGAGCAGGTACACGGCCACGACGAGCCACGTGCCACCGAGGATCGCGATGGGCATGTTGCGCTGCGGGTTCACGACCTCGCCCGCGACGTAGGTGGAGTCCGTCCAGCCGTCGTACGCGAACAGGATGGTGATCATGGACAGCGCGAACGCGAGCATGAGCGGATGCCCGGCGTTGCCCGCGACCGTGGGCGACTCGAGGAGCGACGGCGCGTGCACGGTGGGCAGCAGGAACGCGGCGGCGCACAGGCCCAGGATGCCGACGAGCTTGGCGGTCGTGAACAACGACTGCGTGCCCGCACCCTCCTTGACGCCGAGCGCGTTGACGAACGTGAGCAGCACGATGGCGCCGCACCCGACCATGAACTCGCGGCCGTGGCCCCAGCCCAGGATCTGGCAGAAGTAGAGCGCGAACACGCTCACGATGCTGGCGATGACCGTGGGCTTGATGACCCAGAAGTTCGCCCAGCCGAACGTGAACGCCCACGCGTCGCCGAAGCCCTCGCGGATGAACACGTACAGACCGCCGGTGCGCGGGTGCCGCACCGCGAGTTCGGTGAGCACGAGCGAACCGCAGATGGACAGCAGGCCGCCGACGATCCACGCCAGCATGACCGGCGTGAAGCCCGGCAGCTCCTGCGCCACCGAGTGCGGCGAACGGAAGATGCCCGAGCCGATGATGTTGCCCACGGTGATCGCGGTCGCGGCGTACAGACCGATCTGCCGCTTGAGTTCGAGGTTCGACTTCGACGTCGAGGTCATGCGCGGTTCCTCGGGGTTCGTTCCGCGCGGCCGACGGCGGGGGGCCGTCACGGGGGGCGCGTGGAACGTGGCGATGGTCCGGCGGTCGCGGCGGGGCCGCGTCCGCGGGCTATTCGGTGGGGACGCTGGCGATCAGGTCGGCGATGATGCGATCCGGCTTCACGCCCTCGGCTTCCGCCGTGAAGTTGGTGACGACGCGATGGCGCAGCACCGACGGCGCCACGGCACGGACGTCCTCGAGACCCGGCGTGAAGCGGCCGTGCAGCACCGCGCGCGCCTTGGCGCCGAGCACCAGGTACTGCGAGGCGCGCGGTCCCGCGCCCCAGCTCACCCACTGCCGCACGAAGTCCGGTGCCCCCTCGCCGCCGCGCGTGGCGCGCGCCAGACGCACGGCGTAGCGCACGACGTGATCGGTGACCGGCACGCGGCGCACGAGCGACTGCAGCTCCATGATCGTGGCGGCATCGAGCACCTTCTCGATCGCGGGCACGTACGACGACGTCGTGGAGGCGACGATGCGCTCCTCCTCGGACTGCGACGGATAGCCCACCTGCACGTTGAACATGAAGCGGTCGAGCTGCGCCTCGGGCAGCGGATACGTGCCCTCGAGCTCGATCGGGTTCTGCGTCGCCAGCACGAAGAACGGCAGCTCCAGCTTCATCGTCTGCCCGCCCGCCGTGACCTCCTTCTCCTGCATGGCCTGCAGCAGCGCCGCCTGCGTCTTGGGCGGCGTGCGGTTGATCTCGTCGGCGAGGACGATGTTCGCGAACACCGGGCCGCGGATGAAGCGCATGACGCGTCGCCCGGTCGCGGCGTCCTCCTCGAGCACGTCGGTGCCGGTGATGTCGCTCGGCATGAGGTCCGGCGTGAACTGGATGCGGTTGAACTTCAGGTCCAGCACGCGCGCCAGGCTGGCGATGAGCAGCGTCTTGGCAAGGCCCGGCACGCCCACGAGCAGCACGTGGCCGCCCGCGAACAACGCGGTGAGCAGCTGCTCGATCACGTCGTCCTGGCCGACGATGGCCTTGCGCAGCTCGACCATGATGCGCTGATGGGCCTGCTGCAGGCGCTGGACGGCTTCGAGATCGGACGGGGTGGCGGACACGAGGGCCTCTCGGAGTGGCGGACCGCCCGACGGATCGGGGCGGCGGAGTGGCGCGGCGCGGCCGACCGCTGGGCCGTGGCGCGCGGTCCCGCACCGCGCGGGATGCGCGGGGACGTCCCGGGAGCGTACAAGCCTGTCCCTTGCGCGGCAACGCCTTCCGCGACCGACGCGGGGGGTTGCGGGCACGGCCGTCGCGGCCCGTCGAACCCCTGTCAGTCGCCGAGCCGGACGACGCGCCGGGTCACGGACCCGCGGGATCCCGAGTAGCGCACGAAGTACAGGCCCGCGGGCGTCCGTCCGCCCGAGTCGTCGCGTCCGTCCCAGTGCAGTTCGCCGCCCGCGGTCACCAGTTCGCGCACCCGTCGTCCGCTCGCATCGAGCACCTGGACCCGGCCGGATCCCGGCGCGACCACCGTGAGCGTGCCGGTGAACGGCGTGGGCGCGACCCGGAAGGTGGCGAGCGGCGCACTGCAGCCGCCGCCCTCCAGCGCGAACGGCATCGTCCTCGTGGTGCGGTCGGCGTGGCCGTGCTCGTCGAGCGCGGTCACCACCAGGCGACCCTCGGTCCGCGTGGCTCCCAGACACGGCAGCGTGACGGTGGCGCCGCGCTGCGCCCCGTCCACGCGGGCCAGTTCGATGCGCCCTCCCGTCGCGGGCTCGAACGCGACCTCGAGGCGCGAGACGCGATCGGGGTCGGACGCGTTCCACTGCACCAGCAGTTCCTCGCCCGGGCGGCCCGACGCCTCGGGCTCCGGCGCGGTGATCGTCAGCGTCGGTGCGCGATCCACCGGGCCCAGCACGCTGAACGCGAACCGCACGCTGCTCGGAGGCAGCGGCACGTACGCCTCGTCGCACGTGGCGCACGTGTCCTCGCTCACGCGGTACACGTAGCCGCGGAACGTCGCATGGCGATCGTCGTGCGACACCACCTCGGCGCTCGGCGAGAAGTACGGGATCCGGAAGTCGCCGCGCGCCGCCATCGTGCCCGCCACCCGCAGCCACACGCTCGTCACGCTCAGGAAGCTGTCGGGGATCGCGACCGTGCCCCACGCCGCCAGACGCGTCGCGCGCGAACTGCCCAGATGCGCGCCCAACGTGCCGGTGCCGTTCTCGAACACGGTGAGCAGGCCGTCGCCCGCGACCGCGAACGAGTCGGCGGCGATCTCGTCGTGCCACAACCCCACGCCCGGTCCGACGCGCGCGAGCATGCGCTCGAGGTCGAGTCGGCCCCACGCGGTCGGTGCGTCGAACCCCGCGGGCGGCAGGTCGTGCGCGCTCTCGCGGATCACGTGTTGGAAGTCGGTGTCGGAGAGATCGGGGCGCACCGCCGCCAACAGACCGATCGCGCCGGTCACGTGCGGCGCGGCGAACGACGTGCCCGAGGCCGGCACGTAACCGTTGTAGCGCGCGCCGAAGTAACTCGGATAGCTCATGAACGTGGTCATCACGTTCTCGCCGGGCGCCACGAGGTCGAGACTGTTGGGATACGACGAGAACAGCGTGCGGCGATCGTTCGGGTCGCTCGCGCCCACCGAGATCGTGAGCCCGTCGGCGGCGTAGGCGGCCGGGAACAGCGGCAGCGTGGGCGTGTCGAAGCCCGAGTTGCCCGCCGCGCTCACCGGGATGCAGCCGTTGAAGAGCGCGTAGGTGAGCGCGAGGCGTTCGGTGCGGCTGGGCCCGGCGCTCGCGAACGACAGGTTCACCGCGCGCGCGCCCACGTCGGCCGCGTGCAGCAGCGCGCGCGCGATGTCGAACGTCGCCGCCTCGCCCGAGTGTCCGGGGGCCACTTTGATGGGCACGAGTCGGCAGCCCGCGGTGGTCACGCCGTCGCCGCCGCACACGCCGGCCACGCCCGCACCCGCGGTGAACGGGGCGCCGTCGCCCGTGCGCGCGGCCATGACGCCCGCGACCGGCGTGCCGTGCCCGTACAGGTCGATCACGCTCGGGTCGGGGTCGTCGGTGGCGTTGAACGCATCGACCAGGCGCGGCGAACCGTCGGCCATGAGACCGCCGAGTTCGGGCTGCGCCGGATCCACGCCGGTGTCGGCCACCGCCAGCTTGATCGCGTCGTCGCCCACGCTCGTGCGCCACGCCTCGAGCGCGTGCACGTCCGCGCGCAGCGTGCCGCGATGGAACCCCGTCGGGCCGGGATTGAAGAGCGCGTACTGACGCCCCGCGCGCAGGTACGGATCGTTCGCCAGCGAATCGAGCGTGTTCGCGGCGCTCGGCGACGCGGGCGCGGCGCCCGTCTCACCCAATCCCCACAGCGCGACCGAGCGCACCACGTTGCGCTCGGCCCAGTCCACGAGCGGATCGCGCGCGAGCGCGGTCAGCGCGACGGAGGCGAGCGCGCTGTCGGCCGCCTCGACGAGCACGATGCGCTCGGGGTGGAAGTCGTACACGTCGGGCAGGGCGCGCCGCGCCGCGAGCGGTCGCGCCGGGCCCGCGGGTTCGGTCAGCGCGCGCGTCGGCAGCAGGCCCAGCGCGGCGAAGCGCTGTCGCACCGCGCTCGGCAGTGCACGGACGCGCACGTGCTCGGGGCGCGCCGCGGTCACGTCGCGCGACGGGCTCGAGATCGCATCGGCCGACAGCTGCACCACGAGTTCACGCGCGGGGTCGGCCGCGTGCGCGGGGTGTGCGAGGGCGAAGGCGAGGGCGGCGAACAGCGGGAACAGGCGTCGCATGGCGTCCGTGGCGGGAGCGGGTGCCGGGCTTGAGCGGGGTGTGGCGGGGGCTCGTCAGGGTACCGCTCGGTGCGCACCCGAGGCCAGAGTCATCGCACGGACGATCCGTCCACGACATGGGCAGCCATGTGGCGCCACGCCCGCCGGGTTCAGCGCAGGTCGGCGCTCTCGAACGTGGTGCGGGCGGCGTTCGACAACCGCAGTTCGTCCACGATGCCGTTGAGCGCGTAGTACGGCAGCGGCACGTTGCCCGCCGACAGGCGCAGGTCGCTGCCGAAATCCGTGAGCAGGCGCGGGTCGAAGACGTTGCCCACCACGAACGGCGCGTCCGACCGCCGGATGCCGGTCGCCACCGCCATCTGCGTGTCGAGGCGGCCGTCCACGTACAGACGCACGACCTCGCCGTCGAGCGTCGCGGCGACGTGCACCCAGCGCTGCAGCGGCAGCGTGACCGTCGAGGTCAGGCTCTGCGTGCCCGCCGCCAGATCGGGCCGGAAACCGAACACGAGCCGACCGGTGCCCGCGAGCGACACCTCGGGCGTGAACCAACCCGGGCTCGGGTTCTGCACGTCCACGAGCTTGCGCCCGACCACGCCCAGGAACCAGCTCTGCTGGTTGGGCACCGGCGTCCAACGCGCGGCGATCATGGACAGCTCGTGGCGCGACAGATCGTTGAGGTAGAGCCACGCCTCGATCGAGAACCGGCGCGGCGACTCCATCGTCGGGTTGTACGGCACCCACACGAACGACTGCGCGGTGGCGGTGAAGCCGCGCGCGCTCTTGTAGCGACCGAACTCGGTGCGCACGTCGGGTCCCGCGGTGCCGTACAGGCGGAACGGCGAGGCGTCCGTGGCGTGCGTGCCGCCGCGCTCGTCGAACCGCCACAGGCCCACGGTGACCGAGTCGGCCACGGGCGGGCCCGCGATGGTGCGCGCGTGGTTCGCGCGCGGTGGCGCGGCGGTCGAGTGCGGAGCCTCGTGACCGCAGCCCATCCCCAGAGCGCTCGCGAGCGCGAGCACGGCGAGTCGACGGAGTCGGTTCATCGTCCGTACCCCATCGCGATCAGTCGGTCGCGCGCCTGCGTCCAGTGCACCGCGTCGTTCGTGCGCGCGAACACGATCATCATGCGCTGCAGCGTCACCGGATCGTCCTCCTCGTTCACGTGCGGCGCCCAGTAGCGCGCGGCGCTCGCGTCGTCGCCCTGCATGGCCGCGACCCAACCCAGGCCCAATTGCACGCCGACCATGCCCGGCGTGATCGCGTCGGCGCGCTGGAAGTACGAGCGCGCGCCCTCGGGATCCTTCATCTGCAGGCGGTTCTGCGCCGCCATGAGCAGCACCTCGACGTCGTTCGGGCCCAGCGCGACGAGTTCATCGATCCAGCGCTGCGCCTCCTCGTGATCGCCCGCGACGAACGCCTGCGAGGCGAGGAACGATCGCGAATCGGCGTCCTTCGGGTTGAGCTGCACGCGGGCACGCGCGCGATGCATCATGGTGAGCGTGTCGCTCAGGATCCAGCCCGGCATGGGGCCGAAGTCCGGGCCGATCTCGTACACGAGCGCGGGCCAGTGCTTCGTGGCGCCGCGCACGGTGAGTCCGGGCACCGCGCTGGTGGAATCGAGCAGCCACTCGAACGCGGGTCGCAGCTGGGCCTCGGGCCACGAGAAGTACAACCAGCGCACCTTGCCCTCGCGTGCGATCGCTCCCCAGTCGGCCAGATTGTCGGTGAGCGGCACGGCGACCGGCGTGAGCCCGGCGTACCACGCGAAGTGGGGCTTGCGCGCGAACACCTTGTCGCCGGGACGCACCTGCGATCGGATCTGCGCGGCGGCCTCGAGCACCTCGACGGGCAGCTGATCGAGCGTGCGGCGGGTGGACGCGACCGTGTCGCGCAGCGAGAACGCGAGCAGCACGGGCAGCAGCAGCAGCTTGAGGTGCACGGGCCCGAGCGCGAGCGCGAACCGCGTCGAGACCAGCAGCACGGTGGCGAGCGCGACCCACGCCGGCAGCGTCGCGAGCGAGTAGCGCTCGCCGTGCGGTGCGGGCACGAGCGACAGGAACAGCAGGCCCCACACGAGCAGCGGTGCGCGCAGCGTGGTGAACGTGCCGCGGCGCCACGCGACGACGACCCCGAGCACGGCTGTGGTGGCGAGCGCACCGCCGGCGAGACCGCGCGCATCGAGCGCCAGGTGTTCGCCGACGTTGTGCAGCATGCGGCCGATCACCGCGCCGGGGTCGCGCGCGATCACCGACCACAGCGTGGGGAACTGCGACTCCATGTCGCGCTGGAACACGTCGAGCACGATGCCCTTGGGTCGCGCGAACACCTCGTAGGCGATGTTCATGTGCAGCTGGCCGCGGCTCAGCCCGCCGTGCGCGGCGCTGTACAGGAACCACGGCGCCACGGGCACGATCAGGCCCAGCGCGAACGCGAGCGCGTGCGCGACGCGACGCTCGCGTGGCACGTCGTTCCAGCCCAGCAGCACGATCGCCAGGCCCGCGGGCGCGAGCACGACGAAGTTGTAGCGCGTCAGGAACGCGAGCCCGGCGAGCAGTCCGGCAAGCGCGGTGCGGCGCAGCGTGGGTCCCTGCGCGCGGTCCCCGCCGAGCAGCGCCCACAGCGCCAGCGCCTGCAGTCCCAGCGCGAGCGCGTCGGTGGTCGCGGACCAGGCGAACCGCCACGTCCACGGGTTGCACGCGAGCAGCGTCACCGCGATCGCGCCGCCGGTCGTGCCCAGCCAGCGCGTGAACAGCGCGCGCCACGAGACGAGCAGGGCCACCATCGCCGCGACCGAGACGAGCTGCGCGGCGACGAACAGGTCGCGCACGACGAACCCGAGGGCGGCGACCACGAACTCGAACAACGGGCCCTGCACGCCGTAACGCGAGGGATCGAGGTGCCCCTGCAACAGCGCGCGCGCGCCGGGCCCGTAGGCCCCGTAGAAGTCGGTCTCGGTCAGCACGTCGCCGACGCGGTGCGGCCCGAACACCATGGCGAGCGCGCCCGCGGCGTACAGCGCGATCACCGCGAGCCCGGCCCACGTCGCCCACGGGGCGTCGAACGGCTGCGCCGTGTGCAACGTGAAGGCGGGCGCGGGACGCGCGGGGGCGGCGGCGTTGCGCGGGCGGCTCACGCGCGGCTCCGGATCGGGTCGAGGGCGGACATGGCGTTCGAGTCTAGCGAACTCGTGCCCTCCCTGCCCACGGATCCCGGTGTCGTGTCCGCCGACGGTGACGCCGGTCCCGGGGAAAAGCGCTGCGGCGAGGCCCTGGGGGGCCTCGCCGCCGGAGGTCGGGGGAGAGAGAGAGAGACCCGACCGTTCCTGTCGCAGAGGTCACCCGCCGTGAGGGCTCCACCTGCGACTTCGCTTCGTGCTGCTCTGCACCTCCGCGATACGGGACCCCCGGAGAGTGAGGTCGCCGCGTCATCGGTCCGACACACCCCGAACCCTAGGTCTCCTCCGGCAGAAGAGGACACCGACTCGTTCGGCGATGTTGCTGCGCTGCGTTTGCATCGTCACACCACCCTGTCCGTCGCTCCTGGAGAGGAAGCTTGGACGAGGGATAGACATTGCAATCCGCGGGCCAATCGCCCGACTCATGTATGATGACCATGCGGCGCAACGCGATAGCGTGTATGCGCGGGACGCGCGCGGATCCGCGGTGCGCGCGCGTCACCGGGAACCGTCGTCGCCGCCGACAGCGCGACGATCGACACGGAGGCGAGTGTTCAGCCATGACGAACGAAGTTCCGCAGCATGCGGGCCTGTGCGCCACCTGTGCGCACGTGCGCGTGGTGACGACCCCGCGCAGTCGCTTCGTGTTGTGCGAACGTTCGCGCACGGATCCGGAATTCCCGCGGTATCCGCGGCTTCCCGTGCTCGCGTGTCGCGGGCACGTCCCGCGACCGGTCGGCGAGGCCCCGCCCCCCGACGCCACCGGCGGCGCGTCGGGGAATTGACGGACCGCTTTACGGCAGGACGACCAGGCGCGCGATGCGCGTCAGGCCCGGCGTCGTGAAGCGCGCGAAGTAGAGCCCGGCCGGCAGGGCTCCGCCGTCGTCGCGACGCGTGCTCCAGCGCACCTGGTGCCGCCCCGCGGGCCAGCGGCCGTCCGCGAGCGTGCTCACCCGGCGCCCGCCCGCGTCGAACACCGCCAGGTCCACCGACGCCTCGCTCGGCAGGTCGAACGCGAACCGCGCCTCGCCGCGCAGCGGGTTGGGCGCGGGCGGCGCGAAGCGCAGGGCGAGCGGTGCGTCCTCGACCCCGGCGCCTCCCGCGGTGCGGGCGATGAGCGTGATGCGCAGGGTGTCCAGCGGGGTCGCCCCCGGCAGCGGCTCGTCCGCCGTGGGGAGGCGCAGCTCCGCGGTGAACGTCGTGCCCGTGGGCGCACCGGTGGGATCGAAGTACGCCATCGCCTCGCCCACGGTCGCGATCGGGAACGCGTTCACGGTCGACGACACGAAGCGGGCATCGCCCACCACGATCGGCGCGCTCCACGCGAGGCGCGCCTGCAGCGCCTGCAGCACGCGGTTGTACACGCGATAGAGCTGGTACTGCGTGCCGCCAGCGGGAGCCACCGTGCCGAAGTCGATCGTGTCGCGCAGCGCGGTGGTGAGACTGTCGAGCGAGGGCACCGCGTGGCCGAGCACGCGACCCGAGAGCTGCACCACCTTGGCGGTGGTGTCGAGGTCGTTCGAGTTCACCGTGAGCGTGCCGGACTTGAGGCCCGTGCCGGCCGTGTTCATGCCGAGGGCGTGCGTGTTCCACGTCGCGCTGGCGGCGTTGCTGAACGAACCCGTGGGCGCCGTGAAGCCCGTCGAGGCGGTCAGGGAGTAGGTCAGCGTCGCCGCGGGTGACGGCGGCAGGTTGTCGACGATCAGGGTCTGCGTCGCCGCACCGCCCTGGATCCAATCCCCGAACGACAGCGCGTGCGCGGTCGAGAGCTTGGCGGGCAGCTGCAGCGTCGCGACGACGGGCAGGTGGTCCGACGCGGCCTTGAGCGCGCGCGCCACCTCGATCGGCACCGCGTAGTTGATGTCGGCCGCGTCCACCGCCTGGTTGTAGTGGAAGCCGTCGTTGCCGAACGCGCCGTAGCCGTTCGCCAGGCCCCCCGGCACCAGATCGAGTCCGACGCCGTCCGACAGCGAGTACGTGCTCAGGAACAGATCGAAGCGATCGTCGAGTCCGCCGTTGCTGCCCACGCAGCCCAGACCCGAGCACGGCGACTGCGTCAGGTACGGCGCGTACGTGGCGCTGTTCCACAGACCCGTCATGGTGAGCGGGTCCTTGAGCCGACCGTCGTTGTCGGCCTGCGACTCGGTGAGCCGCGTGTAGCCGGTCTCGAACGAGCCGTAGAAGTTGGAATCGCCGCCCAGCATCATGTTCGTGCCCGCGGGCGCCAGATTGAGCGTGTTGCGCAGGTTCGTGCACTCGGTCGTGCGCAGCGCGGAGTCGCTCGGCGGCGAGGTGCCGCCCGCGCCGTTGCCCGCCTTGAAGTGCATCGAGTACAGCCGGAACGACGCGGCGTTGGCCTTGTAGCCCTGCGGCCGCAGCAGCGCGACGAGGATCTGGCGCGGGCCGCCCGCGTTCACCGCCGACAGGTTGCTGTGCGAGAACTGCAGCGAGTCGTAGTAGAGCGCGCTCTGCGTGGACAGCAGGAACGTGCTGCTGCCGCCGATCCAGCGCTTGCCCGGCAGGCTCGTGCGCAGGAACGCCGCGAACGAATCCGCCGCCGGCGCGGTGAGCAGCTCCTGCACGATCATGACGTCGGGGTTGAGCGACGGCAGCACGCCGAGCGTCGCGGCGCGGCGTGCGTGCGCGGCGACCTCGTCGTACGCGAGCAGGTTCCAGGTCACGACGCGCGCCGCGAGCGCGGCCCCCGCGGTCAGGGTCACGAGCACAGCGGTGAGTGCGAGTCGCGTGACGAGTCGGTCGAGCGGACGGGTCATGGGTTCCTGTGGAGTGCGAGCGGTCGTTTCGGAGGGGGTGCGGGACGACCCGGCGCCTCGTCGGCCCGGGCCGTCATGCTAGTGGAGTCGGGTTCAGCGCACGATCACGACGCGCGTGCTCGAGGTGCGTCCCTCGGGGCTCACGAGTCGCGCGAAGTACAGTCCGGCCCCGAGCGGCGTGCCGCTCTCGCCGCGACCGTTCCAGCGCACGCTGTAGCGGCCCGGTTCGAGCGGCGCGTGCAGCAGGCCCGCGACGCGACGACCGGCCGCGTCGTAGACGTCGAGTCGCACGTCGCCGCGCGTCGCCAGATCGAAGCGGATCATGCTCTCAGCCACGAGCGGGTTGGGGCTCGGGGCGCGCAGCACGGTCGCCGTGGGGCGCTGCGGCCCGGCATCGGTCACGCCGGCCTGCACACGGGCGCGCAGCGCGACGGTCAGCGTCGCCGCGCTCGTCGCGCCCGGCAGCGCCTCGTCGGCGGTCGTGAACGTGAGCGTCGCGTCGTAGGTCGAGTCCGCGGTCGCACCGGCGTCGTCGAACGTCACCGAGTACGCGGCGGCGGCGGGCCCGGCGAGCTGCGGCGTCGCGCCGCTCACCGCGAAGCGGCTCGCGCCCCCGGTGATCGTGGCGCTGTTCACGCTCAGGCGCGCCTGCAGCGCGTCGTGGCCGCGATCGTGCACGCGCACCGTGGCCGGTGCGAAGCCGCCCGCGGGCTGCGTGCCCAGGTCGAGCGTCCCCGCGAGCGTCGTGGCGAGCGAGTCGAGCGAGGCGACCGCATGACGCAGCACCGTGCCCGACACGGCGATCGTGCGCGTGGGCGACTCGATGGCGTTGCTCGACAGCGTGAGGTTGCCCGAGACCACGCCCGCATTCGCGGTGCCGAGCGCGATCGTGTCGGTGGCCGTCACGCCGGCCGCGCGCGTGCGCGCACCGGACGGCGCGGTGATGCCGAGGGGCGCGGTCCACGTGTACGTGAGGCCCTCGCCCGGCGTGGGCGCGGGATTGCCGACCGCGACCGTCTGGCGCGCCGTCGCGCCCACGATCACGGTCCCGAACGCGAGCGGCGAGAGCGGCACGCCGAGCAGCGCCGGCAGACGCAGGTCCACGCGCACGGGCAGGTGATCGCTCACCGAATGCAGCGCCGCGGCGTACGCCGCACCCTCGGGGATCGTGGGCGGATCCTGGATGCTGTTGTTGTGGTGCAGGCCGTCGTTGCCCACCGACACGTACGACCCCGGCACGAGCTCCATGCCGAGGCCATCGTTGAGGTTGAGCGTCGGCAGGATGAGGTCGAAGCGATCGTCCATGCCGCCGGTCGCCGCGCCCGGTGCGCAACCGGTGTCCCCGGTCTTGCACGGCGACTGCGTCCACGCGTACTGCATCGTCGTGTTGTCCTGCCACGCGATGTTCTGCAGCCCGAGCGGGTCGTACAGACGGCCGGTGTTGTTGGCCTGCGATTCGAGCAGCTTCTGCATGCCGGGCTCGAGCCCCGTGTAGAAGTTGTAGTCGCCGCACACGAGCGCGGGCACGCCCGGCGGCAGCGCGTTGAGCGAATCGCGCAGGCCCACGCACTCGGCGAGTCGCTGTGCCTCGAAGCCGGTGGACGCCTTGAGGTGCACGGAATAGATGCGGAACTCGCCGCCCTCACCGTTGTAGGGGTTGGCGCGCAGGCGGTACACGTGCACGTAGCGCAGCAGGCTCGCGGCGTTGGGATAGAACGCCCACTGCCCCAGGAACGTCACGCTCGAGGTCCGCCAGAACAGACCCGAGTCGGTGTCGCCGCCGTCCACGAACGGAGCGCCCGACCACTGCCCCGGCTCCATCGTGTTGAGGCTCGCCAGGAACGAGTTGCAGCCGGCCTGCGAGGTCATCTCCTCGGTGATCACGACGTCGGCGGCGAGCGGCTGCAGGATCACGCGGTAGAGCGGGTCGCGTGCGGCCGCGGTCGTGCCGGGGTAGTTGAGGATGTTGTGGTTCACGATCCGCAGCGCGTGGGCGCGCGGCGCGGCACAGGTGAGCAGGAGCAGCGCGGCGAGCCACGTGAACGGTGCGGAGCGCGGGGTGCGACGGGGCATCGGGGGCCTCGGGGGGATCCGAACGGGCGAGCACGGACACGGGCGGCCCGCACCGAGGACGGTCGGGACACCCTGTGTTCACAACGATTTCCGGTCCATGAGTCTAGCCCCCGGCCGGGAGCGGGGCCATGCCCGAGTGGCTGGGAATGGACGATCGTCACCCGGGGGCCGCAGGGCGCCGTCTCATCCCGCACGACCTTGCCAAGTGGTCTGCATGGTTCCGTTGAAGTGGACCTATCGCGAGGGCCGTGCAGAGCGCGCTCAAGTGGCACCACCCGCTTCCGATAACCTCCCTGTGAACCTCCCGCTCGAACGCATCCGCCCGCCCGGCATCGTCCCGCTCACGGACGTGCTCGCGGCGCTCTCCTTCGCCCTCGATCTGACCGAGGGGCGACCCATGGGGCATTCCCTGCGGGTCGATCTGATCGCGATGGAGCTGGCGGCGCGTCTCGATCTGCCCATGCAGGTGCGGCGCGACGTGTACTACGCGGCGCTGCTCAAGGACGCCGGTTGCTCGAGCAACGCGGCGGCCCTGTTCGAGATGTTCGGCGGCGACGACATCGCGGCCAAGCGCGCCCGCCTGCGACGCGACTGGGTGAACGACGTGCACGCGGCGCTGTACGCGTTCGAGAGCGCGCCCGCCGACGCCTCGTGGTTCGAGCGCGCGCGGCGCGTGGCCTCGTTGGCGCGCATGGGTCCGCGTGCGGCGAGCCGACTCGTGCAGGTGCGTTGCGAGCGCAGCGCCGAGATCGTCACCCAGCTCGGACTCGGCCGCGGCGTCGCCGAGGGTGTGCGGTCGATCGAGGAGCATTGGGACGGCAGCGGTCATCCGCGCGGCCTGCGTGGTGAGGAGATCCCGCTCGTCGCGCGGTTGCTCGCGGTCGCGCAGGTGCTCGAGGTGTTCACCGCCGAGGGCGACGCGTGGTCGGCGCTGGCGCTGGTGCGTCGTCGTTCCGGCCGCTGGTTCGATGCCAACGTCGTCGAGGCCTGTCGCGGGCTGGAGCCGCTGCTCACGCACTGGGCGTCGCTCGGCACGCGCGACCTGCGCGACGAGGTCTCGCTCGTCGAACCCGGACACGCCTCGCTGCTCGCGGGCACCGCGACGCTGCAGCGCGTCGCGCACGTGTTCGCCGGCATCGTGGACGCCAAGTCGCCGTTCACCGGCGCGCACTCGCATCGCGTCGCCGACCTGTCGGTCGAGGTCGCGCGCACGATGGACTGGAGCACCGATCGCGTCGACGAGGTGCGTTCGGCCGCGCTGCTGCACGACCTGGGCAAGTTGTCCGTGCCCAACAGCATCCTCGACAAGCCGGGCAAGCTCGATGCGCGCGAGTGGGAGATCATGCGCATGCACGCGCTCTACACCGAGCGCATCCTCGAGCACGTGAGCGGCTTCGAATGGTTGGCGTTCGCCGCCGGGGCGCATCACGAGCGGCTCGACGGCAGCGGTTACTGCCGCGGTCTCGCGGGCGACGACGTGCCGGATCTGGCGCGGGTGCTCGCGGTCGCCGACGTGTTCGACGCGCTCTCGACGCCGCGGCCCTATCGCGGCTCGCTGTCGCCCGACGAGGTGTTCCGCATCATGGAGGGCCCGGGGGTGCAGGGTTACGACCCGAGCTGCCTCGAGGCGCTGCACACCGTCGTGGGCCGGATGGCCACGCGTCGCGAGGAGCCTGCGCGCGAGGAGCCGGGTCGCGCCGCCTGAGTCGTGCGTGTCGCCGCGTCAGCGGCAGAGCATGAACGCCAGGCCGTACGACAGCGTCGCCAGCACGAGCCACTGCGCCGCACCCGCGGCGATCGGCGCGACGCCCGCGCGACCGAGGTCGGCGAAGCTCGTCTGCAACCCCACGCCCGCCATGCCCACGCACAACAGCCACGTGTCGGCGCGCTGCAGCAGCTTGACCTGATCGCTCGTGAGCCAGCCCATGCTGTTGACGCCGGCGAACACCACGAACAGCACCAGGAACCACGGCAGCAGCGAGACCGCCGGGCTCGCGCCCTTCGCGGTGCCGTCGGACACCGGGGTCGCGCGCCGCAGCTGCCACGCGAGCACGAACACGACCGGCGCGAGCAGCGTGATGCGCACCAGTTTCACGGTCGTCGCGATGCGGGTCGCGGCCTCGCTGTAACCCGCGCCGGCCGCGACGACCTGCGCCATCTCGTGCAGGCTCGCGCCGTCCCAGACGCCGTACAGGAAGTCGCTCATGCCGGCCGCGTGGCCGAGCAGCGGATAGGTCACGATGCCGATCGTGCCGAGCAGCGTGATGATGCCCAGCGCCAGCGCGGCGTCGCGCTTCTCGGCCTGCACGACGCTGTCGGCGGCCACGACGGCGGACGCTCCGCAGATGCCACCGCCGACGCTCAACAGTGTCGCGAACCGGCGCTCGAGGCCCAGCCGCCGGCCCACCCACACGCCGAACACGAGTGCGACGACCGTGCTCACCACGACCACCGCGAGCGCGGGCCCGCCGATGCGCACGATCTCCCCCAACGACAACCGGAAGCCCAGCCCGGCGACCGCCCAGCGCAGCACGGGTCGCTGCGCCACGCGCACGCCGGGCACGGCCCACGCGGGCATGGCCATGACGCTGCGCAGCGCCATGCCCACCAGGATCACGAGCAGGAGCGCCGAGACGTGCAGGCGATCCTTCACGAACGGATGATCGGCGAGCAGGAACGCGGCGGTCGCGAGCAGCACGCTCACGACGAGGCCGGGCAGCGCCTCGCGTACACGGGTCGCGCCCGTGGGACCGGGTGCGCTCACGCGGTGTAGGTGAGCTGGCGGTAGCGGCGGATCCAGCCGTCCTCGACGGGCTCGAAGACGTGGCAGTGATCGAGTTCGCCGCCGTAGACGTGCAGCGTCACCGAGGGCTCCGGCGAGTCGTTCTCGAGCACGTGGTACTCGAACGGCGGGATGAGCGCGCCCGCGTCACCGATGCCCGCGTGCACGACCGTCTCCTGCTGGAACCGCACGAGGTCGCGTTCGGGATCACCGCCCTGCACCGAGAACGAGGTCACCTTGATGCGGCCCGTGTACACGCACTCGACGCACCAGATGCCGGCGTGGTCGTGCAGCGGCGTGCCCTGGCCCGTGTTCCAGACCATGGCGATGACCGTGTACCGGTTCTCGGGGTCGCGGTGCACGAGCCGGCGCGCGTAGCGCTCGGGGTTGGGCACGAGGTGGCTCGCGGGCAGGAAGTCCGTGCCGTCGCGGAACACGTTCTCGAGCGCGAGCTTCACGGCGCGCGCACGGCCCGCGTCGTCGGGCGGCGTCATGGCCGCGTCGAGCTGGCGGATGAGATCGCGGACGCGGTCGTTCGAGACGATCGGGGCGACGGACATGCGGGGTTCCTCCGTTGGGGTTCCGGTCAGTCTAGACCCGTCGCCGGGACCACCGCCAGCCCGTTATGCCGTTCATGGGTCCATCGTCAGTCCCGCAGGAACGAGATCGCGACCGCGAGCGCGATCGCCGACAGACTCACGACGAGCGGGCCGCGTGCGAGTCCCCGCATCGGGCCGCGTCCGAACGCACGCAGAGCCATCAGGACGATCCCTGCGAGTGCGACGAGCGCGCCGAACGTCCGCCGTACGTCGAACGGCAGGTCGCTGCCGACGAACGCGAGGATCGGGCTCGCGACCGCGAACAGGAGCACGATCGCGGCGCTCCGACCGGGTCGGCGCGGAGGGGCGGGTGGGTTCACGTGCTCGCTCCGGCGGCCGCGGTCAGGGCAGGAAGAAGAACGCCAGCGCGAGCACGAGGTAGACCGCGATGAGCAGCGCGCCCTCGAGCCAGTTGGACTCGCCGTCCTGTGCGACCAGGTTCACGACGCTCACGGCCGCCAGCACCGCCAGCACCTCGAACAGCGTGAAGCGCAGGTCCATGGGGCCGTGCGGCATGAGATACGACGCGAACACCAGCACCGGCGCGACGAACAGCGCGATCTGGATGCTCGAGCCGATCGCGATGTTGAGCGCCAGATCCATCTGGTTCTTCATCGCCACGAGGACGGCGGTCGAATGCTCGGCCGCGTTACCCACCACCGCGACCACGACCACGCCCACGAACACCTCGGTCAGTCCGAGCACGTGCGACGCCTCGCTCACCGCGCCCACGAGCAGCTCGCTCATCCACGCGATGGCCGCGGTCGCGAGCAGCAGCGTGAGCACCGCTCGGCCCATGGAGACGGGCGGCAGGGCGTGCGCGTGGTCCGGTTCGGCCCCGACGTAGAGATGCGCGTGCGTGCGCAACGTGAACAGCAGCGACAGCAGGTAGGTCACCGCCAGCACGATCGCGATCTCGAGCGACAGCGTGCGCTCGATCACGACCTCGCGCACCGGCGTGAGCGTCTGTCGCGCCACCGCGCCCTCGGCGATGAGGTGGAACACCGCGGGCACGAGCAGCGCGATCGCCGCGAGCCACAGCAGCGTCGAGGACGCCGAGGCGGCGGCCCGGTCGAAGGTCTGGCGCTTGCGTCGCGCGCCCCCGGCCACCATGGACAGGCCCAGCACGAGCAGGATGTTGCCGATGATGCTGCCCGTGATCGACGCCTTCACGACCTCGTAGAGGCCGTTGTGCATCGCCACGAGCGCGATGATGAGCTCGGCCGCGTTGCCGAACGTGGCGTTGAGCAGTCCGCCCACGCCCGCACCGAAGCGCGACGCCAGCGATTCCGTCGCCTCGCCCATGAGCCCGGCCAACGGCACGATCGCGAGCGCGCTGCACACGAACACGGGCAGCGCGCCCCAGTGCAGGAACTCGGCGAGCGGCGCCAGCAGCACGAACACGAACAGGACCTGCATGAGGCGCTTGGGATCGAACGTGGCGCGGGGCGAGGCGGCGAGGGTCGTCATGGCGCGGGAGTCTGCCCGAGTGATTCGGGGCGTGCAATCGCACGCGACTCGCATTAGGGTGTGCCCGACGTCATCACCGGAGACATGGAGGTCCCCGTGATCAAGTATCTGGGTTCCAAGCGGCTGCTCGTCGACCGCCTGGTCGAGGCCATCGTCGGCGAGGGTGCGCGCACCGCGCTCGATCTGTTCTCGGGCACGTCGCGTGTGGGGCATGCCCTCAAGCGTGCCGGCCTGCGCGTGCACGCCAACGACCACAACGCGTACGCGTTCACGCTGGCGCGCACCTACGTGGCCGCCGATGCGCGCCGTTGGCGTGGGCCCGCCGAACGCCTGCTGGCCGAACTGCAGACGTTGCCGGGCCGCGCGGGTTGGTTCACCGAGACCTACTGCGTGCGGTCGCGCTATCTGCAGCCCGAGAACGGCGCCCGCGTCGACGCGATCCGCGACCGCATCGCGGCGTTGTCGCTCGAGCCCGAGCTCGAGGCCATCGCGCTCACCAGCCTCGTCGAGGCGGCCGACCGCGTGGATTCCACCGTGGGCGTGCAGATGGCGTATCTCAAGGCGTGGTCGCGCCGGTCGTCGAACCCGCTCGTGCTGCGATTGCCGGAACTGCTCGACGGCGAGGGTTCGGCCTCGTGCCTCGATGCGAGCGAGGCGGCCGCACGTCACGAGGCCGACGTGGTGTACCTGGACCCGCCCTACAACCAGCACAGCTACCTCGGGAACTACCACCTGTGGGAGACGATCGTGCGCTGGGACCGGCCCGAGGTCTACGGCGTGGCGTGCAAGCGCACCGACGTTCGCGAGCGCGGCAGCGCGTTCAACCGCCGCGGGCGGATGGCGGCGGCGTTCGCGGACGTGCTCGATCGCGTGCGCGCGCGCCGGCTGGTCGTGTCGTTCAGCGACGAGGGTTTCCTGGCGCTACCGGAGCTGCGCACCATGCTCGCCGCACGCGGCCACGTGAGCGAGGTCGCGGTCGAGCATCCGCGCTACATCGGGCACCGGCTGGGCGTGTACAACCCGCAGGGCGAGAAGGTCGGCACGCCGGGTGCGGCGCGCAACCACGAGCATCTGTTCGTGGTGGATCTCGCCGGCTCGGGCGCGGTGTTGTTGCCCACCGGCTGACGTCTCGCGCGGGGTCGCGCACCCGGAACGCCGAACGGCCGGTCCCTCGCGGGGCCGGCCGTTCGGATGTCGACAGGGCTTCAGGACCGCGGGATCAGGAGCAGCCCATCGAGTTGCCGCAGTTCACGCACTTGTAGCACGTGCCGTTGCGGATCGTGATGTGGCCACAGGTGTCGCACGCGGGCGCGTCGCCCAGGTTCTTCTTGTTCTGCGCCATGATGCTCTCGGTGCCGGCGTCCTTGGACTCGGCCAGACGCGACGCCGTGGTCACCATGACCGGCTTGGCCGGCGAGGCGTCCGTGGCGGCGGCGGCGTGGGCGGCCGCGACGATGCGGACCTCCTTGCCGACCGGCACCTCGGTGGCGCTGGGACGACGGACGAGCTGACCCTGCGGCGCCTCGTCGATCACGTGCGCGAGGTCCGTGCGATCCAGGTACTCGTAGCCGAGCACACGGAACACGTAGTCGATCACGCTGGTCGCCACCTTGATGTTGTCGTGGCCCTCGACGCGGCCGTGCGGCTCGAACCGCGTGAAGCAGAACTGATCCACGAGGTCCTCGAGCGGCACGCCGTACTGCAGACCCATGCTCACGGCGATGGCGAAGCAGTTCATCATGCTGCGGAAGGCGGCGCCCTCCTTGTGCATGTCGATGAAGATCTCGCCCAGCTTGCCGTCCTCGTACTCACCGGTGCGCAGGAACACCTTGTGCCCGGCGATGCGCGCCTCCTGCGTGAAGCCGTGGCGACGACGCGGCAGACGACGACGGTGCAGCTTGTCCGGACCGGCCTGCTCCGGCGCGGCGACCGCGGCGGCGGGCTCTTCCTTCTTCTTCTTGGTCGAGGTCGCCAGCGGCTGCGACATCTTGCAGCCGTCGCGGTACAGCGCCACGGCCTTGAGGCCGAGCTTCCACGACTCCTGGTAGATGCCCTGCACGTCGTCGACCGTGGCCTCGTTGGGCAGGTTCACGGTCTTGCTGATCGCACCCGAGATGAACGGCTGCACCGCGCCCATCATGCGGACGTGGCCCATCGGGGCGATGAAGCGCGTGCTGTGCGGGCCGCAGCGGTTCGCGCAGTCGAACACGGGCAGGTGCTCGGGCTTGAGGCCCGGCGCGCCCTCGACCGTCTGCGTGCCGCACACGAACAGGTTGGCCTCCTCGATCTGCGCGTCCGTGAAGCCCAGGAACGGCAGCACGTTGAAGCCCGGCTTCTCGCGCTCGGCCATGCTCACACCGAGACGCGTGAGCGCCTCGTCACCGATGAGGCCGCGGCCGAACGCCATGCGGATGTCGAGCACGTTCGGCAGGACCTTGGCGAACATCTCGAACTCGCGATCCGTGAAGCCCTTGGCGTGGAGCGAGTCCTCGTTGATGTGCGGCGCGCCCTTGAGCGTGCCGTGGCCGACGGCGAAGCGGATGATGCGGTCGATCGCGGCCGCGTCGTAGCCCAGGCGCTGCAGCGCGAGCGGCACCGACTGGTTCACGATCTTGAAGTAGCCGCCACCGGCGAGCTTCTTGAACTTGACCAGCGCGAAGTCCGGCTCGACGCCCGTCGTGTCGCAGTCCATGAGCAGACCGATCGTGCCCGTGGGCGCGAGCACCGTGGCCTGCGCGTTGCGGTAGCCGTGCAGGCTGCCGAACGCCACGGCGCGATCCCACGTCTCGATCGCGGCGCTGCGCATGTCGCGCGGCGCGAGGTTCGCGTCGATCTGGCGGGCGGCGTCGCGGTGCAGCTTCATGACGCCCATCATGCTGTCGCGGTTCTTCTCGTAGCCGGCGAACGCGCCCTTGCTGGCGGCCATCTCGGCCGACAGCGCGTAGGCCTCGCCCGTCATCATGGACGTGATGCTCGCCGCGTACGTGCGCGCCGCGTCGCTGTCGTAGGGCAGACCCTCGACCATGAGCAGCGTGCCGAGGTTGGCGTAGCCCAGACCCAGCGGACGGTAGTCCTCGGAGTTCCGCGCGATGCGCTCGGTCGGGTACGACGCGAACGAGACGGCGATCTCCTGCGCCAGGAAGAACACGCGGTTCGCGTGACGGTAGCCCTCGATGTCGAACGAGCCGTCGTCGCGACGCATCTTCATGAGGTTGATCGACGCCAGGTTGCACGCCGTGTCGTCGAGGAACACGAACTCGCTGCACGGGTTGGTGGCGTTGATGCGATCCGTGCCCTTGCAGGTGTGCCAGGTCTGGATCGTGTCGTCGAACTGCACGCCGGGATCGGCGCACGCCCACGCGGCATCGGCGATGTCGCGCCACAGCTGGCGCGCCGGCATCGTCTGGTGCACCTCGCCCGTGGTGCGGAACTTCGTCTGCCACGGCCCGTCCTTCTCGACGGCCTGCATGAACGAATCCGGCACGCGCACGGAGTTGTTGCTGTTCTGACCCGCGACGGTGGCGTAGGCCTCGCCGTTGAAGTCCGACGAGTAACCGGCGGCGACGAGCGCGGCGACCTTGCGCTCCTCACGCACCTTCCACTGCACGAAGTCCACGATCTCGGGGTGGTCCATGTCGAGCACGACCATCTTGGCCGCGCGTCGCGTGGTGCCGCCCGACTTGGTCGCGCCGGCGCCGCGATCGAGCACCTCGAGGAAGCTCATGAGGCCCGACGACGTGCCGCCGCCCGACAGCTTCTCCATGCGACCGCGCAGCTTCGAGAAGTTCGTGCCCGTGCCCGAGCCGTACTTGAAGACGCGCGCCTCGTTCTTCACGAGTTCGAAGATCGACATGAGGTCGTCGGTGACCGACTGGATGAAGCACGCGGAGACCTGCGGACGCGAGTACGAGTCCGTGGTCATCTCGACCGTGTTCGTCTCGAGGTTCACGGCGAAGCTGCCGCCCGAACCCTGGATGCCGTACTCGTGGTACAGGCCGCAGTTGAACCACACCGGCGAATTGAACGCGCCGATCTGGTGCACCAGCATGTACGAGAGCTCGGCCTCGAACGTCTCGGCGTCCTCGCTCGTCGCGAAGTAGCCGCCCTGCTGCTCACCGCTGACGCGCAGCGTGTGCGCGAGACGACGCACGACCTGACGCACGCTGGTCTCGTGACCGGGCGTGCCGGGCACGCCGGCCTTGCGGAAGTACTTGCTCACCACGATGTCGGTCGCCAGCTGCGACCACGACGCCGGCACTTCGATGTTCTCCATCGCGAACACCGTCGAACCATCCGGGTTCGAGATGACGGTGCGACGGAGATCCCACTTCACGGAGTCGAACACGTCGACGCCGGCGGTGGTGAAGCGACGCGGAACGTGGATGCCGGAGGTCTTCACGGCCTTCTTCGGGGAGGTGTTCTTCTCTTTGGACAACGTCTGCGACATGGGACCTCCCTGGTCCTTGAAGCATGAGGCTGCGGCCTTCAGCTTCGATGATGCGTCCTGCCGGGACGGCGACTGGGCCGATGAACTGCGCGCATGTGGACGGCCCGGCGGGACTATGGAGGGGATGTGTGTTGAAGGGTCCGTTGCGGTCGGGAGTCGGCCGATTCGCGCGGGAAGGGGTTATCGCATCCCGGACCGTGGGCCGACAAGGGCAAAAAACCCTAATAACGACGCGCGAATTATTCGCTGGACATGGCCCGCACGCATCGCCAGCGGGTGCGGACGCGGTCAGTCGTCGCGACGTTTTTCCCACGGTCCGCGGATCGCGAACGTCATCCCGGGTTCCTGCACGTTCACGAACAAAGTCCTCCCGTCGGCCGAGAAGCATGCCCCGGCGAGTTCACGTCGGCTCGCATGGGCGTTGCGGGCGATCCGGTAGCTCTTGCCGGTGGGCGTGATGCCGACCACGAAGTTCTCCCGGCGCGCCAGATTGTCCTCGCACACGACGAGGTCGCCGGAGGCGGCGACGCACAGGTTGTCCGGGCCATCCAGGACGGCGTGCTCGTCGGGCTCGACCACGAGCGACAGCGTCTGGCGGCGCAGGTCGAGTCGGAACACCTGGCCCAGCGCCTTCGGCCCCCCGTTGGTGCAGCAGAAGTACACGCTGCCGCGCGCGTACGCGATGCCCTCGGAACGCTCGAACTGCGTGCAGCCCAACGCGTAACCCTGCGCACGCGTGGCGGTGGCCGCGGTCCGGTAACCGGTCGGGTCCCCCGGCGGATGCTCCATGTCCATGTCCGGGTCGGGATTCGGGATCCGCACCCAGTCCACCGCCAGCCCGGGGCCCTGCGGGGTCAGCGAGACGCCCGCGCGGTTGTGCGCCACGAGCCCGGGGCGCGACGGGACGCGCAGCGCCTCGAGCACACCCCCCTTGCCGTAGTCCCCGGCGCGCAGGGTGCGTGGCGAGCGGCCCCCCTCGAGTGCGGCCGGGCGGTACCGATAGAAGAGCCCGTCCTCGCGATCCTCGGTGAGGTAGGCGTAGCCCGTGACCGGGTCCACCGCCACCGCCTCGTGACGGAACCGGCCCATGGCCTTGAGCGGCACGGGTTCCGACAACCCTTCGTGACGGGCGTCCACCTCGAAGACGTAGCCATGGCGCTGGGCCACGCCCTCGTCGAGATCGGCGTTGCGACCATCCGGCGTGCCGGGGATGAACACCGCCTCCTCGGCCGACAGCCACGTACCCCACGGCGTCGTGCCGCCGGCGCAGTTGCGGCTGGTGCCCGAGAGGCTCGCGAACGACTTCACGAGTTCGCCGTCGCGGTTCACCCACAGCGTCGTGGTGCCGCCGCTCATCTTGACGTCGTACGGGCGCACGCGCGCGGGATCCACCGCCGGGCCGTCGCCCGGATTCATCTCGTGGTTGCGCACCAGGATCGTGCCGCCGTCGGGACCCGCGAACGCACCCATGCCGTCGTGCAGTCCGGGCGTGGGATCGCCGTTCGAGAGCGTGGACTGGAAGCGATCGCCGAGCTCGCGCTGCGAGGCGAGCAGTCCGGGCGAGAGCAGCTTGTAATGGAAGCCCGCCGGCAGATCGAGCAGGCCCGCGGGGTCCGGCACGAGCGGTCCGAAGCCGGTGGCGAAACGCTGCGGCCCGCGCGCGATGGCGGCGATCGCGGGCAGCATGCCGTCCGCGAGGACGAGTCCGGTGGTGCCGAGCAGGAGGTTGCGCAGGAACGATCGTCGCGTCGGGGTCATGGGCACGAGCATGCGCCGCGGGTGAGGGCGGTGCAACCGCGGACCGCTTCTCAGGACGCGCGGTCCCGCGCTCCGGGACCCCCGGGGCGCGAGACCGTGTCCTCGTCCGCGGTGCGCGTCCCTCAACGCAGCATCGCCACGCGCTGGACGAGCGTGCGGCCCTCCGCCTCGAGGCGCGCCAGATAGAGCCCGGTCGGCAACGGCCCGTTCGCATCGTCGAGTGCGAACACGGAGTGATGCGTGCCCGCCGTGGCCACGCCGTCCTCCAGCGTGCGCACGCAGCGCCCCGCGGCATCGTACAGACTCAGGCGCACCGGCCCGTCGTGCGCGAGCGACCAGACCAGCGTGACGCGGCCCTGCGCCGGGCTCGGGCGCGGCGCGGCGAACGCGAGGGTCGCGGGAACGTCCTCGACCGCGACCGTGCCGTTCGGCACGAGCGTCGCGTACGACGACTCGTTGCCGTGCACGTCCACGGCGCACACCTTGTAGACGTAGGCGGCGCCCGGCGCATCGGTCAGATCGGTGCCGGTGATCGCGGCGACCTGATTCGCATCACCGGGCGTGAACGCGGGATCCGTGCCGCGATGCACGTGATAGGCGGCGAGGTCCGGTGCCGCGACCGGCGTCCAGTGCATCGTGGTCGCACCGGCCGCGTAGGTGCCGATGAAGGGTGACGGCGTGCCGGGCGCGAGGTTGTCCACGGAGTATCCGAGCGCCGGATCGCTCACCCAGTACTTGTTGCTCGCGAGCGAGCGCGCGACCACGAGGAACGCGGTGGTCGGATTCGCGCCGGCCACCGAATCCGACGTCGTCGCGACCGGTCGGCTGTAGGCGGCGAACATGTGTTGCGCGGTCACCGCGGCGACGAACTCCCACGCGTACTCGGTCGCGCCCTGCGTCGTGAACAGATATCCGCGGCGATCCGAGGACGGTCGTTCGCCGACGGCGAGGCGCACCGCCTCGCCCTTCGTGATGGCGACGCGCGCGGTGTTCGGCGGCACGGAGCGGAACACCTCGTACTCGCCCAACTCGGCGTCCCAAGCGGGATCGAGCGGACTCGCCTGCCACGCGAGCCTCACCCAGCCGCCCTGATCCGCGGGCACGTCGCTCACCGAGGTGATCACCGGCTCGGGGCTGCCCAACTTACCGTAGCGTTCCATGCGTTGGGCGTACACGTCCGCCGCGACCCCGTTGCGCGTGTCCTGCCACGCCACGATCACGCCACCGCTGCCGTCGGTCGTGACCGCGATCTCGGTCTGTTCGTCGCGCGCGGTGCTCATGGCGACGTGTTCGCTGCCGAACGGGGACGTGAACCACGTCGGGGTTCCCGCGGCGGTCACGTGCTGCGCGTACACGTCGTTCGTGCCCGTGCGCGTGTCCTGCCACACGATCACCGCGCCGCCGGCCCCGTCGCTCACCGGCGTGCCGAACCGCTGCACACCCGTGGCCGAGCCCACCGCGAGACCGGCCGTCGACCACAGCAGCGATCCCGCCGAGTTCACGCGCTGTGCGTACACGTCGGCGGCATCGTTGCGCATGTCGCACCAGACCACGATCGCCCCGCCGTTGTCGTCACTCAGGATCGTGGTTTCGACCTGTCCCGCGATCCCGTTGGAGAGCGACAGGCCGTTGGCCGTCCACGCGGCCGTCCCCGCGGCGCCGATGCGTTGCGTGTAGACCCCGAACACGCCGCTGCGCATGTCCTGCCAGGCGACGATCGCGCCGCCCGAGCCGTCGGAGGCGATCACCGGCGCGGTCTGGTCCGTCGAGTAGTTGCACACGACCACGCCGTTCGCGGTCCACAGCGCCGTGCCGGTCGAGGACAGGCGCTGCGCATAGATGTCGTTGATGGTGCTGCGCTGATCCTGCCAGGCGATCACCGCGCCACCGGCGCCGTCCGCCGCGATCGACGGCGAGAGCTGGGCGCCGGTCGCGTTGCACACCGCGACGCCGTTCGTCGTCCAACGCACCGTGCCCGTCGAGTCCACGCGTTGCGCGTAGACGTCGTAGTGCGCGGCGTTGCGGTAGTCGTACCAGACGACGATCGCGCCGCCCGCCCCGTCGCTCACGAGCTGCGGGTAGTACTGCCCGTCGGCCGCGGTGCACACCGCGACCCCGTTGGCGGTCCAGCGCACCCCGCCGGCCGCGTTGATGCGCTGCACGTACACGTCGTGGCCCGTGGTGCCGCGATTGTCCATCCACGCCACGATCGCGCCCCCGAATCCGTCGGGGATCATGGCCGCGTTCTGTTGCAGGTTCGCGGCGGTGCACACGGCGATGCCGCCGTCCGTCCACGCGGCCGTCCCCGCCGAGGTGAGGCGTTGCACGTAGAGGTCGGCGGTGCCGCTGCGATAGTCCTGCCAGGCGACGAACGCGCCGCCCGCGCCGTCCGAGGCGAGGGTGGGGTATTGCTGGTAGTTCGTCGCGGTGCACACCGGGACGTTCCGTGTCGGATCGGTGGGCCACGCCGCGTGCGTGACGATGGGGAACAACAGCAGCCCGGAGCACAGGGCGAGCGGGATGAGCGTGCGCGTGCCGCGCATGGGACGACCCCCGTGGGACGTGTGAGCGGTGGGTGCATCCTCGCGATGCACTCCCACTGCGCGTCATCGTGAATCGTCCGTGCACGTCTGGATGGCCCGCTGGTGCCGCGGTCCGGCGGTCCCCTGCGCGCGCGGTCGTGGACGCGAGGGGATGGTCCCGAGGGCGCGCCCCGCGGCGGTCTGCAACGTGGCCACGCGGGCCGATGGGCGGCGTCGCCCGAAGATCGAACGCCCGCACCGGGAGACCGGCGCGGGCGTTGGTGGGGCGAGCGTTCGGTGCTGCGTCACTCGGGCATCGTGACCATGCGCAGGCGCCAGCGCAGGAACTGCAGCAGGTCGGCGTTGTCCTGGATGCTCTTGTCCACGCTCGCGCCACCCGCGTGGCCGGCGTTGACGTCGTAGTGCAGCAGCACCGGGTTCACACCGTTCAGGCTCTGCATGAGCGCGGCCATCTTGCGCGCGTGCAGCGGATCGACGCGCGTGTCGGAGTCGCCGGTCTGGAACATCACCGACGGGTACTTCACGCCCGGCTTCACGTTCTGGTACGGCGAGTACGCGCGCAGCCAGTCGAACTGCTCCGAGACCTCGCTCGAGCCGTACTCGGGCACCCAGAACCGCGCCACCAGGAAGCGGTGGTAGCGCAGCATGTCCAACAGCGGCACGCGGCACAGCACCGCCCCGTACAGGTCGGGCCGCTGCGTCATCGCGGCGCCCACCAGCAGCCCGCCGTTGCTGCCGCCGGTGATCGCCAGACCCTCGCGGCGGCACAGGCCGCGCGTGAGCAGCCACTGCGTGACGTTGAGGAAGTCGTCGAACGTGTGCTGCTTGTTCGCCAGCATGCCGTCGCGGTGCCACGCCTCGCCGAACTCCGAGCCGCCGCGCAGGTTCGCGCTCACGTACACGCCGCCCAGATCGAGCCACGCGGCGATGAACGGCGAGAACGACGAGGTCACGCTCACGTTGAAACCGCCGTAGCCGCTCATGAGCACCTTGTTGCTGCCGTCGAACGTCCAGCCCTTCCGCGCGATCAGGAAGAACGGCACCTTGGCGCCGTTCGTGCTGCGGATGCTGAACTGCCGCACCTCGTACGCGTCGGTGGGGAACGGCGCCGTCGACCGCCACCACGGCGACGCGTTGCCGGTCGCGAACGTGTAGCGGTAGATCGTCGAGGGCTGCGTGAACGACGAGTACGCGAAGAAGCCCTCGCGCCCGCCCCATTCGCCGCTCATGCCGCTCAGGCTGCCCATCCCGGGCAGCGGCACCTCGCCGCCCGCGGTGCCGTCGAGCCCGTACACGCGCAGCTTGGCGACGACGTCCTTGAGCACGCTCACGTACAGGTGCTCGCCCGCGACCGCGACGTCCTGGATGACCGCGTCGGGCGACTCGGGTACGACCGTGCGCCACTGTGCGGGCTGCGGCTGGCGCAGGTCCGCGAGCATCACGCGATGGTTGGGCGCACCCCAGTTGGTCTCGATCACCAGACGGTCGCCCGCGAAGTCGGCGCGCAGCGACGACTTGAGCGTGTCGGCCACCGTGACGATCGCGCCGTTGCGCGCGAGGTCCTTGAGG
>CAZZLY010000016.1:0-7623 GCA_964655175.1 uncultured bacterium
GCGCGATCGCGTCGCGGAACCGCGTCAGGATGCGCGGGTGCACGAGCGCGTTGAGCCGCGCGAGGGCGGCCGGCTCGGCGAACACGCGCGCCGCGACCCTGGCGCGATCGAGCGCCCCGCTCGCGGTGTACACGTCCGGGCCGTACTCGGCGACGAGTGCGGCGCGCACCTCGGGATCGTGGTCGGTGACCTCGTGACCGATGCGGTCGCCGTCCACGACGAGCGCGCCCTGCTCTGCGCACGCGCGCGCGATCGTGCTCTTGCCGGCCCCGGCGGGACCCACGAGCGCGAGCACGAACGGGCCGGCCTGCGGCGCGCGTCGGGGACGACGCACGGCCGGGGCGGCGGACGACGGATGGCGATCGTCAGTGGACATCGAACCAGGAGTCTCCCACGCCCACCGACACGGTGAGCGGCACCTCCAGAGGATAACAGCCCTCCATCTCCCGCTTCACCAGCGAAGCGACGACGTCGGCGTCCCCCCGGGGGCACTCCACCAACAATTCGTCGTGCACCTGTAGCAAAAGGCGCGAACCCCCACGCTTGGAGAGTGCGCGATGCACGCTCAGCATGGCGAGTTTGACGAGGTCGGCGGCGGATCCCTGGATCGGTGTGTTGATCGCGGCGCGTTCGGCGAACGCGCGTTCCATGCCGTTGCCGCTGCGCAGCTCGGGCAGGTAGCGGCGGCGGCCGAGCAACGTGGCCACCCAACCGCGTTCCCGTGCCTCGACGACCGTGGCGTCCAGATAGCGACGCACGCCCGCGAACACGGTGAAGTAATCCTCGATGAACTGCTTGGCCTCCTTGAGCTCGAGGCCCATCTGGTCGGCCAGGCTGCGCGCGCCCATGCCGTACAGCACGCCGAAGTTGACGACCTTGGCCTGCGCGCGCAGCTCGGGGGGCACGTCGCCCTCGACCTTGAAGATGCGGCGCGCGGTGGCGGCGTGGATGTCCTCCCCGGCGCGGAACGCCTCGAGCAACGCGACGTCGCCCGACAGGTGCGCCATGACGCGCAGCTCGATCTGCGAGTAGTCGGCGCCCACGAGCACGCAGCCCGGCGCGGCGACGAACGCGCGGCGGATCGCACGGCCCTGCGGCGTTCGCATGGGGATGTTCTGCAGGTTGGGGTCGAGCGACGACAGGCGGCCCGTGGCCGCACCGGTCTGATCGAACGTCGTGTGCACGCGGCCGTCGCGCGGATCGGCCGCGAGCGGCAGCGTGTCCACGTAGGTGGACTTGAGCTTGGTGAGCGCGCGCCACTCCAGGAGCAGGCGCGGGAACTCGTGCTGCGAGGCCAGCCCCTCGAGCACCTCGGAGTCGGTCGAGAACCCGGTCTTGGTCTTGCGCCCCGTGGGCAGCCCCAGCTTGTCGAACAGCACGCGCGACAGCTGCGGCCCGCTCGCCAGGTTGAAGGTCTCGCCCGCGAGCGCGTACAGGCGCTCCTCGAGCGAGGCGATCGCGGTGGCCATCTCGCCCGACATCGTGGTGAGCACCGAGGCATCGAGCGCCACGCCCGCGCGCTCCATGGCGACGAGCACGTCCACGAGCGGATGCTCGAGCTCGCGGTACAGCCGCCACTGCTCGCGCGACTCGAGCTGCGCCTGCAACGCGTCGGCGAGCGGCAGCAGCGCGGCCGCCTGTCGGCCCGCGCGCAGCGCCACGTCGGCCACCGGCAACGCGCCGGGGCCGGTGCGCGCGCGGCCGCGCACCGCGGGCGGCTCGACGGGCTCGAGCCCCACCGCGAGCACGTCGCGCGCGAGCGCCTCGAGCGAATGGTCGCGCTGCGGGTCGCACAGGAACGAGCCCAGCCGCACGTCGAACGTGGTCGCCGCCACGCCCACCTGGCCGGCGGCGAGCGCGTGGATCGCCGCCTTCCAGTCGTGCGCCACCTTGGGCACGTTCGCGTCCGCGAGGATCGCGCCGAACCACGCGCGCAACTGCTCGACCTCGAGGTTGGGCCCGGTCTCGTGCGCGAGCGGCACGTAGCAGTGCTCCCCGCTGCGCACGGCGAACGCGACGCCGACGAGCGTCGCGGTGCGCGGCGCGTCGCCCGCGAACACGGGTCGCACCGCGAGGCCGTGCACCGCGCGCGCGCGCACCGCGTGCACGCGCTCGACGAGCGCCTCGCGTTCGGCGGTCGTGCCGGGTGCGGCGGCCTCGGCGGCGGCGGCGAACAGATCGCCCTGGGCCGACGTCGTGAGCGAGGCGGGCAGCGGGGCGGCGGGCGGTGCGATCGTGCCGATCCCGAACAACGAGGGCTGCGGCCGCGGCGCATCGACGCGCTCCTCGGCGCCCCGGCCGCGACGCTCGGCGGGTCGCTGCGGTGCGGGCGCACCCGCCGCCTCGCCCGAGACGCCCTCGCTCTCGGCGACCTTCACCAGTCGCTGCACCTCCCAGTGCTGCGCGAAGGCGAGCAGCTCGTCCTTGCGCACGGGCGCGACCTGCAGCTCGTCGAGCGACAGTCCCAGTTCGAGGTCCTGTCGCACCGTGGCGAGGTCGCGCGACAGGTACGCCAGGTCGCGATGCTCGGTGAGCTTCTTGACGAGCGCGGGCTTGGTGATCGTGTCGAGGTGCGCGTACAGCGCATCGAGCGAGCCGTGCGTGCGCAACAGTTCGACCGCGGTCTTCTCGCCGATGCCCGGCACGCCGGGGTAACCGTCGGAGGCGTCGCCCATGAGCGCGAGCACGTCGCGGATGTGCTCGGGGCCCACCCCCCACTTGGCGCGCACACCGTCGGCGTCGAGGCGCGTGAAGTCGTCGCCCTTGGACCCGGGCACCAGCACGTTCACGTGCGGATCGACCAGCTGCAGCATGTCCTTGTCGCCGGTGACGAGCAGCACCTCGTAACCGGCCTCGGCCCCGAGTCGCGACAACGTCGCCATGACGTCGTCGGCCTCCATGCCCGGCTTCTCGATCACGGGCAGGCCCAGACAGCGCGCGAGGTCCTCGATGGGCGTGAGCTGCGCGCGCAGGTCGTCGGGCATGGGCGGCCGATGCGCCTTGTAGTCCGGGTACATCGTGTGCCGGAACGTCGGCCCCGGACCGTCCCACGCGAGCGCCCAGCGATCGGGCTTGAGCTCGCGCCGGTAGCGCAGCAGCATGTTGCCCATGCCGAAGATCGCCGAGGTGTTCTCGCCGCGCGAGTTGCGCAGCGGCCGGGCGATGAACGCGTAATGGGCGCGGTACGCGAGCCCCAGCGCGTCGAGCACCACGAGGCGCGGCATCGTGCGCTCTAGGCCCGGCGTCGCAGGACGAGCAGCTTGTTGGCGGCCGCGTCGTGTCCAGCGCCGAACTCGAGCAGCATCCGGTCGAGCGCCAGCAGCAACCCCGGCCAGCGATTGAGGAACCGCCACGGCCCCAGATGCCGATTGAGCAGCACGTGCGTGGGCACGAACTGCTCGCGCTCGAGCCCCGCCTCGCCCAGGATCGCGAGATAGCGCGACAGCGGTCGCATGACGTTGTGCTCGGCGAGCGACGGCCGGTCCGAGAACACGTCGGTCACGAGCAGCAGACCGCCCGGCGCCACCGCCGCGGCCAGGTGCCGCAGCGCGGCCTCCCAACGGGCGTCATCCGTGATGTGGTAGAGCACGTCGAAGACGTTGACGAGGTCGTACGGTCCGCCCGGCACGCCCTCGGACACGTCGGCGCGCGCGAAGCGCTGGTCGGGGTAACGCTCCGCGAGCCGGTCCACGCTCACCTGCGCGATGTCGAGCCCGGTGTAGTGCGCCCCGCGCGACACGTAGAAGTCGGTCCAGAAGCCCGTGCCGCAGCCCACGTCGAGCACGCGCCGGTTGTTCGGCGTCATGCAGGCGCGTTCGAGCGCGGCGTGGAGCACCTCGGCGCGCAGCCGGTAGCACGCCCGGTTGTAGGCGAGCGACAGACCGGTCTCGCCCGTGCCGCGCAGATCGAACTGCTCGGACAGGCGCTGCTCCCAGAACTCCTGCGGCCGGTAACTCACGTCGTTCTCCTCGTCGCGCTCGTGCGGCGGTACAGACCGTGGCGCTCGGCGTAGCGGCCCACGGCATCGGGCATCAGGTAGCGGGTCCCCCAGCCGGACGCGGCGCGTTCGCGCAGCGCGCTCGAGGACACCTCGAGCCCGGGATTGGAGAGCCATACCACGCCCCGCCCCCGCTTCGTCCAGCGGGACCGTCGCGGCGGGCGCGAGCCCGGTCGCATGGCGACCACCAGCACCGCGTGTTCGGCGATGACCTCGGGTTCCCGCCAGGTGTCGAAGGTGGCGAACATGTCGGCGCCCATGAGCAGGTGCAGTCGCGCGTCCGGCCAGCGCGCGGCGAGCGCGCGCACGGTGTCGGCGGTCCACGACGGGCCGCGGCGGCGGGCCTCGATCGGGTCCACCGTGAACGACGGGTTGTCGCGCACCGCGAGCCGCGTCATCGCGAGCCGATGCGCGACCGTCGAGCGCTCGCGATCGCGCTTGTGCGGCGGCACCCCCGCGGGCACGAACACGACCCGGTCGAGCGCGAGCTCGAGTCGCGCCCACTCGGCGAGCGCGAGGTGCCCGAAGTGCGGCGGGTCGAACGAACCGCCCAGGATGCCGATGCGCTCGCCCGCGCGGGCGCGACGCACGGCCGCGGGGCTCACGGCTGATAACCGCCGGGCGTGGCGGCGGGCGGCGGCTCGTTGGGCTCGGCGCGGCGCTTGACCTTCGACACGGTGGACCAGGTCGCGACCTTGCGCCGGGTCTCGGCGGCACGGACCGCGAGCGGCGTGCCCGCGTGCTCGGCCTCGAGGTCGCGCAGCACCGCGAGCGCCGTGTCGCGCTCGCCCAACCGCGCGCTCGCGACCGCCCAACCGATGAGCGCGTCCCCCACCACCGGGGACTCGGAGTAGTCGGTCAGCACGTTGCGGAAGTACCGCCGCGCCGACTCGTACTCCTTGAGCTTCACGTACAGGTCGCCCGTGCGATAGAGCTTGACCGACAGTCGCGCGCGCGCTTCGGCGATGCGCCGCGTCGCGGCGTCCGCCAGCCAGTGCTCGGGGTGGTCGCGGCGGAACGTCATGAATTGGTCGAGCGCCTTGAGCGTGTACTCCTGATCGAAGTCCGGCCCGCGCGACTGGCCCCACATGGCCTCGCCCAGGCGATACAGCGCGGAGCCCGCGGAGTCGCTCTCGGGGTAATCGCGCAGCAGTCGTTCGAAGTCGCCCTGCGCGCCGGGCCAGTCCTTCATGCGCAGATGGCACAACCCGGTCAGGTACAACGCCTCGTCGACGTAGACCGAGCCGCTGTTGGACGTGCCGAACGGCGCGAGCGCCTCGACCGCGAGCGTGTAGTCGCCACGATCGTAGAGGCGCTGCGCGAGCGCGAGTCGGCTGCCCTCGTCGTGGACCTGGGGCAGCACGGCACCGCCGCAGCCCGCGACGAGCGCGAGGGCGACGACGAGCACGAGACGCTTCATCCGATCATCCTTCGAGAGGCGGGCCGAGGTCCGCGGGACGGGCTGCACTCAGGGGCGGTTCGCGAAGAACAGCGCGACGAGGCCACCGATGACGCCGAGCACGAGCACGGGCTCGAACACCTTCTCGATGTTGCGCTGCGGCAGGTCGGCCTTGAGGTCGGGGTAGCGCTCCTCCTCGACCAACGCGACCTGCCCGCGGTTGAAGCGGTCCACGAAGTTGTAGCCCACGTCGCCGGTCCACAGCAGGCGCGCGGTGTTCGGGTCGCGCATGGTGATCGTGCCGGTGACGAGCGCCTGCCGCTCGATCTTGACGCGTCCGGGCAGGAAGCCCACGTAGCGCAGATAGGTGACCTTGGCGGTGCCGAGGCTGTACTCGACGACCGGGTCGCCGCCCGCGCCGTACAGCACGCGCAGGCTGTCGTCCGGGATCACCGAGCGACGCACCGTCACGTTGACGCCACGCTGCGCGAGCGCCTTGAGGATGGCGTGCTCGACCACGAAGTTGAGCGGGTTGTCACGGGCCGGAGCGACGACCGCGCCGGCGCCCGCCTCGATGACGGCGGTCGAGAACGTGCGCGCGACCGCGGAGTCGGCGACGAACTGCGCCATCTGCAGGTTCGTGTACGGCACGCGCGGGCCGCGCGAGGCGACGACCGGCTCGAAGTAGTTGTTGGCCACCGCCAGCGCCGAGTCGGCCGGCGGCTTGGGGCCGTTGGCGTAACGGAACGTCTTCGCGTGCACCGGTGCCGCACAGGCGCACAGTGCCAGCAGCATCGCCACGGTCCCCTTCATCGATCGCATCCTGTGATCCCCTCGGTTCAGCCGAGAATGTTCAGCGCCGGATCGGAACCCCGATCGACGCGTGCGAACAGGTCGTAGGCCGCCGCTCCGGTGACACGCACCTTCACGAGCTGCCCGGGCGCGAGCCCGTCCCCCTCCACCACCACGCCACCATCCACTTCCCAGGCCGACGCGGTCGTGCGCGCCGCCCACTGCCCCCGACCCGCGGGGCCGTCGATCATCACCGTGACCACCTGCCCGATGCGGCTCGCGAGCCGATCGCGCGACAGCAGCTGCTGCCGGGCGAGCAACTGCGCCCGACGGGACCGTCGCACCTGGATCGGCACCCGAGGAGCCATACCGTACGAGGGCGTCTCCGGTTCCCGTTCGAACGGGAACACGACCACGTTCTCGAACGGCTCCTCCTCGAGATAGCGCATCAGGGTGGCGAAGTGCTCCTCGGTCTCGCCCGGGAACCCTACGATGAAGTTGGTCCGGAACGCCACGCCGGGGATCCCGGCCCGGATCCGGCGCACCAGGGCGCGGGTGTCGCGCTCGGTCATGGCGCGGCCCATCGTGCGCAGCATGTCCTGCGCGATGTGCTGCAGCGGCATGTCCACGTAGGGCACGACCCGCTTGGCCGAACCCCACGTCTCGATGAGCCGGTCGCTCCACAGACGCGGGTACGTGTACTGCACCCGGATCCAGTCGATCCCCTCGACCCGGTCGAGGGCCTGCAGCAGGTCGGCCAGTTCGAGCCCGCCGGGCAGGTCGGTGCCCCAGCCGGTCGTGTCCTGCCCGATCAGATTGAGTTCGCGCACCCCGCTCGCGGCGAGCGCGCGCGCCTCGTCCACGAGCTGCGCGAGCGGCTTGCTGCGCTGGTCGCCGCGCAGGCGCGGGATGATGCAGAACGTGCAACGGTGATCGCAGCCCTCGCTGATCTTGAGGTACGCGATGTGACGCGGCGTGGTGAGCGCGCGCGGCGTGTTGGGCTCGAGCGCACCGCCCGGGTCGGCGCGTTCCACGATGCGCTCGTGCGCCCCCTTGCCCAGCAGGTGCCGGGCCGCCCCGACGACCTCCTGCCACTGACCGGTGCCGAGCACGGCGTCCACCTGGGGGAACTCCGCGAGCAGCGACTCGCCGGCGCGCTGCGCCAGACAGCCGGTCACGATGAGCCCCTTGAGGCGCTTGCGACGCTTGAGCTCGGCGAGATCCTCGATCATGCCCTTGCTCTCGCGCACCGCGCTCTGCAGGAACGCGCACGTGTTGATCACCGCGACGTCGGCGCCGTCGGCGCTGCCCACGGTGCGGAAACCGTCCTTCACGAGCGCGCCCAGCATGTGCTCGCTGTCCACCGTGTTCTTGGGGCAGCCGAGCGTGACGAACGCGATCGACGGGGCCTTGGCCGTGCGCGGTGCGGCCTTGG
>CAZZLY010000016.1:7723-45476 GCA_964655175.1 uncultured bacterium
GCGCCGCACCCGCGGTGCGCGGGCCGGCGTTGTGCCGGGACGTCCGCGTGGTCGTGCCCTTGCGTGCGGCGGTCACTCGAAGCCCTTCTGCTGCAGCCAGTGCTGATCCACGAGCACGTCGCGCGCCTTGCTGCCGTTGAACGGTCCCACCACCCCGAGCTGCTCGAGCTGGTCCATGAGCCGACCGGCGCGCGAGTAGCCCACCTTGAGGCGGCGCTGCAGCAGCGAGGTGCTGCCCTGGTTGTGCATGACCACGAGCTTGGCGGCCTCGGGGATCAGCTCGTCGTCCATGAAGTCGTCGCCCCCCTCGGCCTCGTCGTCGCTCTCGGGAAGGACGACCTCGGTGGCGAGCGGCGGCGGCACCGCGGCGGCCACGGTGGCCTTGGCGCGCCAGAAGTCCACGACGCGCACCGCCTCCTCCTCGGAGACGTAGGCGCCGTGCACGCGGTACGGCTCGGCCTTACCCGCGGGCAGGAACAGCATGTCGCCCATGCCGAGCAGGTTCTCGGCGCCGTTCATGTCGAGCACGGTGCGCGAGTCCACCTTGGAGGCGACGCGGAACGCGATGCGCGACGGGAAGTTCGCCTTGATGACACCGGTGATGACGTCCACCGACGGACGCTGCGTGGCGAGCACGAGGTGGATGCCGACGGCGCGCGCCATCTGCGCCAGACGCGCGATCGGCTCCTCGACCTCGCCCGGCACCTGCACCATGAGGTCGGCGAACTCGTCCACGATGACCATGACGTACGACAACCGCTCCGGCGGCTTCTCCTCGCCCTCGACCTTGAGCTTGCCGCTCGCGACGCGCTCGTTGTACGTGGTGATGTTGCGCGCGCCCACGTCGGACAGCAGCTTGTAGCGCTTCTCCATCTCGCCCACGGCCCAGCGCAGCGCACGCGCCGCCTTCTTGGCCTCGGTCACGACCGGCATCACGAGGTGCGGGATGCCGTTGTACATGGAGAGCTCGACCATCTTGGGATCGACCATCACCATCTGCAGCGTGTTGGGCTCGTGCTGGAACAGCAGGCCGGTGATGATCGAGTTGAGGCACACGCTCTTGCCCGCGCCGGTCGCACCCGCGACCAGCACGTGCGGCATCTTGGCGAGGTCGGTCACGAACGGCTGACCGTTCACGTCCACGCCGAGCGGGATCTTGAGCGCGGCGTCGCTCTTCTCGTACGGCGTACTCGACAGGACCTCGCGCAGGTACACGGTGCGACGGCGCGGGTTGGGGATCTCGACGCCGACCGTGCCGCGCCCCGGCAGCGGCGCGATGACGCGGATGCGGCTCGCCTTCATGGCGAGCGCAAGATCGTCCTCGAGCGAGACGATGCTGCCGACCTTGATGCCGGCCGCGGGCTCGAACTCGAACATGGTCACGACCGGACCCGGATGGATCTCGGTGACGCGCCCGTCGATGTCGAAGTCGGCGAGCTTGGCGACGAGCAGATTGGCCTGCGCGGTCAGGTCGCTCGCGGTGACCAGGTCCTCGGGCTGCTGCGGCAGATCGAGGATCGAGAACGGCGGCAGCGCCTCGGTGGGCACCGGGCCCGAGGGGCGCGGCGGTTCGGCGGCGCGCGGCTTGGGCTTGGGCGGCGCCTTGATCACGGGCACGGGGATGCCGGCCTTGTTGGGCGTCTCGGCGACCGGGGCGGGCGCGGGCTCGGCCTTGGCGGGACGCTCCGGCACGCGCGGTTCGTTGGCGGCCCGGGCCTCGTCGATCGCGGGCGGCACGACGACCTTGGGCTTCTTGCGCGCCTCCTTCTCGTCCTTGGCGCGCTGCTTGGCGGTGGCGGCCGCCGCCTCGGCACGGTTCTCCTGCCAGCTCGCGTACGCGGCGGCGGCCCCCTGCGCGGGCTTCACGAGCGCGCCGTGCATGAGGTGCGCGATCCAATGGAAGCCCATCTCGCTCGCGACGAGCGCGGTCGCGGCGAACAGCGCCAGCGCCACCACCCACGCCCCGACGTTGCCGAGCACGGCGTGCAGACCCGCCCCCGCCCCCGCGCCCCAACCGCCCGCCCAGACCTCGCGCGGCAGACCGGCGAGTGCGAACACGAGGCACAGTTCGAACAGGAGCAACGTGCCGAGCACGCTCTTGAGGACGAGCGGCTTCATCTCGTGCTCGCGGAAACGGTTCCACGCCCACGCCAACCCCAGCACGGGCACGAGGAACGACGCGACGCGGCCGAACACGAACACGAGCCCGGTGGCGATCGTGGCGCCCACCGGACCGCAGGCGTTGTCCCCCGACCAGAAGGGCTCGGCGGCGTGGTGGGTCGCGAGGCTGGCGATGGCCAGCAACGAGAACGCGCCCAGCAGCACGACGAGCAACTGTCGCTGGCGCTTGGCGGAGATCGTATTGGACGTCTTGGAGGAGGATGCCACGGGCGTGTGGTGTCCCGACGACCCCGGATCCCTGGGTGGGACGGAGAGGACCTCCGTCCCGGCCTGAACGAGCGTGACGGCCGGGGAGACCGCGCTCGAGGGCCCGCCTCCCTGGCAGGCTGGTCGCATCATGCCGCAGGGCGCGCCCCGGGGCAATCCCCTTTCGGGACACGCGCGAGGTTCGCGTACCGCGTGCGCCCCGCCGTGAAAGCCGTTAGCGTCCCGCGACATGGCCCGTCCCCAGCCCCCCGCCGCACCGTCCCGTCCCCAGCGCGCCCCCGCGGACGGGGTCGGGCTCGTCGCGGCGCTCGCGGTCGCGCTCGCCCTGCGACTGGCGCTCGCCGTCGGGACCGCCGGACTCACCATGGACTCGCCGCTCTACGTGCGCATGGCCGAGTGGCTGCGACACGGCGTGCACGAGGGCTCGCCCGCGCATCAGGGTTACCCCCTGCTGGTCGCGCTCGCGTCGTTCCTCACGAGCGATCGCGAGTGGCCGGGCCGCCTCGTCTCGCTCGTCGCCTCGCTCGCCCTGGTCGCCCTCGTGCACGACGCCGCGCGCCGTCGCGTGGGGCCGCGTGGCGCGGCGCTCGCGGCGGGACTCGTGGCGCTGCATCCGCTGCTCGCGATCTACGGCGTGGCGGTGATGACCGAGGCGACGTTCCTGACGCTCGTGTGCGCCGGGTTCGCCGCCCTCGATCGTGGTCAGGCGAAGCGCGGCGGCGCGTGGCTCGGCGCCGCGTGGTGGGTGCGCCCCGAGGCCCTCGTGCTCGCCCCGCTCGCGGTGCTGCTCGCCCCGCTCACGCCGCGCGCTCGCATGACCGCGCTCGCGCTCGCCGTCGTGGTCGCGCTGCCGCACAGCGCGCTGCTGCGCGTGCAGCAGGGCCACTGGTCGCTCAGTCCCAAGACGTCGCTCGTGCACGCCCCGCCGCTCGACCCGCGCGCGGACGAGTGGCGACTCGCGGATGCGCGCGCGTTCGCCGACACCGTGGACGTGCGCACGCGGCTCGCGCGCGACGGTGGCGCCATCCTGCGCGCGTGGCCGGTGCGGTTCGGGATGCACGCGCGCCGCGCGCTCGAGGCGTGGCCGCTGCCGCTGCTGCTGCTCGCCCTCGTGGGGCTCGCGCGCCGCGAGGGTCGTGGGCCGTGGCTCGCGCCGCTCGCGCTGCCGTTCGTGTACCCGCTGCTCGCCGCTCCGCCCGACCTGCGCTTCGCGAGCGCGCTCGTGCCCGGCTTGGCGCTCGCCGCGACGGCCGGGGCGGGCGCGCTCGTCGCACGGGGCCGCGCGGGACGGCTCCTCGGGCTCGCGCTCGTCGCGACGGGTGCGATCGCGATCGCGCGCGGTCCCGCGACACGACTCGCACGTGCGTTCGACGACGGCCCCATGGCGTCCCTGCGCGGAGCGGGCGCGTGGCTCGCGGCGAACAGTCCGCCCGAGGCGACGATCATGGATCGCAAGAGCTACGTCGCGTTCTTCGCCGATCGGCGGCACGTGCAGTTGCCCGACGAACCGCTCGACACGCTGCTCGACTACGCGCGTCGCGAGGGCGTGGATTACTTGGTGGTCGAGGAGTACGTCGTGCGCGGGCTGCGGCCGCAGTTGGCGCCGTTGCTCGATGCGCGGTACCTCGCGCGGGAACCCCGCGTGCGACTCGTGCACGCGGTGCGCCCCGCCCCGGGCGATGGCGTCGCGGTGCTCGCCGTGGTCCGCGACTGAACGCGAACGGGGCGGGACCGTGCGCGGCCCCGCCCCGTCGTTGAACCCGTCACCGACGCGTCAGCGCGCGGGCGGCACCCCCGGCGCCTCGACGACGCCCGCCTCGAGCCACGCGAAGCGGCCCTCGAGCACACCCTTGGCGACCGCGGTGTCGAGCGGATCGTCGTTGTCGATCACCCCGGCGAACAGCCGCTCGACGCGCCGGCGCGACGCGCGGCAGAACGTGTCGGCCAGTTCGTACGGCGTGCGTCCCGAACCGCCGCGCTTCACGTCGCGCTGCGCGCGCACGATCGTGGCGGTCATCGCGAACAGTTCGGCGCCGATGTCCACCGCGCGGAACAGCAGCCCCTGCTTCTTCTCGAGCGCGGGACCGTTGAGCACCATGAGGTGGAACATCTGCCGCGCGAGCCGACGCGACGTGCGCTCGACCCACTGCAGATGGCCCGCGAGCGGACCGAACTCGCCGTACTGCGGCCAGTGGCCCCAACCGAGCCAGCGGCTCGGATACCAGAGCGCGTAGAACAGGCCCGATCGCACCAGACCCGCGAGACGCTTGGGCAGCGGCACGCCCGGCATGACGACGTCGCCGGCGACCTTGAGGTGCACGTCGAGCGCCTCGCGCGCGATGAACAGGCGCATGACCTGGTTGGAGCCCTCGAAGATGCGGTTGATGCGCAGGTCGCGCATCGCGCGCTCGAGCGGGATCGGCGCCTCGCCGCGCGACGCCAGACTCGGCGCGGTCTCATAGCCGCGACCGCCGCGGATCTGCATGGCGTCGTCGCACAGCGACCAACCCACGTCGGTGTTCCAGAGTTTGCCGAGCGCGGCCTCGAGGCGGATGTCGCTCTTGCCCTGATCGGCGAGCAGACAGCCGAGGTCGGCGACCGCCTCCATGGCGTACGTGTCGGCCGCCATCTTGGCGAGCATGTGCGCGATCGACTCGTGCCGTCCGACCGGCTTGCCCCACTGCGTGCGATCGTTCGACCACTGCCGACAGATGCCCAGACACCACTTGCCGAGCGCGGCCATCGTCGCGGGCAGCGTGAGACGCCCCGTGTTGAGCGTGATGAGCGCGAGCTTGAGACCCTTGCCCTCGCCCCACAGCAGGTTCTCCTTGGGCACGTGCACGTCCTGCAGCCGGATGACGCCGTTCTCGATGCCGCGCAGGCCCATGAACTCGAGGCGATGCGGCACCGAGACGCCGGGCCAGTTCGTCTCGACGATGAAGGCCGAGATCGGCCCCGGCTTGCCGTCCTTCCCGGGCGTGCGCGCCATGACCACCATGAGCTCGGCCACGCAGCCGTTGGTGATCCACAGCTTCTCGCCGTTGAGGATCCAGCCGCTGCCATCGGGCTTCGGGGTGGCGATCGTCGCCATGCGCGCCGGGTCGGAACCGACCTCGGCCTCGGTCAGCGCGAACGCCGAGATCGCGCCCTTCGCGAGCCGCGGCAGGTAGTGCTTCTTCTGCTCGGGCGTGCCGAACATCTTGACCGGCCCGGGCACGCCGATCGACTGGTGCGCCGACAGCAGCGCGACGAGCGGGCTGCTCACGGTGGAGATGAGCGACATGGCGCGGCAGTAGGTGTACTGCGACAGCCCCAACCCGCCGTACTCGACGGGGATCTTGATGCCGAACGCGCCCAGCTCGCGCAGGCCCTCGATCGTCTCGGCGGGGATGCGCGCCTCGCGCTCGATGCGCTCGGCGTCGACCTTCGTGCGCATGAACGTCTCGAGCTTCGCCAGGAACGGCTCGGCGCGCTTCTGTTCGTCGGCGTCGGGCTCGGGCCACGGGTGGATGAGGCCCAGATCGAGCTTGCCCAGGAACAGTTCGCGCACGAACGACGGCGCTTCCCAAGTGGTCTCGCGGGCGCCCTCGGCGACGGCGCGCGCCTCGTGTTCGCTGACCTGCGGCTTCTTGCCTTCGCTCATCGGCGGCTCACCTTAGGAGTGGCGACCCGGCCCGGCGCGAGCACCGGAGGATCGGTTCGCTCGTGTTGTGACGCGGGACGCCCTCGTGGCCCCCGCGCGGGGAACATAAGACGGGCGGCGCGCCTCCGCCACCCGCGCCGCGGGTGATGCGGACGCCGCCTGCCTCGCTCCCGTCATCGGCCCACCGGTCCGTTCGACTGCAGCCCCGTGAGCGTCGCCCCACGGGCATGGTCCTACAGGCGCTGCCAGCCGGTGCCCTCGTGCCCGAACCGGAACGCTCCCGGATGCATGGCCTCGGCGAGGCACTCGAGCGTCTCGACCACGCGCGGCCCGGGACGATTGAAGTACGCGTTGCCGTCGCCCAGGAACACGCGTCCCTCGCGCACCGCACGCAGCCCCGTCCAGCCCGGGTGCGTCACGAGCGGCCCGAGTTCGGCGCGCGTGCGCGCGAGGTCGAAACCGCACGGCGTGATCCAGATCGTGTCGGGGTCGGCAACCGCCAACGCCTCGAACGTCACCCCACCGGCGTGCGTGCCCGCACGGCCCAGCACGTCGTCGGCACCGGCGAGTTCCAGCAGTTCGGGCGTCCAGTTGCCCGCGACCATGAGCGGTTCGATCCACTCGATGCACGCCACGCGCGGCCGCGCGCGGTCCGCACAGCGCTCGGCGACCGCACGCATGCGGGCGCGCAGCCGCGTCACGAGTTGCACGCCGCGCTCCGGGACGTCGAGCGCCGCCGCGATCGCACGCATGTCGGCGAACAGATCGGCGAGCGCGTCGGGCCGCATGGACACGATCGCGGGTCGTGACGCGAGCCCGGCGCGCACCGCCTCCTCGACGTCGCGCAGACTCACCGCGCACACCTCGCACTGCACCTGTGTGACGAGCAGGTCCGGCGCCAATGCGGCGAGCCGCTCGTGATCGACGAGGTAGACCGACAGCGCCTGCTCGACGAGCGCGCGCACGTCGTGGTCGATCGCGCGCGAGGCACCGGTCACGTCGAACCGCGGCCGGGTCACGGCGGGCAGGGCGCGCACCGCCGGTGGGAAGTCGCACTCGTGCGAACGACCGACCAGACGGTCGCCGCAGTCGAGCGCGCACACGATCTCGGTGCCGGACGCGAGCAGCGTGACCACGCGACGCGGGGGCAAGGGAACCTCCTCATGAGTCGGGACGGACCCCGGCCCGGGGCCCCGGGCGGCACACACCCCGCCCCCGTCCTACCCCGCACCCGTCCGTTTTCGCCCCCGGGCGGGGCTCGTGCCGCCGGGGCGGGTCGCCGGCGTTGCTTGTCCGCCCGTCGCGGCTTCGGGTATCCTGCCGCGCCCCTCCGGGATGGCCCCCGCTGTCCCGGTCGGACATCGGTGCATCCCCTTCCGCGACGGCCACATCCCGCTCGACCCATCCCTGCGGGCCGTCCGACGGGCCTTCCGGCGTTCCGCCGGCAGCCTCATCCACAAGACCAGGAGCCGACGATGACCCTGTTCCGCACCGCGGGCGACGCCCTGCGGAGACTGACCCTGACCGGCCTCGCCCTGTTGGCCGCCGCGCTGGTGCCGGCCGCCGCCTATGCGAGCGAGCTGGACCTGCAGCTCCCGACGCTCGATGAGACCCAGCGGATGTACCTCCTCGTGGGCCTCGGGGTGTGCGTGTTCGGCATGCTGTTCGGCCTGCTCATGTTCAATCAGGTCAAGGCCATGCCGGCCCACAAGTCGATGCTGGACGTCTCGAACACCATCTATGAGACGTGCAAGGCCTATCTGCTCAAGCAGGGCCAGCTGCTCATGGTGCTCGAGCTCTTCATCGGCGCCTGCATCGTCTATTACTTCGGCTTCCTGCAGCACCTCGACGCGATGCGCGTCGTCACGATCCTCGCGTTCTCGGTGCTGGGCATCCTCGGCTCGTACGGCGTGGCGTGGTTCGGCATCCGCATGAACACGTACGCCAACTCGCGCGCGGCGTTCGCCTCGCTCAAGGGCAAGCCGCTGCCGGTGTACGAGATCCCCCTGCAGGCGGGTATGAGCATCGGCGTGCTGCTGATCTGCGTCGAGCTCCTCATGATGCTCGCCATCCTGCTGTGGGTGCCCGCCGAGCAGGCCGGTGCCTGCTTCCTCGGCTTCGCCATCGGCGAGTCGCTGGGCGCCTCGGCGCTCCGTATCGCGGGCGGCATCTTCACCAAGATCGCCGACATCGGCTCCGACCTCATGAAGGTCGTGTTCAAGATCAAGGAAGACGATCCGCGCAACCCGGGCGTCATCGCCGACTGCACGGGTGACAACGCCGGTGACTCGGTCGGTCCCACGGCCGACGGCTTCGAGACCTACGGCGTGACGGGCGTGGCGCTCATCTCGTTCATCGCGCTCGCCGTGATGCCCGAGCACAAGGCCTCGTTCCTGGTGTGGATCTTCGTGATGCGCGTGCTCATGATCCTCACCTCGATCGTGTCCTACGTCGGCAACGCCGCGGTCGCCCGCGCGCAGAACCTCGGCAAGGACAAGATCGACTTCGAGGCGCCGCTCACGAGCCTCGTGTGGGTGTGCTCGATCCTCTCGATCGTGGTCACCTTCGTCGTCTCGAAGTGGCTGCTCGAGCCGCTCGGGGGCAACCTGTGGTTCACGCTGTCCATGATCATCTCGTGCGGCACGCTCGCCGCCGCGCTGATCCCCGAGTTCACCAAGGTGTTCACGAGCGCGCACTCGCGGCACGTGGCCGAGGTCGTGGCCGCGTCCAAGGAGGGCGGCGCCTCGCTCAACATCCTGTCGGGCATGGTGGCGGGTAACTTCTCGGTGTTCTGGAAGGCCCTCACGCTCGCGGTGCTCCTGTTCGCGGCGTTCCTGTTCTCGCAGCAGGGCCTGTCGCAGTACATGCAGTACCCGGCCGTGTTCGCGTTCGGTCTGGTGGCGTTCGGTCTGCTGGGCATGGGCCCGGTGACGATCGCCGTCGACTCGTACGGCCCGGTGACGGACAACGCCCAGTCGATCTTCGAGCTGTCCCAGGTCGAGACGACTCCGGGCGTCGCGCAGGAGATCGAGAAGCAGTTCGGCTTCAAGCCCGACTTCGAGAAGGGCAAGCACTACCTCGAGGACAACGACGGCGCGGGCAACACGTTCAAGGCCACCGCGAAGCCGGTGCTCATCGCCACCGCGGTCGCCGGCGCCACGACGATGCTGTTCTCGATCGTGCTCACCCTGCAGAAGCACTTCGCCGGCCTCGGTCAGACGTTCGCCCTCGACCTGCTCGACCCGTACGTCATCCTGGGTCTGCTCATGGGCGGCGGCACGGTGTACTGGTTCACGGGTGCGTCCATGCAGGCCGTGACCACGGGCGCCTACCGCGCGGTCGAGTACATCAAGAAGAACATCAAGTTGGACTCGGCCGAGGCGGCGAACATCGAGACCTCGCGCACCGTCGTGCGCATCTGCACGGAGTACGCGCAGGCCGGCATGTTCAACATCTTCATGGTGATCTTCTGCCTCACCATCTCGTACGCCTTCTTCAACCCGGTGTTCTTCATCGCGTACCTCGTCAGCATCGCCGTGGTCGGCCTGTTCCAGGCGATCTACATGGCGAACGCCGGCGGCGCGTGGGACAACGCCAAGAAGGTCGTCGAGGTCGAGCTGCACGCGAAGGGCACCGAACTGCACGCGGCCTCGGTCGTGGGCGACACGGTCGGCGATCCCTACAAGGACACCAGCTCGGTCGCGCTCAACCCGATCATCAAGTTCACCACCCTGTTCGGCCTGCTGGCGGTCGAGATGGGCGTGGCGAACCCGGGCATCGTCGTGCCGGTCGCGGTGGTGTTCCTGCTGATCGCGCTGTTCTTCGTGTACCGCTCGTTCTACGGGATGCGCATCGCCACCACGAAGTAGGCGACGCCGTCCCCGGACGGTTCCAGCCGAAGCCCCCGACGGGTCCGCCCGTCGGGGGCTTCGCGCCTCCGGCCCACACAACGAACGGGCTGCCGGACAACACGTTGCAACTCCCCGCTCAGGTGACGCCTCAAGCCGACCGGTCGCATTGAGGCCGCAGGCCCACGCGTCGCCCCCGGCTCCGTACGCGGGTCCATGCGGGATCGTGCGGGTCGCAGGTGGCCGCCGCGAGCGGGTTCCGGGGCCCGGACGAGCCCCCGCGCCGCCGGAAACCCCGGTCACGAATACGGTTGAGCCGCAGGGAAAATTGTTTGCACTTCGTCAGGCAGCCGCTATCCTCCCGGCGTCCGCGCCCCTTCCCATCCAGCCACGAGGGCTGCCCCCGATGATCCGCCGCCACGTCCGTACCCTCTCGCGCACCGTTCGCCTGGGCCTGCTCCTGGCGTTGTTCGCCGTGCCCGCCGCACACGCCGCCACCGTGCAGGGCGTGCGCGTCGTGAACCGCAACGCGCAGACGTTCGTCACCTGGGACAACCTGCCCGGGTCCGGCTGGGTCTATCACGTGTTCACGAGCCCCATCCCGTTCGATCAGACCGAGTTGGATGCGGCGCAGGAACTCGCGCAGGTCGGTGCACAGAGCGCGGTGGACGAGCGCATCTCGTCGCTGCTCGGCCAGACGCTCACCTACCGCATCGACGAGACGCAGCCACCGCTCGACATCAATCGCGGTCTGTTCGTGCACACGCCCATCGAGGGCGGCAACAGCTACTACGCCGTGCTCGCCGAGCGCGTCGGGCTCGGTCTGGATCGGACGATCGTGGTCGGGGCCAACGCCACGCGGGACGGTGTGTTCGAGACGGTCGGTCGGCCGCGCCCCATCTGGCAGCGCCGCCTCACGAGCCCCAAGGGCGAGGATTACGTGCTGTGGACGAGCAACGTCCGCTCGCCGTACTTCCCCGCCATGTGCAACCAGCCCGGCCGCCCGTTCCACGTCGGCATCATCCCGGGCAGCAAGGGCGCGGCGATGGTCCTGCACGGTCACGGTCGTGGCGGCAACTTCTTCAACTCGTTCGTGGGCACGGGCACGCCCGGCGAATGGGTCATGACGATCGACGACTACGTGCCCACGGGCGATTTCTCGACCTTCTACTTCGGGTACGAGGGCAACTACGACATCGAGCAGCCGATCAACTCGATCCGCACCTCGGGCGTGGTCGAGGACTACACCGAGCGGCGCGTCATGTACCTGCTCGACTGGGCCAAGCAGACGATGCCCTACGACCCGACGCGCGTGTACGCGATGGGCGTGTCCATGGGCGGCTCGTTCGCGTTCTTCATGGCGTGGCACCACCCCGACCTCATCGCCGGCGCGCTCGCGGTCATCCCCAAGATCTGTCTGGGCTACCAGCCCGACGTGTTCCCCGAGCTGCGGGCCTCGCTCGATCGCATGTGGGGCTCGCCCGACCTCGACCTGCCGACCTCGGCCGGTGAGCGCGTGTTCCAGTGGATGGACGGTCGCGAGCAGGCGCGCATCTCGCGCAACCGCGGCTCCGCCCCGGTCGTCGCGTTCTGCGGCCTCAACGACAACATCGTGGGCTGGGAGGAGAAGGTCGCCTACTTCCAGGCCATGCAGGCGAACAAGGCCGGTGGCGCGTGGTTCTGGGACGGTCGCGATCACTACACGCCGCACGAGACGACCGACTGGTTCCCCATGATGGGCTCGCGGCAGCTGTACAAGTACCGCAACGACATGAGCTATCCGGCGTTCTCGAACTGCTCCAGCGACGCGAACTACGGCGACGGCCAGATCGAGACGGCCGACCCGATCGGCAACATCAACGGCGCCGTGGACTGGGACGAGCACTCGGTGAACGAGATGTGGCTGCACTGGGACGTGGACCTGCGCACGCGCTCGCTCACGACCGCGGACGGCATCATGGGCGCGCCCGAGTCGCTCGTCGTGGACGTCACGCCGCGCCGCCTGCAGCGCTTCCTGGTCGCCACCGGCGTGCCGTACCGCTACGAGGTGCGCCGCATGACCGACGACGCGCTCGTGCAGCAGGGACTCACCACCCCCGACGCCGACGCCGTGCTCACGATCCCCGGCGTGAAGGTGTACGCCAAGGGCTCGCGCATCACCGTGTTCCCGAGCACGCTCGCCGGCGTCACGCCGGACATGGACGCCCGCCTGCGCCCGCACGTGGCGCTGTCGCGCAATCCCGTCCAGAGCAAGGCGTCGCTCACGGTGGAGTGGCCCTCGAACGCCGACGCCGTGATCGAGGTCATCGATCTGCAGGGCCGTCGCGTGCGCACCGAGTTCCAGGGCCTCGCGAGCGGCATCACCGAGCACACCTTCCGCACCGCCGGGCTCGCGCCGGGCGTGTACCTGGTGCACGCGCGTCAGGGCAAGGTGAGCACGACGCGCCGGGTGACCGTGCTGGACTGAAGTCCCCGCCCCCGCGGCGTGACGAGGCCCGGAGCGTCCAGGACGCCCCGGGCCTCGTCGCATCCGGGCGGTGGGGTCAGAGCTCGTTGCGCTTGATGATCTGCGAGTAGCGCCACGCACTCGGACGGATGCGCCGCGTCTGCGTGGCGAAGTCCACCTCGATGAGTCCGAAGCGCGCGCCGTAGCCGTCCGCCCACTCGAAGTTGTCGAGCAGCGACCAGTGCAGGTAGCCCACGCAGTCCACCCCGTCGGCCAGCCCGCGGGCGATCGACCACAGGTGCATGAACAGGAACGTCCAGCGGTCGTCGTCGTTGCGCGTGGGGACGCCGTTCTCGGTGATCAGGATGGGCAGCCCGTAGCCCGCGTACTCGCGCAGGAACTGCGCCAGCCCCTCGGGATAGACCTCCCATCCGAGATCGTTGAGCTTGCCGCGCTGCTGCCGGTGATCGCGCTTGGCGAAGTCGCCCACCAGTCCCGGCAGGGAGACGCCCGAGTTCCGCACGAAGTCGCGCGTGTAGTAGTTGACGCCGATGAAGTCGAGCGTGCGCTTGTTGGGCAGGTTCTCCCAGAACAGCCCCGGCACCCGCAGCGCGCCGGTGTGCAGCGCCTCGATGAAGAGATGGTTGAACAGGTGCCCGCGCACCTTGACCGACTGGCGATCGAGCCAGTTGCGCTCGTCGTCCGGGGACAGGGCGAGCGCGTGCTTGGCGATGCTCACCATGGCGTCGGGCCGGGCCGAATGGATGGCGTGGTACATCTGCACGTGCGCGCGCAGCATGTGCCGCAGCACCATGAGCGCGACGCCCCACGCGCGCACCCGACCCGGGGGCCACTGCCCCAGCAGCCAGCCCTTGAACACCTGCACGACGGGCTCGTTGAGCGTGATCCACCAGCGCGCGTACGGCCCCAGTTCGGCCATGACCTTGGTCGTGTAGCGCGTGATGGCCTGCTCCATGGCCGGGTTCTCCCAGCCGCCCTTCTCGGCCATCCACTGCGGCATCGTGTAGTGGAACAGCGTCACCACGGGTTCGATGCCCCGCTCGCGCAGCGCGATCAGCACGTCGCGGTAGTGCGCGATCGCCTCGTCCGACCAGCGCCCCTCCTCGGGCTCGATGCGGCTCCACTCGATCGAGAACCGGTGCGCGTTGTGCCCGAGCGCGTGCGCGAGATCGAAGTCCTCGCGGTAGCGGCGATAGTGGTCGCATGCGAGACCGCTGGGTTCGGCGGTGCGCCCCGCCTGCTCCCACGCCCACCAATCGTTGTGGACGTTGTCACCCTCGACCTGATGCGACGAGGTCGCCGCCCCCCACAGGAAGCCGTCGGGGAACCGGAAGTTGCTGGCGGCACTGGCGGGCGGCACGTGCGACGGCCCCGCCCCGCCGGTCGGTCCCGGCGGCGCATCGTGCGCGTGATCCCGCGGTTGCCTCTGACTGGCCACGCCACCTCCGTGCGGCGGTCGTCCTCGCGGACCTCGCGCTCGTCCGTCTCGCCCGTCCACGGCTTGGGCCGTGCGGCGCGAGGGCGTACCCTGACGCGGTCCTTGTCCCCGGAAGTATCGGCCGCGACCCCCAGCCCCTCAAGGAGCACCTCATGTCCCGTCCCCTGCCCCCGTGGCACGGCCTCGCCCTGTCCGCGGGCCTCGCCCTGCTGCTCGCGGGCGGCCCGCGCTCCGCGCAGGCCGCACCGCCGAACCCCATGGCCCCCCGCGCCAAGGCCACCCCGGCCCCCGCCGGGTCCCCGGTCCAGGAGCACGTCCTGGCCAACGGCATGAAGGTCCTGCTGGTGCCCCGCCACCTCTCGCCCACGGTCTCGTGCGGCTGGGTCGCCAAGGTCGGCTCGGCCAACGAGCGCCCCGGCATCACCGGCATCGCGCACCTGTTCGAGCACATGATGTTCAAGGGCACGCACGTGATCGGCACGCGGGACTCGGTGCTCGACGCGCGGCTCATCCAGGAGCAGGAGGCGGTCATGGAGCAGGTGCGCGGCGAGATCTCGCAGCTGCGCGCGGCCTACCGCCGGGGTGAGATCGACGACATCACCAAGCCCGAGGTCAAGACCGCCCGCATGAAGCAGCTCGAGGCGCGCTTCGACTCGCTCGTGGCCGAGCAGCGGCGCAACATGATCAAGAACGAGTTCGATCTCATCCTGCAGAAGAACGGGGCCTCGGGGATCAACGCGTTCACGAACACCGACATGACGTTCTACTTCTACACGCTGCCGGCCAACAAGCTGGAGCTGTACTTCTGGATGGAGGCGGACCGGCTCAAGAACCGCGTCTTCCGCGAGTTCTACAGCGAGCGCGACGTCGTCTACGAGGAGCGCCGCCGCAGCGTCGAGTCCACCCCCACGGGCAAGTTCGACGAGGCGTTCAACTCGATCTTCTGGGAGGCCTCGCCCTACTCGTGGGACACGATCGGCTGGCCGAGCGACGTGGCGAACATCACGCTGGCACAGGCCGATGAGTTCTACTCGACGTACTACAGCCCGCAGAACATCACCGCGGTGCTGGTCGGCGACTTCGACCCCCGGGAGGCGCTGGCGCTCGCGGAGCGCTATCTGGGCTCGATCCCGCGCGGCCGCCAGCCGGTGCCCGAGATGATCACGCAGGAGCCGCCGCAGATCGGCGAGAAGCGCTTCTACGGCGAGGCCGAGACGAACCCCAACGTGGACCTGCTGTGGCACGCGGTCCCCAGCGTGCATCGCGACGTGCCCGCGTTCACCGTGCTGCAGACCGTGCTCAATGGCGACACCGGCCGCCTGCGCAAGTCGCTGGTGCTGGGCGACGGGCCCGCCACACGTGCGATCGCGCGGCTGCAGGACCTCAAGTACGAGGGCCTGTTCAACATCAGCGTCGATTGCAAGGACGGCCGGCGGCCCGAGGACGGTGAGCAGGCCGTGTATGCACAGCTCGAGCGGATCGCGAAGGAGGGCGTGCCCGAGGACGAACTGCAGTCGGCCAAGAACCGTTACCTCACCTCGACCTACCGGCAGCTGGACGGCAACTTCTTCCAGATGCTGCGCTACGGGCAGGCCGACGCGAAGGGCGACTGGCGGCTGGCCGAGCGCCTCGTGGACGACGTGCAGCAGGTGAGCTCGGCCGACCTGCAGCGCATCGTGACGAAGTACTTCACGCGCGAGAACCGCTCGGTCGCGATCTACACCCGCAAGGGTGGCAGCGAACCCGAGGACCCGGCGCTGGCGGGCCTGCCCGCGGAGGCGAAGGGCATGGTCAAGCAGATGCTGGGTCGCGTCGCGCAGGCCAAGGACGCCGACTCGCTGCGTCAGATGCTGGAGCGCTTCGAGAGCCGTGCGGCGCAGATGCCCGAGGGCATGAAGGCGGGCTTCGCCGTGATCAAGCAGCGCATCCAGGCGCGCATCGCCGAACTGGAAGGAGCCGCCAAGTGAACCGCATCGTGTCGTCGATCCCGTCCCCCACGCGCGCGCCGCTCGTGGTGCGCGTGCTCGCGGTGCTGCTCGCCGCCGCTGGGCTGTCCGTCTCGCCCGCGCGGGCGCAGGGCCCCGCGCATCCGTCGAAGTTGCAGTACCCCGCGTTCCGTTTCGTGCCGCCCAAGGCGGCGCCGTACCGGGTCAAGCTGTCGAACGGCATGATCGCGTACCTCGTCCCCGACCGCGGCACGCCGCTCGTGAACGTGGCGGTGCTCATGCAGCTGGGGCCGCAGCTCGACCCCGTGGGCAAGGAGGGTCTCGCGGCGATGTGCGCCAACCTGCTCACGCGCAGCGGCACCGCCGCGGCGACGGCCGATCAGGTCGAATCCCGCGTCGCGAGCCTCGGCGCCACGCTCGAGTCCGGTCTGGGCGGCGGCGGTGGGCGGTTCATGGGCGGCGGTGGCCTGCCGCTCGGTCCCACCGAGGGCCGGGCGACGGTCAACGTGCTCTCGAAGGATCTCGACGAGGGTCTGGCGCTGCTCACGGCGTCGCTGCGCGGTGCGGCGTTCCAGGCCGACCGTCTCAAGCTGTACAAGGATCAGGCGCTGCAGAACATGAAGCGCCGCAACGACGAATCCGCCGAGATCGAGGATCGCGAGTGGGGCGCGCTGCTGCGCGGCGAGCAGCACTGGTCGAACCGCTGGACGACGAAGGCCTCGATCGAGGCGATCACGGTGGACGACCTCAAGGCGTTCCAGAAGCGCTACGTGGGGCCGGCCAACTTCATCCTGGCGGTCTCGGGCGACTTCGACCGCGCCGCGATGGTCCGCAAGCTCGAGCAGGCGTTCGCGAAGTGGCCCAGCGTGGCCGAGCGCCCGGCCCCCCCGAGCGCCCCCACCCAGCCCGCCCGCGCGGGTTGGTACATGGTCGAGAAGGACGTCAATCAGGGCCGCGTCTCGATCGGCCTGCCGGCGCTGGACCGCTACGACCCGGACTGGGCCGCGGCGCGCATCCTCAACGACATCCTGGGGGGCGGCGGGTTCACGGCGCGTCTGGTCAACCGCATCCGCTCGGACGAGGGCCTCGCCTACTCGGTCGGCTCGCGCATCGAGGGCGGCACGTACTACGCCGAGCCGTGGCGACTCGTGTTCCAGTCCAAGGTGCGCTCGGTGGCGTTCGCCACGCAGATCGCGCTCACCGAGATCCAGCGGATCCGTGACTCGCTCGTCACGCCCACGGAACTCGAGGCGAGCCGCGCCAAGTTCGTCGAATCGCTGCCGACGCAGTTCGAGACCGCCGGCGCCATCGCCGGCGTGCTCGCGGTCGAGGAACTCACCGGACGCTACGTGCGCGACCCCGCCTACTTCGCCGACTACGCCACGCGACTCGAGGCGGTCACCGCCGAGGACGTGCGACGCGTCGCGCGGCGCATCCTGGATCCGGCCCGGCTCACCGTGCTCATGGTGGGCGACACGAAGTCCATGCTCATGGGCGACGACAAGCACGACGCGGCCATCGTCACGATGGCCGGCGGCGAGCCCACGCGGCTGCCGCTGCGCGACCCGCTCACGATGAAGCCGCTGCAGGCCGTCCCCAACTGACGCGTGCGGTCGGCGCGGCGCCCCCCCACGGGGCGTCGCGCCCGACCGGCGCCGGAGGTCCTTCCCTTGGCCCCTCGCAAGCCCCGCCGCACCAAGCGCCCGACCCACGACCTCGCCGTGCCGCGCGCGGAGTCGCACGAGGCCGGACTGCTGCTCGCGATGCTCGACGATCAGACGCGCCTGCTGTTCCACGACCTGCGCGGCATCACCCCCGCCGAACTGGAATGGCAGCCCAAGCGCGGCATGAACACGATCGGCATGCTGCTCACCCACCTCGCCATCGTCGAGGTCTACTGGCTCGAGGTCGCGGCCGGGCGATTCACGCCGGCGGCGCTCGCGCGCGGCGGCGGTGACGTGCGCGATGCGGCGCAGGCGATCATGTGGCCCGTGCTCGGGATCGACTTCGACGCCGACGGACTGGGGCTGGGCCGCAACGCCCTCCCGCCGCGCAACCTGCAGGGCTGGACGCTCGAGGACTACCGCCGACTGCTCGGCCACGCCCGACTGCACATCGCGCCGGGCATCCTGGCGATGACCGACCGCGACCTCACGCGCAAGGTCGTCCGCCGCCGTGCCAACGGCGAGGAGATGTCCATGAGCCGCCGCTGGATCCTGTACCACGTGCTCGAGCACTTCTCGGGGCACTACGGGCAGATCCTGCTGCTTCGCCACCAGTACCGCGATCGGAAGCGGGCTCGCTGAGCCCGCCACCACGGAAGCACCCAACGCACTGCGAAATCGTGCGTTACGGGCGCCGTCTCGAGTGCCGCGCGAAGCCCGGATCCGCACCAGCACAACGCCCCGGCGGGGAGAACCCGCCGGGGCGTCGCTGTGACGGCTGGGAGACCGGGGCCGACTACGTGCCCTCGCTCCACGTGGCCAGGTACTTCACCTGCTCCGGCGTGAGCGTGTCGATGCCGGTGCCCATGCTCTTCAGCTTGAGGCGGGCCACCTCCTTGTCGATGGCCTCCGGCACCACGTACACGGTCTTCTGGAGCTTGCTGGCCTTCTTCTTCAGATACTCGACCGACATGGCCTGGTTCGCGAACGACATGTCCATGACCATGGCCGGGTGACCTTCCGCCGACGCGAGGTTGATGAGACGGCCCTCGCCCAGCAGGAACAGCCGCTTGCCACCCTTGAGGCGGAACTCCTCGACGTAGGCGCGGGCGACCTTCTTGCCCACCGACAGACGCTCGAGCGCCGGGATGTCGATCTCGACGTTGAAGTGACCGCTGTTGGCGATGATCGCGCCGTCCTTCATGGCGAGGAAGTGCTCACGACGGAGGACCGACTTGTTACCGGTCACCGTGATGAACAGATCGCCCTTCGGGGCCGCATCGGCCATCGACATGACCATGTAGCCGTCCATGGCCGCTTCGAGTGCGCGGACCGGGTTGATCTCGGTCACGATGACCGTGGCGCCCATGCCCTTCGCACGCGCGGCGAGACCGCGGCCGCACCAGCCGTAGCCGGCGATGACCACCGTGCTGCCGGCGACCAGCATGTTCGTCGCGCGCAGCACGCCGTCCATGGTGGACTGGCCCGTGCCGTAGCGGTTGTCGAACAAGTGCTTGGTGTCGGCGTCGTTGATCGCGATGACCGGGTACTTGAGCGTCTTGTCGGCGGCCATGGCGCGCAGACGGGTCACACCCGTGCTCGTCTCCTCGGTGCCGGCGAAGACGTCCTTGAGGTACTGCTTCTTCTTGGTGTGCAGCACCGTCACGAGATCGCAGCCATCGTCCATCGTGATGTGCGGCCGGGCCTCGATGCAGCTGACGATGTGCGAGTAGTACGTCTTGTGATCCTCGCCCTTGATGGCGTAGGTCGGGATGCCGTAGTGGTGCACCAGCGCCGCCGCGACGTCGTCCTGCGTGCTCAGGGGGTTCGAGCCGCACAGGAACACCTCGGCGCCACCGGCCTGGAGCGTGCGCGCCAGGTTGGCCGTCTCGGTCGTGACGTGCAGACAGGCGGCGATGCGCACGCCCTTGAGCGGACGCTCCTTGGCGAAACGCGCGCGGATGGCACGCAGCACCGGCATGTTGCGATCGGCCCACTCGATGCGGGCCTTGCCCTCGCGGGCGAGCTTCATGTCCTTGACGTCGCCCGGCGTGGACGCGTCGGTGACGACCGCCTGCTTCGCCGGGGCCTTCTTACGAGCCGCCATGGGATCTCCTGAGTGAGGGTGGTGACGACGGAACGCGCCGATGATGCCGCAGCCGGGCGTGCCGCACAAGCCGTGCGAGGTCGGAGCGTGCAAGCCCTCTCGCGTAATGTTATGCTTACGCATATGAAACGAACGACCCTGCAGCTCGACCCCGCCCTGCACGCCGAACTGCGCCGCCTCGCCGCGCGCGAGGGCCGCACGCTGACCGAGGTGCTCGAACGCGTGCTGCGGGCCGGACTCGCCGCTGAACACGCGACGCGTCGCGTGCGCATGTCGCTGCCCTCCTACGACCTGGGGCCCTTCCTCGTCGATCCGGCGCGGCCGGGGCGACTGCCGCGACCCGCGGAGGACGAATGATCGCGGTGGACTCGGGACTGCTGGCGCTCGCGGTGAACCGCTACGCCCCCGGACACGCGCGCGCGGCCGCGCTGTTGGAATCGCTCGCCGAGAGCGAGCGCCCGTGGGCGCTGCCGTGGAGCGCGGTGCACGAGTTCCTGGGCTTCGTCACGCATCGCCACGCGGTCGCCCGCGCCCTGGGCGCCGACGACGCCTGGGGCTTCATCGCCGCCCTGTCGCGCAGCCCGAGCGTACGGTTCCTGGGCCCCGGTCCCCGGCACGCGGCCGTGGCGGCCGAGGTGCTGGCCCTGCGCGAGGACGGTGAACCGCTCACGCTGGACCCGTCGTTCGCGACCGCCGTGCTCCTGCGCGAGCACGGCGTGCGCGAACTCCTGTCGACGGATCCCGGGATGCGTCGCTGGCGGTTCCTCGAGGTCCGCGACCCGCTCGAGGGCGAGCCGTGGACGCCCGACACGCGGCCCCGCCGACGCTATCGCACCCTGAGCGCCCGTCGCCCCCGCTGAACGGGGACGGCCCGTCCCGCCCGATCCCCCGAAGCCCCGTGTGGCCAGATGGTCGCCCGGCACCTATGATGCCGGGACCCTGCGCGCCCCCCGCAGGGATGGGTGGGGTCCGCGATGCCGCGGCTCCCGGGAAAGGTCCAGCGGAGGTGGTCCGATGTACGGGATGGTGAATCTGGCGGTGCGGGATCTGGTGATCACCAAGTTCGGTGAGTCCACGTGGCAGACGATCTGCGACAAGGCGGGCGTCACTTCGCCCGACTTCGTCCCCCTCAAGGCCTACCCCGACCACATCACCTACGCGCTCGTCGGCGCGGCCTCCGAGACGCTGGGGATGTCCGCCGAGCAGATCCTGCACGCCTTCGGCGATCACTGGGTGAAGTACACCGCCAGCGAAGGCTACGGCGTCATGATGGACATGTTCGGGCGGGACTTCCGCAGCTGCCTGAAGAACCTGAACGGCATGCACAGCCACATGGGCGCGATGATGCCGGAACTGGTGCCGCCCCGCTTCACCGTGGACGAGATCGACCCGAAGCACCTGCGCGTGCACTACTTCTCGACGCGGCAGGGACTCGCCCCGATGGTGTCCGGACTGCTCGTCGCACTGGCGCGCAAGTTCGGGGACACGGTCACGATCGAGCATCACGCCAAGGGCACGCGCTCGGATCACGACGAGTTCGACGTCACGTTCCAGAGCTGATGCGAAACGCCCGATGAACGCGGCCCTGCAGGTCTCCCAGTTCGACACGCTGTTCCCATTCTGCTTCACCACGGACGCGGACGGAACGCTCCTGCATTGTGGTCGCTCGCTGCCGCGATTGGTACCGCGGGCGGCCGCGGGCCGACGGGTGGCCGAGCTGTTCCAGGTGATGCGGCCCATCATGGTGGGAGACGCGCAGTCGCCGGCCACGTTCGTCGGGGAACTGCTCATGCTCAAGGTGCGCCCCGCCCCGGACGCCCCGGACGACGCCCCGGCCGTCATCCTGCGAGGGCAGGTGCTGCCGCTCGGGGACACGGCCGACCGGTTCCTGTTCGCGGTCGGGCCCGCGATCACGGACATGGACCGGCTCGCCTCGTGGAACCTCACCTTCGACGCCTTCGCCATCGGCGACCCCGTGTTCGACTTCCTCATCCTGCACAACAGCGAGCGCGGCGCGCTGCGCAAGGCCGAGTCCGCGCTCGAGCGGCTCGAGTTCGAACAGCGGATGTCGCAGCTGCTGCACCGCGTGACCTCGGCCTCGGCGGACCTCACCGACGCCGACCCCGCGTTCGAGCTCACGCTGGCCGAGGTCTGCCGGGAACTCGGGTGGCAGTTCGGACACGCGTTCCTCGTGGACCCGGACGCGCCCGACACGCTCGTGTCCTCGGAGATCTGGTATCCGCGCGAGGAGTCGCGCTACGCGGCATTGATCGAGCGGACACGCAACGTCCGCATCCCGCGCGGCGTCGGCATGCCGGGACGCGCGTTCGAGCAGACGCGCGTCATCTGGTTCGACGACGTCACCTCGTCTCCCGGCTACCTGCGGCGCGACGCGTTCGAAGGGTGGCCGCCGGTGTGCGGCGTCGCGGTGCCGGTCTCGGCGCACGGGCAGGTGGTGGCGGTCCTGGAGTTCTACACCGAGACGCCGCAGCGCCAGACGCCCGACCTCATGCGCTTCTTCGAGACCGCGGCCGCGCAGGTCTCGGCGGTCATCGAACGCCAGCAGGCCATCGTCCGCGAGAAGGAGCACCTCGCCGCGCTCACGATGTCCTCGCGCATGCGCGCGCTGGGCCAGATGGCCGCCGGCATCGGACACGAGATCAACAATCCGCTGGCCGCTCTCCTGCTCAGCAGCCAGCAGTTGCTCGATTTGATCCGTGAGGGCGACGTCGAAACGGACCATCTGGTGCGCGGACTGGAGCGCATCGAGAAATCGGGGCAGCGCATCGCCACGATCGTGAACGGCCTGCGTGCGTTCTCGCGCGAGGGCGCCAGCGACCCGTTGGAATCCGCGTCGCTGCAGCGCATCATCGACGACACGCTCGCGCTGTGCCATGCCCGCTTCAAGGGCGGCGAGGTCCAACTCACCGTCGAAGTCGCGGATCCGGCCCTCATGCTCGAGTGCCGCCCGGTGCAGATCTCGCAGGTCCTGCTCAATCTGCTCAACAACGCCTTCGACGCCGTGCACGGCACGACGGACCCCTGGGTGCGGCTCGTGGCGAGCGCCTCGGCGGACCGGCTCACGATCGCCGTGGTGGACTCGGGGTTGGGCATCCCCGTCTCGATCGCCGATCGCATCATGAGCCCGTTCTTCACGACCAAGCCGGTCGGTCAGGGCACCGGGCTCGGCCTCAGCATCTCGGCCCGCATCATCGAGTCGTACGGCGGGCGGCTGTGGCTGGACGCCGACGCGCCGAACACGACCTTCCGCCTCGAACTCCCGCTGCGGCAGGCGAGCGCGATCTGACGCGCGCGCCGACCGCGGTGCTTCAAGCGAGCGGGATGGTGGCGCGTTCGCGCGAGGCCGCCAGTCGTGGGACCCAGTGGCGCCGCGACTCCTCGGCGAGCGACAGGATCTCGATCCCCGCCCCCACCGGTCGTGCCTCTTCGGATTCCGTGCGCCGCCAGCGGACGATGCCGATGCCGACGAGCGCGGCCTCGGGCTGGGCCGCGAAGCCGATCCGCAGTGCCACGCGGACGTGGAGGGCCGGCGGTGGATCGGTGGCCGCGAACAGGCCGCCACGCCCGACCCGCACCACCGCACGCGCGGCGGCCGACTCGGGCGAGTCGAGGTCGAGCGCCAGTTCGACCGCGGGCGGCTCGCTGGGCGTCTCCTCGCGCCAACGCTCCTCGAGCGACTGCAGGGACCGCGCGACCGCGGCGAGCAGCAGTTTGGCGTCGAACGGCTTGGCGAGCACCGCCTCGACGCCCATGTCGTAGGCCTGCGCGGTCGTCAGGTCGGAGTACGCGGTCACGAAGATGATCACCGGCAGGCGGACGTCGCGCTCTTTGAGCCGACGGAGCAGGTCCACGCCGGAGCCATCGGGCATGCGGACGTCGCTCACGACGACGTCCACCTCCTGCTCGCAGACGATCGCGAACGCCTCGTTGCCGCTCGCGGCGGTGAGCACGCGATAGCCGCGCCGCTGGAACTCGAACTCCAGCACCTCGCGCAGGATCTCCTCGTCGTCCACGACGAGGACCGTGGTCTCGGCTGCGGGCTTCACTTCGGCAGGTCCGTCCCGCCCCCGGCGGCCCGCAACTGCTCACGCCGCGTCTGGACCATCCGGGTCATGCGTTCGGCGATGCGACGCAGCAACTGCACCTGCTCGAGCGCGTCGGCGGGCACGTTCCCGAGGGCGGTCAGGTCCTCCTCGAGGGCCCCGAGCGAGATCTGGAGCGCGGTGAGCGGGCTCGACAGATCGTGCAGGAACGTGCGTTCGGGATCGGGGTTCATCGGTCGTCCTCGTGCGGGGGCACCACGGTCGTGTCCGGAGTGGCCAGTATAGGTGCAGCCGTCCCCCGGGGTCCATCGGCCGTGGCCGCGCCTCGCCTCAGGCGCGGGTCCGCCACAGGGCGAGCAGTTCGGCCTCACGCGCGGCCGTGAGGGTCGGCGAATCCGCACGGGCGCCCGCAGGCAGCCCCTGCTCCCACGCCCAGGTGTCGCGCGCCGTCGCCTCGAGCGGGCGCGTGCGCAGCCCCGCGGCGCGCGCTCGCGACGCGTCCACCTGTTCGAAGCCGGCATCGGCCGCGTGCACCCAGAGCGGCAGTTCCAGCCACGGCTGCACGTCGTGCTCGCGCAGGAAGGCCTCCTGCACCCAGGTGAGCCGGGCCTCGACGCCCACCCCGGCCGCGATGCGCTCGAGCGCCTCGCCCAGCGTGAGCGGCGTTTCGGGCCCCACGGCGTGGAAGGTGCCCGCCACGTCGCGCTCGAGCAGGTCGAGCATCCAGTCCGCCAGATCGCGCACGTCGATCAGCTGACAGGGCGCCGCGGGATCCCCGGGCGCGAGCACCTCGCCGCCGCGGGCCATGCGGCGCGGCCAGTACGGGAACCGATCGGTGGTGTCGTGCGGCCCCACGATGAGACCCGGGCGCACGATCGTGGCGCGCGAACCGAACGCCGCGGTCACCTCGGCTTCGCAGCGCGCTTTGAGCCCGCCGTAGGTCGAGCCGTCGATGGTCTCGACGGCCGGGTCGGCCAGCACCGCCACCGGGGCGGACTCGTCGGCCCCGGGTGCGATGGGCTCCGCGAGCACGGAGATGCTCGAGACGAACAACGCACGGCCCACGCATGGTGCGAGCGCCGCGCTGGAGGCGGCGACGAGCCGGGGCAGGTAGCCCGACGGATCCACGAGCGCGTCCCACGTGCGACCCGCGAGCGCCTCGAGACCGCCGTCGCGGTCCCCCAGGACGTGCTCGGCCCCCGGGAACAGGCCGGGGTTCGAACGACCGCGATGGAACAACGTCAGCCGATGACCGCGCGACTGCGCGGCCTCGACGAACGCACGGCCGAGGAAACGGGTGCCACCGAGCACGAGGATGCGCATGGGTCTCTCCGGGAAGGGTCGCAGGCATGCTGCCCGACCTCACCGCCCCGCGCCACTCCTCCCGCGGGACGCACGAAGGGGCGCCGCGTGGCGCGGCGCCCCTCGTGACGACGACTCGGTGTCCCCGGCTCAGATGCTGCGCGCGAGCACCTTGGCGAGGTCCGTCTTCTCCCAGCTGAAGTCGCTGCGACCGAAGTGACCGTAGGCGGCCGTCTTGCGGTAGATCGGGCGACGCAGCTTGAGGTTCTCGATGATGCCCTTGGGCGTCAGGTCGAAGTGCTTGCGCACGAGTGCCGTGAGGCGATCGTCGCTCACCTTTCCGGTGCCGAACGTGTCCACCATGATGCTGACCGGCTCGGCGACGCCGATGGCGTACGCCACCTGCACCTCGCAGCGGTCGCACAGACCGGCCGCGACCAGGTTCTTGGCCACGTGACGCGCGGCGTAGCACGCCGAGCGATCGACCTTGCTCGGGTCCTTGCCCGAGAACGCGCCACCGCCGTGACGGCCCATGCCACCGTACGTGTCGACGATGATCTTACGGCCCGTCAGACCACAGTCGCCCATGGGGCCGCCGATCACGAAGTTGCCGGTCGGGTTGACGTGCACCTTGAGCGGCTTGCCCGTGAGCAGGCGCTTGGGCAGCAGCGGCATGATGACGTGCTTCACGAGGTCGGCCTTGATGCGCTTCTGCGTGACCGTGTCGGAGTGCTGCGTGCTCACGACGACCGTGTCGATGCGCACCGGGCGCGAGCCCTCGTACTCGATCGTGACCTGCGTCTTGCCGTCCGGGCGCAGGTAATCGAGCTGCCCCGACTTGCGGACCTTGGACAGGCGCAGCGCGAGCTTGTGCGCGAGCGTGATCGGCAGCGGCATGAGCTCGGGCGTCTCGTTGCAGGCGTAGCCGAACATGAGGCCCTGGTCGCCGGCGCCGCCGGTGTCCACGCCCATCGCGATGTCCGGCGACTGGCGGTCGATCGTGGTGATGACCGCGCACGTCTTGCAGTCGAAGCCGTAGGTGGCGTCGTCGTAGCCGATGTCCTTGATCACGCTGCGCACGAGCTGCGGGATCTCGACGTAGGCCTTCGTGGTGATCTCGCCCGCGACGACCGCGAGGCCGGTGGTGACCATCGTCTCGCACGCGACGCGGCTCGACTTGTCCTGGGCCAGCATGGCGTCGAGGACGGCGTCCGAGATCTGATCCGCGATCTTGTCCGGGTGGCCCTCGGTGACGGACTCCGACGTGAAGAGGTGGCGCGCGGCCATGTGCGTCTCCTGATGAGGTCGTGAACCGGGGCGGCTGCGCCCGGCGAACGGGGAACCGTCAGCGGGCTGCGCGCTCCGCGAGACGGCGCTTGAACTCGTCGATGCTGGCGATGTCGGTCGGGTCGGCCCCACCGAGCAACGCCAGATGCAGACTCAGTACGTCTCCGAACTGCACGAGGGACGCGAGGCGCGCGAGGCGGCTCTCGCCCTTCGTGTGGACCGTGTGCACGGCCGCGCCCTGGCGCGCCGCGTACTCGGCGGTGAGGTCGAGCCGGGCGGTCACCGCGGCCGAATCCTCGACATCCCGCAGCACCAGCACCGCGATCGACTCGGTGACCGGCCCCCGCACCTGCCAACCCACGATCTCGTTGTGGTTGAGCTCCGGCACGGTGGCGGAATGGGCGAGCAGCTTACCATTCTCGGCGAATTGCTGCCTCCAGCGGGTCGCCACCGCGGCCAGGGGGCCGGGGCCCGAGTACACGAACAGCGTCCGGCCCGCGACCGCGCGGGCGAGCCGCTTGGCCGGGTTGGCGGCCTCGGGCACGTTCGCGCCCAGCGCGGCGCGCTCGGCGCGCATCAGGGCCATCGCCTCGCGCCACGCGGGCACGGGGTCGGCGATCCAGCCCAGTTCGGCGAGCAGCGTCGTGAGTGGCACCCAGGCATGGAACAGCGCGGCGCGCGGCGGCATGCCGCCGGGCACGCGGTGCAACGGCCAGCCGTGTCGTGCCGCGCGCTCGGCCAACGCCCCGCCGCTCGACAGCGCCACGCTCGGCACCCCGCGCGCGACCGTCTCCTCGGCCAGCGCGAGCGTCTCCTCGGTGTGGCCGCTGTTGCTGCTGAGCACCATGAGCGCGGCGCGGTCCACACACGCGGGCAGGCGATAATCGCGCACCACGATCATGGGCCGCGGCAGCACGTCGGCGTAGGTCGCCGCGGTCAACTCACCGGCGATGGCCGAACCGCCCATGCCGCCCACCGCGAGCAGCGAGGCGTCGCGCACCGTGGGGCGCCACGGCTCGGCGGCGAGCCGGGCGAGGGACTGTTCGACGTGGTCCGGCAGCGCGTCCACGAGCGCGGCCATGTCGCGCGGGTCGCGCGCGCCGTAGGGCGGTTCCAACGAGACGGGACTCATGCCTCTCCTGGGGGATTCGCGCCCGCGACTCCAGAAGCCGGGGCGCCGTTGCGTTCGAGGGTCAGATAGCCGGGCAGCAGCGCATCGAGGCGCTCGCGCACGAGCGCGCGCACCGGTCCGGCCGAGGGGCACGCGAGCGCGGCCTGTGCCAGCGCACGGACGTCGTCGAGACGCACCGAGCGGATCGCCGCCTTGACGCGCGGCAGGTCGTAACAGCTCACCGACAGCTCGTCCACGCCCAGCCCGGCGAGCAGCACGGCGTGATGCGGGTCGCCGGCCATCTCGCCGCACACCCCCACCCAGCGACCGGCCGCGTGCGCGGCCTTCACCGTGTGATGGATGCTGCGCAGCACCGCCGGATCGAGCGGCTCGTAAAGATGCGCGAGTCGCTCGTTGTCGCGGTCCATGGCGAGCGTGTACTGGATGAGGTCGTTGGAGCCGATCGAGAAGAACTGCGCGTGCTCCGCGAGCGCGTCGGCCATCCACACGGCACTCGGCGTCTCGATCATGATGCCGGTCTCGACCGCGGGGTCGTGCGGCAGACGCTCGCTCGCGAGCTGCGCCAGCACCTCGTCGCGCAGCGCCAGCGTGCGCAGCAACTCGTCGACGCTGGAGACCATGGGGAACATGATGCGGATGCGCCCGTGCGCGGACGCACGGTAGAGCGCGCGCATCTGGGTGCGGAACATGTCGGGGCTCGACAACGCCAGCCGGATGCCGCGCAGCCCCAGGAACGGGTTGGTCTCGTGCGTCATGCCGAGGTACGACGCGACCTTGTCGCCGCCCAGGTCCATGGTGCGGAAGATCACGGGCTTGCCGGCCATGCGCTCGACGACGGCGCGATAGGCCTCGTACTGCTCGGCCTCGGACGGCAGGTCGACGCGGTTCAGATAGAAGAACTCGGTGCGGAACAGCCCGATGCCGTCGGCGCCGGCGTCGATGGCCATGGGCGCATCGCTCGGCAGTTCGAGATTGGTGCCCAGTTCGATGCGGTGCCCGTCGAGCGTCACCGCCGGCAGGTCGTGCATGGCGCGCAGCGCGCCGGCCTGCGCCTGCAGTCGCACGAGCCGACTCTGGTAGTGCGCCTCGAGCACGGCATCGGGGTTGACCTCGACGTGCCCGCCGAATCCGTCCACCGCGACGCGGTCCCCCGCGCGCACCGCCGCCAGCAGGCCGCGCACGCCGAGCACCGCCGGGATGCCGCGTCCGCGCGCGACGATCGCGCCGTGCGAGGTGCGTCCGCCGACCTCGAGCACGAACGCCAGCACCTGACCGCGCGGCAGCATGGCGACCTCGCTGGGCCCCAGATCGTGCGCCACGATGACGGCCGGCGCGTCGAGGCCCTCGAGCCCGCGGAGGCCGGCGCCCAGCAGATGGCGCAGCACGCGCCGTTCGCAGTCGAGGATGTCGGCGCGGCGCTCGCGCAGGTACTCGTCGGCGATGCTGTCGAAGCGCGCCGCGAACGACCCCATGACCCCGGAGAACACCCAGGCGGCGTTGCGGAGCTGCTCGCGCACGCCGCGCTCGACGGCGCTCAGCATCATGGGGTCGTCGAGGATCAGCAGGTGCGCGTCGTAGATGCGCGCCTCGTCCTCGCCCAACTCGGCGGCGATGCCGTCGCGGATGCTGACAAGATCGCGCCGCGACGCCTCGAGCGCGCCGCGGAACGCGGCGAGTTCACGCTCGACGTCGCCCGGTTCGAGCGTGGTCTCGCGGACCGCGAGCTCCTCGGGTTCGATCCGGGCGACCGGGCCCACCGCCACGCCGGGCGAGGCGGCGATGCCGTCGAGTCTCACGGCTCCCCTCCGAACTTGCCGTCCACGAGCTCCTGCAGCGCCGCCAGAGCCTCGGCCTCGTCCGCACCCGAGGCGCGCACGACGATGGTCGAGCCCTCCTCGGCGGCCAGCATCATGACGCCCATGATGCTCTTGCCGTTGACCTCGAGGTCGTCCCGCGAGACGAAGATCTCGGACTTGAACTTGGACGAGGTCTTGACGAACAGCGCGCAGGCGCGGGCGTGCAGCCCGAGCTGATTCCGGATGAGCAACTCGACGTGTGCCACGGATCCTCCCAAAGGGTCCTAGACGTGCCGCAGCGCGAGGGCGAGGCCCGCGAGCCCGAACACCAGTGCCCACCGCGTGGGCGACGGCCGCGCGCGCTGCGAGGTGAACAGCCCCACCCCCAACCCGACGGCGAGGGCGCACTGTACCGCGATTGGCCGGGGCTCGCCTCCGGGCGCGAGGGCCCAGGCGAAGGCCGCCCCGAGCACCACGCAACCGAGCACGCCGACCGCCCGCAGGACGACCTCGAAGCGGTCGCGGAACGCGCCCGACAGCACCGACGGCCCGGCCCGATAGCCCCAGTCCACCGCCGCGAAGCGCAGCCACAGGTGCGGGCCCGCGTAAAGCAGGAGCAGCGCGAGGGCGCCCCACGGATGCTGCGGCTGCACCAGCGCGAGCAGGACGCCCACCGAGGCGGCGAAGGGTCGCAGCGTGAACCAGAACAGGCGGTCGCCGAGCGCCGCGAGCGTCGAGCCCATGGCGGCCTTGAGGCGCGCCATGGCGGCGGCGTCCCCGCGTCCCTCGGCGCGTTCGCCCTCGACGCGGGCGGCGGCCCCCACGGCGAGCGAGGCGAGCGTGGGCTGCGTGTTGAAGTACGCGGTGTGCTCGGCGAGTCGCTCGAGTCGTGCGGCGCGATCCGGATACCACCAGCGCAGCGCGGGCTCGAGCGCCCACGCCCAGCCGATGCCCTGCTGGCGTTCGTAGTTCCACGTCGCCTGCAGCAGGTTGAGACGCAGCGCCATGAGCAGGCGCACGCGACGCGGCAGCGTGCTCATGGCGTGCCCGCCACGAACGCGAGCCACGCGGCCACCAGCGAGACGGCGAACACGCCGGCCCGCGTGAGCCGACGCTGCACGAACGCGTGCAGCAACTGCGCGACGCCGAAGCCGAGCCACAACGGCTGCAGCAGGTGCCACGCCCCCGCGAGCCGCAGCGACTCGCGCGACACCCACGGGGCGATCGCCATGCCGAGCCCGCACCAGAACGCGGTCGCCGCGAGTCCGATCGCGAACGCCATCGCCACCGCCGCCCCGTGCGCACGGCCCAGCGCGCGCTCGTCGCCCGCGCGGATCGCGGCCTCGGTCCAGCGCGCCAGCCCCTCGTTACGACGACGCTGCCAGCGCACGATCGGGTCACCCACCGTGGCCGCGAGCAGTCCCACCAGGACGCCCGTGAACGCGGCGGCCTGACGCACCTGCTCGAACGGCGCCTGGGCCGCGATGAGCAGCGCCACCCCCGCCCCGACCACACCACCGACCGCGTAATCCTCGGGCGTGCGCGCGCCGATCGGCAGCGTGCTCGCGGCCAGGATCTGCAGCACCGTGCCCACCGCCATCGCCGTGCTCCAGTCGCCCCACACCACACCGAGCAACGTGGCGGTCACGAGCGGCTGCGAGGCGAGCGTCTGCGCCACCGGCGTGGCGTCGAGCGAGGCGAGGCCGCCCGCGAGCAGGGTGACGAGGAGCGGGGCCTTCACGAGACGAGCGCGGGGTCGAGCGACGCCAGCGTCTGCGGGCGCGAGGCGGGCACGTCCTGGACGATCAGCCCGACGCCGGCGTGCAGCAGCGCACGGGCGTGCTCGCGATCGGCCGCATCCAGATACACGTAGTCGTTGACCTTGTCCTTGCCGGGCGCGTAGTGCAGCCCGCCGACGTTCCAGTCCTCGACCGTGGCGCCGGCCTCGAGCAGGCGATGCGCGGTCGCGAGGTCGCGCACGAGCAGGAACGCGCTCTCGTCGGCCGCCGCTTCGGACGCGTGGGCGGCGGCCGCCTCGGCCACCGTGACGACGCGGACGTCGATCCCGGGCGCGGACTCGCGGAACAGGTCGCGCTCCCAATCGCTCGCGGCGACGGCATCGTCCACGAGCCAGATGCGCGCGGGCGCGAGGCGCGCGCCCCAGGCGACCAGCACCTGCCCGTGGATGAGCCGATCGTCGATGCGATGCAGGACCCAGCTCATGCCGGCTGGCCCCGCTGCACGCGGATGCTGTCGCGCCCTTTGGTCTGCAGGCGCTCCGCGAGTTCCGCGGGCCCGTACTTGTCGCGGTTGTGCAGGTAGTCGAGCAGCATGGGCAGGTTGACGCCGGTCACGATGACCATCTCGCCCCCCTTGCGCCCCGCCGCCGCCGCACAGGTGTGGCACGAGCCGCCCCAGAAGTCGGTGAGCAGCACGCCGCCGTGCGGCCAGTGCTCGAGCTGCGCGGCGATCGCGGCCTCGAGCTCGGCGCGCGAGCGCTGCTCGTTGGACAGCAGCGTGACGCCCTCGAACGGGCCGACCACGCGCTCGGCGGCGCGCACGAGCGCGTCGGCCAGATCGGCGTGCGTGACGATGAGCGCGGGAACCGGACCGTGCGTGCCGTCCATCACTCGGTGTCCTCGCGCACCCACGCCTTGGCGGCGCTCTTGCGCTTCATGACCTCGAGCATGTGCTGGTTGAGCCGCTCGGCCGGCGAGAACCCGCCGTACACCTTGACGAGGTAGTGCAGCGCGATGACCTCGGCGATGACCGTGATGTTCTTGCCCGGCGTGATCGGCACCTGCACGAGCGGCACGTCCACGCCCAGGATGCTGGTCTTCTTCTCGTCGAGTCCGACGCGCTCGTAGTCCTCGTTGTCGGACCACTCGCGCAGGTTGACCTCGACCTCGACGCGCTTCTGCAGACGGATCGAGCGGATCCCGAAGATGCTCTGCACGTCGATGATGCCGAGACCGCGGATCTCCATGTGGTGCCGCAGCAGCTGATTGCCGGTGCCGATGATGACGTCGCCGTGGCGGCGCGTGAGCGTGACCACGTCGTCGGCCACGAGCCGATGGCCGCGCTCGACGAGGTCGAGCGCCGTCTCGGACTTGCCGATCGCGCTGCGCCCCGTGAACAGCAGACCGCAGCCGTACACGTCCACGAGCGAGCCGTGCACGTTGGTGCTCGGCGCGAACATGTGGTCGAGGTACGCCGTGAGCGAGTGGATGAACGGCGTCGTGCTCTGCGGCGTGCGCAGCAGCGGCACCTGCCGCTCCCCCGCGCGCTGCACGAGGTACGGCGGGACCTCGAGCCCCTTGCACACGACGATGAGCGGCATCGTGAACTGGAACAGGCGGTCGATCGCGGCGCGGACCTCGGCCGGACTCAGGGTGGCGAGGTAGGTGAGCTCGGTCTGGGCGAGGATCTGGATGCGCTCGGGCAGGAAGTTCTCGACGAACCCCATGAGCGCCATGCCGGGACGGTTGATGTCGCTGACCGTGATCTCGCAGTGCGACGCGAGCGACTCGGTGAGGAGCTCGAGCTGCAGGTCCTCCCGCTGATCCTCGTACAGGCGCGCGATGCTGAGCGACTTCACGGTCGGCTCACGCCTCGTCGCCGGTGTCGGCGGCGGGCTCGGAGGACGGGGCCTGGATCGCGTCGCCACGACCCTCGCGGCGCGGCGCGCTCACCCGCTTCTCCTTGTTGCGGCGGATGCGGTCCTCGAGCCGGTCGGCCGCGAGCTCCAGGGCGGCGCCCGGCTCGGCGTGCGACTCGGTGATCACGACGTCCTGATGGTGCACGTGCACGGTGAGTTCGACCGTGTGCAGCTTGCGCTCGTGCGAGATGATGACGCGCACCTCGTGCACGGCCTCATCGTACTTGGCGAGCTTCTCGAGACGGGTCTGGGCGTAGGCGCGGAGCTCGGGACCGATGTCGCACTGACGGGCGGTGACGGTGATCTGCACGAAGGGGCTCTCCCCTGCACCGCCCGGGGCGGTGCAGCGTGGGTCGAACGTCAGGCCACGCGCCGGCGGAGCCGGGCGGGCAGGATCTGCAGCTGTTCGCGGTACTTGGCCACGGTGCGACGGGCGATCTGCAGGCCCTTCTCGTGGAGGAGTTCGGCGATCCGCTGGTCCGACAGCGGCTCGGTCTTGTCCTCCTCGTCGATGAGGCCCTTGATGATGTCCTTGGCGGTGCGCGCCGAGACGTCCTCGCCGTCGTCGGTCGCGAGCCCGCTCGAGAAGAAGAACTTGAGCTCGAACACGCCGCGCGGCGTCTGCACGTACTTGCCGCTGCAGACGCGGCTCACGGTGGACTCGTGCATGTCGATCTGCCGCGCCACCGCCGCCAGCGTGAGCGGGCGCAGGAACGCGATGCCGCGATCGAAGAACTCGCGCTGCTCGCGCACGATGCAGTTCATGACCTTGATCATCGTGCGGCGACGCTGCTCGATCGTCTGGATGAGCCACTTGGCCGAGGCGAGCTTGCCCTGGATGTAGTCCCGGGTCTCCTTCTCCTCGGTCGTGGCGTCGGCGCGCTTCTTGGGCGACGCCATGACGCTCTCGTAGGCCGACGAGATGCGCAGACGCGGGACGTTGCGGTCGTTGAGCATGACCACGTACTCCTCGTCCACGCGCTCGACGAGCAGATCGGGCGTCACGTACTTGGGATCCTCGGCCGAGACGAGCGTGCCCGGACGCGGATGCAGCGTCGCGATCGCATCGGCGGCGGCCTGCACCTCCTGCACGCTCACCTTGAGCACGCGCGCGATCTCGGGGAAGCGCCGGTTCACGAGGTGGTCGAAGCAGTCGTGGATCATGCGCCACGCGTGTCCGTCCCGCTCGCCGCGCGCGTCGAGCTGGATGAGCAGGCACTCGCGCAGATCGCGCGCGCCCACGCCGGCGGGCTCCAGGGCCTGCACGACCTTGAGCACCTTCTCGATCTCCTCGGCGGGGATCCCGAGCGAATCGACGATCTCCTCCATGGGCGTGACGATCCAACCGCGATCGTCCAGCGAGCCCACGAGGAACTCGGCGACGCGCAGCGACTCGGCCGGCAGATTCAGGAAGTGCAGCTGCTCGAGCAGGCTCTCGGCGAGCGTGGTGCGCGTGACCGGCACCTTCTCGAGGAACTCGGCGCTCGTCTCGGAGGGCGGCGTGTAGGTGCGGTCGAGCGTCCCGTCCTGGAGGTACTCCGTCCAGTCGATCGGGTCCTCGGCGGCCGGGTCCTCGGCCTCCTCGTTGTTCTGCTCGTCGGGCGACGCCTCGCGCTCGATGTCCTCCTGCTCCGTGACCTCGTCGACCTCCTCGAGCAGGGGATTCTGGAGGATCTCCTGCTTGAGCATGGCCTGCAGCTCGAGCGTCGGCACCTGCAGCAGCTTGAGGGCCTGCTGCAGCCGCGGCGTCATGATGAGCTTCTGGGTCTGCGACAGATGGAGCGAGTGCTTCATTTCCATGGCGATGGCCCCTAGAGGGTGAATCCTTCACCCAGGTAGTACTGCCGCGCCAGCGGGTCCTCGGCCAGTTCCTTGGGGGAACCGGACAGCTGGATGCGTCCGTCGAACATGATGTACGAACGGTCGGTCGTGTTGAGCGTCACACGCACGTTGTGATCGGTGATCAGGATGCCGAGCCCGCGATCGCGCAGCCGGCCGATGATCTCCTGGATCTCCTCGACCGCGATCGGGTCGATGCCCACGAACGGCTCGTCGAGCAGCAGGAACGACGGCTGCCGCGACAGCGCCCGCGTGATCTCGACGCGGCGACGCTCGCCGCCCGACAACTTGTGCGCGTGGCGATCGGCCAGATGCGTGAGGTTGAGGTCGGCGAGCAGATGCTCGAGCCGCTCCTCGCGCTCGCGCCGCGACAGCGGCATGGTCTCGAGCACCGCGAGCACGTTCTCGCGCACGGTGAGCTTGCGGAAGATGCTCGGCTCCTGCGCCAGATAGCCGAGCCCCAGCCGCGCACGGCGGTACACGGGCTCGTGCGTGATGTCGCGTCCGTCGAGCCGGATGGCGCCCTCACCGGGACGCAGCAGGCCGACGATCATGTGGAACGTGGTGCTCTTGCCCGCCCCGTTGGGTCCGAGCAGGCCCACGACCTCGCCGCGGCGCACCTGCAACGAGACGCCCTGCACGACGCGGAACTTGCCGTAGTAGCGCACCAGCCCCTCGGCGACCAGCCCGTCGGTGGCGACGTTCGGCGTGACCGGGGTGTCGGCGAGCGGCGTGGTCATCGGGTCCCCTTCCCCGCGCGCGGCGCGACGCGGGCCGCGCCCGGCTGGACGGTGGCGCGCACGGCGTGCCGGAACTCGAAGTGCTCGAGGTTGGGATCGCTCTCGAAGCCGATGCCCTCGAGGATCGAGCCCTCCTTCTCGACGCGCACCAGCGTGTCCGAGACGATGCGCTGCGTGCTGTTGAGGAAGCGCATCTCCTGCGTGGTCATGCGCCAGCCCTCGGCGGTCTGCAGCACGACGTTGCCGCGCGCGATCATGTCGCGCGAGCGCTGCGTGAGCTCGCCCTCGCGGGCCACCAGCTCCGAGCTGCGCGCCCCGGTCTCGTCGAAGAAGAAGATGCGGACGGTCCGTGCCACGACCAGATCCCGCGCCTGATAGGTCGAGGCGACCTTGGCGAACAGGGTCCACTGCGCCCGGCCGGAGTCGGTCTCGGTGACCGTGAAGTCCTCGACCTCGCTGTCCGGCAGTTCCGCGCTGGCCGAGGTCGCCGACGGGCTCCTCTGGCCGCCACAACCGTTCGTCAGGCCGGCCAGTGACAGGCCGACCAGCACCAGAAGGGCCAGGCGCACGACGGACTTGGGGGCGGCGGAGGGCATGGAGGGTTCCCGGAATGAGAGGCTCGGCAACGACTTCGACGGCCACGCTAACAACTGGACCGACCGGGTTCAAGCAGGCTCTGTGCCATCGCCCCAGCCGTCGCGCTGCCAACCAGTTATCGGCCGGTGTGACGCGCGACTTCGGTGATTCGTGGCGCCCGTGGGACGGCCGCGTCCGTGCGCGGTCGCCGGGGTGCGATCGGGCGCAGACGCACGCACGACCCTCTGCTAGTCTCGCTCGCCATGCGCACCCTCCTGTTGTGCCTCGCCCTGCTGGTCGCGGCCGTGCCCGCGACCGCCGCTGCTCCGAAGCGGGCCGCTGCCAAGGCCCGCCCCGCCGCCACCGCGTGGCATCCGGCCGTGCCGTTCATCGAGGACGACTTCGGTCGCGCCCTCGCCCTGGCGAAGGCCCGCAGGTTGCCGGTCTTCATCGAGGGCTGGGCCCCCTGGTGACACACGTGCCGATCGCTGAGGGCCTACACCTGGACGGATGAGGCACTCACGCGGCACGCCGGACGGTTCGTCTGGCTCAGCCTGGACATGGAGAAGCCGCAGAACGCGGCCGCCCGCCGACGCCTCGGCATCTCGGCCTTCCCCACGCTGTACGTGGTGGACCCGCGCGACACGAGCGTGGCCGTGCGCTGGCTCGGCGGCGGCTCGATCGCGCAGCTCGAGAAGCTGTTCGACGCCGGCACGCTGGCGGTGAGCGAGGGCGCCAAGGGCCCCGCGCTCGAGGCGTTGATCGCGGCCGACCGCGCCTATGGTGCACAGCGTTACGCCGAGGCCTGTGACGGCTACCGGCGCGTGTTCGCGCTCGCCGACCCGGCGTGGCCGGGCTGGTCGCGTGCGGTGGAGTCGGCGCTGTTCGCGTTCTCGCAGGCCGACTCGGCGGAGGCCACGCTCGCGCTGGCGAACGACGCGTGGCCGCGGCTGCGCGGCACGCCCTCGGCGGCCGCGGTGGCCGGCGGGGCGCTCGATGCGGCGCTGTCGCTCGACGCGAAGCATCCCGCGCGGGCGGCGGCACTCGCGCGCTGGGAACCGGTGTGCGACTCGATCGTCGTGGACGCGTCGTTGCCCCTCGTGGGCGACGATCGCTCGGGCCTGTACTTCACGCTCGAGGGCGCACGCGAGGAGGCCGGCGACACGCTGGGCCTGCGCGCGCTGCAGGAGCGCCACGTGGCGATGCTCGAGCACGAGGCCTCGCGCGCGACGACGGCCGATGCGCGCGCCGTGTACGACGCGCATCGTCTGACGCTCTATCTGGCGCTCGGTCGCCCCGAGGCGGCCGTGCCCATGCTGCAGGCGTCGCAGCGCGACCTGCCGGACGACTACAACCCGTCGCAGCGGCTCGCGACCGCGTACAAGGCGATGAAGCGCTGGCCCGAGGCGATGGCGGCGAGCGATCGTGCGCTCGCCCGCGCGTACGGTCCGCGGCAGTTCCTCGTGCTCAACACGCGTGCCGACCTGCAACTGGGCATGGCCGACACGACCGCGGCGGTGGGCACGCTCACCGACGCACTCGCGCGTGCCAGGGCGATGCCCGACGGGCAACGGTCGCAGGGCACGATCGAGGCGCTGCGCAAGCGTCTCACCTCGCTCGGCGCCCCACCGCGCGAATAAGGTCGCGTTCCGCAGACGGACCGCCCCCGGTCACCGTGTGGTGCCGGGGGCGGTTCGCGTTCGGGCGACGCGGGGTGCGGCTCAGCTCGCGCGCAGGCAGTCGTGCAGATGCAGCACGCCCAGGGCGCGACGCGACTCGTCCACCACGACCAGCGCGGTGATCGGCCCCTCGGGGCGATCCTCCATGGTGCGCACCGCACGGGCGACGACCTCGTCGG
>CAZZLY010000017.1:0-45214 GCA_964655175.1 uncultured bacterium
GACGCCGCACGCGCCGGCGCCGCCGCATGCACCCAAGTCGTCGCACGCGCCGCACGCCCCGCATGCGCCGAAGTCGCCGCACACGCCGGCGCCGCCGCATGCACCCAAGTCGTCGCACGCGCCGCACACTCCGCATGCGCCGAAGGCGCCGCACACGCCGGCGCCGCCGCCGCCGCCGCATGCGCCCAAGTCTTCTCATGCGCCGCACGCGCCCGCGCCACGGACGTCGTCCACGCACCTGCCGCGGCCGACGCCTCCGGCCACGACGGGCCATGCGCCCCGAGCGCACGCCCCCGCACCACACTCGTCGTCGCCCGTGATCTCGCGTTCGGCCGCCACACCTGCCGGTGAGCCGCCCATGGCGGTCATCACGGTCGGCGGTGTGTTCGCGAGCCGGGAGCCGCGCATCGTCCGAACGCTCCTGGGCTCGTGCATCGCCGCGTGCCTCTGGGATCCGGTGGCCAAGGTCGGCGGCATGAACCACTTCCTGTTGCCCGATGGTGGCGCGGGCGAGGTCGGCTCGAGCCGGTTCGGCGTGCACGCCATGGAACTGCTCATCAACGAGATCATGAAGTGCGGTGGCGATCGTCGTCGTCTCGAGGCCAAGGTGTTCGGAGCGGGGCACGTGCTGCGCGTGGCCGGGTTCGATTCCGCGGTCCCCAAGCGCAACGCGGCGTTCGTGCGGGAGTTCCTCCGCAAGGAGGGCATCCCGATCACGGCCGAGCGTCTGCTGGGACAGTCGCCGCTCGAAGTGAAGTTCTCGACCCACGACGGTCGCGCCTGGGTGCGCGCGCTCGAGGCGACGGCCACGAAGGACGTGGCGCTGGCCGAGGAGCGCTTCGTCGCCGAGGCTCAGAAGACCGTCGCCGCGCCCCCGACGCCCGATGTGGAGCTCTTCTGATGATCCCCTCCTCGCCGAACCCACCCGTCACGGCGCGTCGTGTGCGCGTCCTCATCGTGGACGATTCCGCGGTCATGCGGGAGCTGCTGCGTCGCATCCTGTCGCGCGATCCCGGCCTCGAGGTCGTGGGCTCCGCCCCCGACCCCATCGCGGCCGAGGCACGCATCCCGCTCGACAAGCCGGACGTGCTGACGTTGGACGTGGACATGCCGCGCATGGACGGCCTGACGTTCCTGGCCAAGCTCATGCACTCGAACCCGCTGCCCGTGGTCATGGTGTCCGCGCTCACGCAGCGCGGCTGCGAGACGGCCATGAAGGCGCTGGAACTCGGCGCGGTCGACGTCATCGCGAAGCCGAAGTTCGAGGTGGAGCACGGCACGCGACTGCTGGCCGATGAGATCGTCGCCACGGTGAAGGCCGCCGGTTCGGCCCGTCCGCGCCGGGGCGTGCTCAGCCGTCCCGCGGCGCCCAGTGCGCCGACCTCGTCGTTCACCCCGGCGCCCACGGCTGTCGCCCCTGCGGCGCCCGCCTCGCCGCGCAAGGTGCTGCCCCTGCCCCCGCCCAAGGCCGTTCCCGGCGGGCCGAGCATCGATTCGCGTCACGTGCTCGCGATCGGTGCCTCGACCGGTGGCACCGAGGCCCTCATGGAGGTGCTGAGCCACCTGCCCATGGACACCCCCGGCACGGTCATCGTGCAGCACATGCCGGCGGGCTTCACCAAGGCGTTCGCGAGTCGACTGGACCGTTCGTGCCGCATGAGCGTCAAGGAGGCCGAGGACGGCGACCCCATCGTGCGCGGTCGTGTGCTCCTGGCGCCGGGCGACAAGCACATGTTCGTCGACCGCGAGAACGGCCGCTGGATCGTGCGGCTCAACGACGACCCGCCCGTGGGCTATCACAAGCCGGCGGTGGACGTCCTGTTCGACTCCGTGGCGCGCCGTCTCGGGGGCAACGCCATCGGCGTGATCCTCACCGGCATGGGTGCCGACGGCGCGGCCGGACTCGTCGCCATGCGCAAGGCCGGTGCGCACACCGTGGCGCAGGACGAGGCCACCAGCGTCGTCTACGGCATGCCGCGCGAGGCGGCGGCCCGCGGCGGCGCCGAGGCGGTCGAGCCCCTGCATCAGATCGCCGCCACGATCACGCGTTGGACCGCCGAACTGCGGCGCGCCAGCGGTACGGCGGCCGCATGATGACGTTCCGGGAGCGACGTGTGCTCCGCATCACCCGATCCCCCCTCACCCGGCCGACCATCTGGATCGGTCTCGAACCGGAAGGTGCACGATGAGTGACTCACAGGGACCGTGGCTCGATGTGGTCGGTCCGACCTGGACCGGCACGTTGAATCTGGCACTGGAGGATGTGGCGATGGCGCCGACACTGAAGCCGGAGCTCTCGGCCTTCGTCCAGATCATGGGCGACTGGCAGGGGCTCGCGGTGGTGTGCGTCTCGCAGGCGCTGGCGCGCCGCGCGACCGGGTCCATGTTCGACATGCCGCCGGAGGCGGTCGAACCGGAGATGGTCCGCGACGCCATGGGCGAGATGGCCAACGTCATCGGCGGTGCGATCAAAGCCGGCATCGTCGGGACCAAGAGCCTGTCGCTGCCGACCGTCGTGCAGGGTGAGGATCACAGCGTCTACGTCCCCGACATGGCTCTGGCCTGCGAGCGCGCGTGGCGCTGCGGGGACGAGCTCATGTGGGTCAAGTTGTACGAGCACAACGCCAATGCCCACCGCCTCGGCGATGCGGGCGATTCCCTGGAGGCTGCAGCATGAGGATCTTCGTGGTGGACGACAGCATGGCGATGCGGATGCTGGTGAAGCGGGCGTTGCGCGAGGCCGGGTACGGCGACCACACCATCGAGGAGGCCGCCAACGGCAAGGACGCGCTCGAGGCGATCCGTACGAGCCCCCCGGACCTGGTGCTGAGCGATTGGCACATGCCGGGCATGAACGGTCTGGAACTCCTCGAGGAGCTCCGGAAGGCGAACATCGGAGTGCGTTTCGGATTCATCACCACCGAGGGCACGCCGGAGATGCGGCAGAAGGTGAAGGACGCCGGTGCGGATTTCCTGATCGCCAAGCCGTTCACGTCGGACGCGATCAAGGAGGCCATCGGTTGAGTCGCCGGAAGTGACGCGCACCGCCCGCTCGCGCTCGGCGGCGCACGTCACCCCCGTCGGCAGGCGTTTCACTCGCATGGATGCGTCGCACGGCCCATGGACCCTCAAGTCCCGCCCGCAGCGACCGAGACTGGTATCGGACCTGACTCCCCCGACAAGGAGCGTCGAACGATGGGCCGCTTGACCGACACTTACCGGATGAACGACGGCAACCTGGCGTTGCGCCGTGAGTTCATGTTGTTCACGAAGGATGACGTCCAGGTCCTCGGCAAGTTGGCGGGCTGGGCACGCAACGTGTCCCCGGCGATCGCCAAGGAGTTCTACGAGCACCAGTTCAAATTCGGCCCGACGGTGGAATTCTTCCGTTCGCAGGCCGCCCGCATGGGCGTCGGTATGGACGCCCTGCGCGCCACGCTCGAGCGTGCGCAGGCCGGCTACTTCCGTGAGATCTTCGAAGAGGCGGAGCGCGGCGGTTCGTTCGGCACCGCTTACTTCGAGAAGCGCCTCGGCGTCGGCCAGCTCCACAACAAGATCAACCTGCCGCTCAAGTGGTATCTGGGCAGCTACGCGCTCTACATGGACCTCGCCCGCAAGTACCTGGCGAAGAGCTATCCCTTCGACCTCAAGATGCGGGCCAAGGCCGAGCGCGCGCTGAACGTCGCGTTCACCTACGACCAGCAGGCGATCGTGGACGCGTTCCTGTTCGACATGTACCGCTCGGTCGGCGTGCGTCTCGAGCAGATCGAGCTCAACCGTCCGGAGCAGGATCTGTCGGACACGTACGCCCAGATCAAGGGTACGGTCCAGGATGCACTCGTCGGTCTGGCCGATGCCAGCGTCGAGGTGTCGCGTGCGAGCCGTGAGCTGTCGGCCGCGGCCGACCAGCTCTCGGGTGGCGTGCAGCAGCAGGCGTCGGCGCTCGAGGAGACGGCCGCGTCGCTGCACGAGATCTCGGCGACCGTGGATCGCACGGCGGCCGATGCCGCCGAGGCGAGCCGCATCGCGGTGCACGAGAGCGGCAGCGAGTCGGGTGGCCGCAAGATGTCCGCGGTCGCGGCGATCGAGGAGATCAACCGCTCGTCCAAGGAGATCGCGGGCATCGTCACGCTCATCGACGAGATCGCGTTCCAGACCAATCTGCTCGCACTCAACGCCGCCGTCGAAGCGGCGCGTGCCGGCGAGCACGGCCGCGGCTTCGCGGTCGTCGCCACCGAGGTCCGCACCCTCGCGCAGCGCAGCGCGTCGGCGGCCCGTGAGATCAAGGGGCTCATCCAGACCGCGATCTCGTCGGTGGACTCCGGCTCGACCCTGGTGAACCAGGTCGCTCGCATGGTCGAGCAGATCGCGGTCGCCGCGGGCGAGCAGTCGCAGGGTGTGCGCAGCATCAACTCCGCGATGGGACAGATGGATCAGGCCACGCAGCGTTCGGCGGCGCAGGCCGAGGAGCTCACGGCCACGGCCGTCGCCCTCGCCAATCAGTCCACGCGCCTCGAGGAGTTGGCCAGCCAGCTCGACATCGCCTCGGTGCAGGCCGCCGCGCAGGGCCAGCCGCAGGGCCATGGGCACGGTCACGGTCACGCCCACGGCGCGGATCACGGTCACGAGCACGGCCACGGCCACGCTCGGGCCGCCTGATCCCACGCACGTCACGCAGCACCTCAGGACGAACCGGCGCCCCGCGACGGCGGGGCGCCGCGGGTCCTCCCCAGGACCCCAGGAAGGGTGGAACAACGTGAGCCGCGCACTACCGAAGCCGAACGAAGTCTCCTCGCTCATCGCGGGTCTCACCGGTCGCAACGCGCAGTTCAAGCCGGCCAAGCCGCACGTGTTCGGTAAGGAGTTCCCCGAGGTCGTGGCGATCTACCGCACCGACACCGGCACGCTGGGGGCGACTCTGGCCTGTGACATCGAGTTCGCCGCCAGCGCCGGCGCCGCCCTCACCATGATCCCGGCGGACGTGGTCAAGGAGTGCGCCTCGGACGGCGAGATGACGGAGCGACTGCAGGAGAACGCGCACGAGGTTCTGAACGTCGCCGCAAGCCTGTTCAACCAGCCCGGCTTCGATCATCTCGTGCTCTCGGAGGTCGTCCTCAACGGTCAGGTGCCCGAACCCGTCTCGGCCCTCATGGCGAAGCCGGCGCTGCGCACCGACCTCGAGGGCGCCATCGACGGGTACCCCGGCGGGAAGTGCAGCATCCTCCTGCCCTGAGTCCATGATGGGATGTGGCAAGGCACCCGCTCCGGGCACCCCGGGGCGGGTGTTCGCTTGCGGCCCGGGGCCGGACTGCCGGACAATCGTCGGCGCACCCTCCAGCGTCCCACGACGCCCGTCGTCCCGTCGCCCGGAAGCCCCCGTCCCATGCCCGTCCATCGCCTTCGCCGATTCGCCGCCGTGCTGCTCGTCGCGCTCGCCACGGGCGTGGTCGTGCGCGGGCACGGCGCGCGCGCGGCGGGCGCCGCGCCCGGCCCCATCCGCGTGATCGCGCTGGCCGACCTCAAGGGCAAGACGAGCCCGTGTGGTTGCAGCACCCCCAAGGGCGGACTGGCGCGGATCGCGTCGTTCGTGGACAGCGTGCGCGCCACGCCGGGCCCCGTGCTCGTCGTGGATGCCGGTGGCGCGTTCCCCGACGTGGCCGGTCGTCCCGACCTGCCGCCGTTCCTGTACGGGGCGCTGGCGAACCTCGGCGTGGACGCCGTGGGCGTCGCCCCACGCGATCTGCAGTTCGGCGTCGCCTATCTGCTGGCCGAGGCCCGTCGCGCCCGGCTGCCGCTCGTGTGCTCGAATCTGGTCCTGCGCGCCACCGGGAAGCCGTTGGGCGCCGCGAGCCTGCTGATCGAGCGCAACGGCGTCCGCATCGGGGTGTTCGCGCTCGTCGGCGATCGTTTCGATCTGGGCCCCGCTCGGGACTCGCTGCAGGTGCTCGACCCCGAGAACACGGCGCAGCGCATGGTCGCCGACCTGCGCGCGCGCGGCGCGACGATCGTGGTGCTGCTGGCACAGCTGGGGCGCGTCGGGGCCGAGGACGTGGCGACCGCCGTGCCCGGTCTGGATGCGGTCGTCGTCGGTCACGATGCGCCGCTCTATCCGCACGGCCGTGAGGCCGGCGATGCGGTCCTCTCGTATGCGGGCGATCAGGGCCAGCACGTCGGGCTGGTGCGATTCGACCTCGGAGCGGACGGACGGCCCCGTGAGCGTGGCGTGGACGCGATCACGATGGGGCCCGACGTGCGCAACCAGGCCGCGATGCTGGGGCGTGTGAAGGCGTTCGAGGACGACTACAACGAGCGCATGCGGGTCGAGCAGCGGCGCATGTCGGCACTGGCGGACGCCGACCCCGATCAGGACCCGGTGGACCACTTCGTGGGCGGCGACGTCTGTGCACGTTGTCACGCCGAGGAGGCCGCACAGTGGGCGACGACCGGGCACTCGGTCGCGTGGGAGACGCTCGTGCGCGAACGCAGGGAATCGACGCCCGAATGCATCCCCTGCCATTCGGTGGGTTACGGGCAGCCGGGCGGTTTCCGCGATGCCGTGCGCACGCCGCGGCTGGTGAACGTGCAGTGTGAGAACTGCCACGGCATGGGGACACGGCACGATCTCCAGGGCGAGGCGCGGCCCCCGGTGGGTGAAGCGACGTGTCGCGGGTGTCACAACGCCGAACGCCATCCGGCGTTCGACTACGCGCGGAGCATCGGGCAGATCGTGCACTCGAATCGCAGCGGCGAATCCCTGCGCACCATTCTGGAGCGTCGCCAGCGCTCGGACTACGGCTCAGGGCACTGAGCCCTGCCGCCCGTTCGGCCGTTCAGGACCCCGGGTGGACTTCGGTCGACTCGCGTGTTGCACGGGCCCGTCCCGATCCGCATGCCTCTCCCCCGCACGCCGGGCAGGTCGCTCAAGTCGCGCCCCAAGTGGCCGAGACTGTGAGCAGGAGCGGTCCGGGAACACCGGCCGCGGAGGACCCTTCGCATGCAGGACCCTCGGACGGCCCCTCGGTCGACGCCTTCGGCGCCCGAGCCGGCACCGGCGATGTCGCTCGTGGACATGATCGACCTGGAGATGCGCTCGGGGCGCGTCGAGCTGCCCGTGCTGCCCGAGACCGCCATCCGGGTGCGCGAGCTCATCGAACGTGACGCGTCGTTGGACCGCCTCGTCGACGTGATCGAACGCGAGGCCGCCCTCGCGACCGCGTTGCTGCGCTACGCGAACTCGGTCGCCTTCGCCGGTCTCGACGAGATCACCGACCTGCATCACGCGGTCACGCGACTGGGGCTCAACGCGACCGAACACGCCGTTCTGAGCGTGTCCATGCGCAACGTGTTCCGCAGCCCCGACCCCGAGGACGACGCCCTCCTGCACCAGCTGTGGAACCACTCGGTCGCGGTCGCGCTCGCGGCGCGCGAGATCGCGACGCGCGTCGGGGGCGATCGTGAGATGGCGTTCCTCGGTGGCCTGTTGCACGACATCGGCAAGATCGTCGTGCTGCGCACGGTGGCCGAGATCAAGCGGCGGGACCCCGCACGGCGGCTGTCGCGCACCTCGCTGTTCATGCTGTTCGATTCGCTGCATTGCCGGATCGGCGAGGGGCTGTTCGAGAAGTGGAAGCTCCCGCTGGCCATCCGCGAGATGGTGCGCGACCACCACGCCACGGACCTCGTGACGCGGCCCCGCCACGTGCAGATCGTGGCGCTGGCCGACCGGGTGGCCGCCAAGATGGGCGAGAGCCTGGCCCCGGACGACACGATCGTGTTGCACGCCCTGCCGCTCGCGACCGCTCTGGGGCTCGATGAGGGCGCGCTCGTCGAAGTGCTGGAAAGCGTGCGGCGCGAGTCGGAGGCGGCCAAGGCCGCCCTGTGAGCGCCCAGCAGGACTGAACCGGGGTCGGACGGATACCAAAGTCTCAAGCATGTCCGCTTGACCCCTCCGGCCATGAGGTCGAAGCTAGGGACAGGCCAACTGGTCTCGGGCCCATCCCCCGGCCGCCATCCCCCGTCCCGTCACGGACCATGGTTCCCGGAGCATCGGACCCGTCGACGCCACGTCCTCCAGGACGCGGTGTTCACCCCGTCCATTCCTCCGGGAGAGCCCGACATGCTGAGCTTCACCTCCGCTTCGAACGGCACCGTCGACACGCAGCAGGCGATCGAAGAAGCCATCCGCAAGGCGAGTGCCGGGCGTTCCGCGGCGGAGTGCCGCCTGCTGGCGTTCCACATCACCATGGGGCACGACGACTCGGTCGTGATCCCGGCGATCCGGCGGCACTGTCCGAACGCCCGCATCGTCGGCTGCACCTGCGCCGGCGTGATCGGTGCGGAGGGCGCCAACGAGAACATGCGTGCGCTCGCCATCATGATGGTCTGGGGCGAGTCGAGCGAGGTCGGGATGAGTGTCTCGCCCCACCTCGACGGCGCCAACTCGCACGAACAGGGCGCTCGGTTGGCGCGCGATCTCGTGGCGAGCCACGGCAAGCCCGCCTTCGTGATGTTCCTCGCCTCGGGGATCGACGTGGACTGCGACGAGTCGATCGCGGGGATCGAATCGGTGCTGGGGCCCGAGACGACCATCTTCGGAGGCACCTCGGCCGACAACATGAAGGGCGTCTCGAGCTTCCAGTTCGTGGACGATGCGCTGCACGAGCACGCCGCCGTGTTGGTGGGATTCTTCGACTCGTCGCTCGCGGTGCACACGCAGGCCTCACACGGTTTCGTGCCCTCGGGGGTCGAGATGACCGTGACGCGTTCGACCGGCAATCAGGTGCACGAGCTCGACGGGGAGCCCGCGTGGACGGTGTTCACCCGCAATCTGGGTCTGCCCTCGACCGCTCAGCCCGCGGACACGATCCCGCCGGGAGCCGTCGGCGTCGCGCTCTCGCCCGCGTTGGCCGCCGAGTACGGGGACTCGCACCTGCTGCGCGTGATCACGCGCCGACTGCCGGATGGCACCTTCCTCATGCCCGTCACCTGCCCGGTGGGCACGAAACTGTCGCTGATGCGCCGGGACGAGGATCGCATCTTCCGCAATCTCGCGGTCGTCATGGGGCAGATCCGGGCGGCCGTCGGTTCGCGGCGGATCGTGGGCGTCTTCCATGCCGACTGCGGCGCGCGCGGTCGCCTCATGCTGGACCGCGTCGCCAAGGAGGAGATCGTGAAGGCCATGCAGTCGCCGCTCTTCCCCGACGGGAACACGGGGGCGTGGCTCGGCATGTACGGGTTCGGTGAGTTCGCTCGGCTCGGCGGACGGAACCAGTTCCACAACTACACCACCGCGCTCTACGTGATCAGTCGCGGATGACCGACGCCCCCGACCCTGCTTCCGTCCCCGGGGCTGACGCCCGGGGGACGGATCCCGAGGCCCTCCAGCGCGAATTGCGCCAGATGGTCCGACTGCTGCTGCCGACGCAGCAGCAGCTCATCGACCTGCGCAGTCGGCGGGATCGGGAACTGCAGGTGTTGGAGACGATCATCGCGTTCGGCCAGCGCGTGCTGCCGACGAGTTCCGAGAACGCGTTCTGGGGACACGTCGTGGATGCCGCGGTCGAGGCGTTCGAGTACGAATCCTGCCTCGTGGTGGAACTGCGCGTGGACGGCAGCACCGTGCTCGCGGCGCGCGGTCCCAAGCCCACGGGGCCGGACGAGAACGAGGCGCTCGACTGCGCACTGCGCAAGTTCGTGTCGCGCCGCGAGTCCTTCCTCACCGAGACCGAGCTGTCGGGCCTGCGCTTCGCGGGCGGTGGCGTCGCGCGCTTCATGCTGGCGCCGATCGGCGAGACCGACGAGCACCGCCTGCCCATGCGGCTGCTCATCGCCGCGGTGACCCTTCGCAAGCAGCCGTTCTTCCCCGACTTCGATCCGCAGGCCGTGCCCGGACACCGCATGTTCGCGAGCCACGTCCACGTCCTGCTCGAGATGCAGGAGTCGCGCCGCCTCATCGCGGGACAGGTCGTGGCGCTGGATCGCACGAACCACGCGCTCGAGGAACGCATCGCCGAGCAGCACCGCGCGGAGGAGGCGCTCCGCGCGAGCGAACAGCGGTACCGGCGCCTGTTCGAGGACAGCGTCCGCACACAGGCCGAGAAGGAGCGTCTTCAGGCCCAGCTCGCGCAGTCCCGGCAGATGGAGTCGATCGGCCGTTTGGCGGGTGGGATCGCACACGACTTCAACAACCTGCTCATGGTGATCGGCGGCAACGTCGAGATGATGCAGCACGCGGGTGGGCTCGACGCCGACCAGCGCGATCATCTGAACGAGGTTCTGGGTGCGGCCCGCCGCGCGCAGGAGCTCACGCAGCAGTTGCTCATGCTGAGCCGCAAGCAGGTCATCCGTCCCCTGCCGCTCGAGATGAACCGGCAGATCGAGGATTCGCTGCGCATCTATCGCCGACTGCTCGGCGAGGACATCGCGCTCACGTTCCTGCCCTGTCTCAAGCCCACCCCGATCCTGGCGGACAAGCAGCAGCTCGATCAGGTCATCCTGAACCTGCTGCTCAACGCACGGGATGCCATCCAGAGTGCCGGTTCGGGCGCGCCCGCCCGGCTCATCCAGGTGAGCACCGACGTGGTCGAGCACGGCAGTCCGCTCATGGAGGGCGCGCCCGCGATCCGTCTCTCGGTGAAGGACACCGGTACGGGCATGAGCGAGGAGATCCGCGCCAACATCTTCGAGCCGTTCTTCACCACCAAGGACGATTACAAGGGCACGGGCCTCGGGCTGTCCACGGTGCTCGGCGTCGTGCAGCAGAACGAGGGCACGATCGACGTGCGCACCGCCCCTGGCGAGGGCGCCGAGTTCATCATCCACTGGCCGATGCGGACCGGGACCGCTTCGGGAGCCGGCGCGGGCACCGAACCCGTGGTGCACTCGGCCTCCGGCGAGCAGGTGCTGCTCGTCGAGGACGATCCGCAGGTGCGCGCCCTCATGGTCATGGGACTCAAGCGGCTGGGTTACAAGGTGCAGGAGTTCGAGCACGGTGGCATGGCGTTGGCCGCACTCGACAACGGGACGCTCCATCCCGACATCCTGGTCACCGACGTCGTCATGCCCCACATGAACGGCAAGGAGCTCGCGGACGGGGTGCGCGAACGCCTGCCCGACCTCCCCATCCTGTTCGTGTCCGGCTACACCGACGACATCATTGCCGAGAACGGCATCGTGGCCGAGGGCATCGCGCTGCTGCCCAAACCGTTCACGCACGCGACGCTGGGTCAGCGCGTCCGCGAGTTGCTCGATACCACGCACCGCGCCTGAGGTCGTGCGGCGGTGCGCGTGCGCGGTTGCCCGCCGGGGGCACCGTGCCCCACCATGGCGCGGATGCCAACCCCCTTCCGCACCCTGAGTCGCGTCGTCGGCGGCCTGCTCGTCCTGTTCATCGCGCTGCCGCTCGTCGCCCTTGCGAGCCAGTGGCGGCATCTCGCCCTGCTCACGAATGCGTCCGCCGGCGTGCTCGAGGCGCTCGCGTTGAGCCTGCGCACGACGGGCCTGGCCTGCGCGATCGTCATCGTCGCGGGGACTCCGCTCGCCTGGCGACTCGCCCGCTCCCGTTCCCCGTTGGCAAGCGCGGTGCAGACCCTGCTCGACCTGCCGTTGGTGCTGCCGCCCACGGTCGCCGGACTGGCGCTGCTGCTCGCCTTCGGCCGCGCGGGCCTTCTGGGGACGACGTTCGAGACGCTGGGCTGGCGGCTGCCGTTCACGACCGCGGCCGTCGTGTGCGCACAGGTGTTCGTGAGCGCTCCGCTCTACGTGGCGGCGGCGCGAGCGGCCTTCACGGCGATCGACCCGGCGTACGAGGAGGTGGCCGCCACGCTGGGTTCGGGCGAAGCGGCGCGATTCTTCCGCGTGGGCCTGCCCCTCGCGCGCCACGGATTGCTCGCGGGGGCGGTGCTGGCCACCGCGCGCGCGCTGGGCGAGTTCGGCGCGACGCTCATGTTCGCGGGGAACCTCGCCGGCGTGACGCGAACGTTGCCGCTCGCGGTCTACGGCGCATTGCAGGTCGAGCCGGACGCGGCCATCGCGTTGAGCCTCGTGCTGCTCGCGCTCGCCGCGTTGCTGCTGGCGCTGTTGCGCGTCGTCGGTCGGCCCACGCCCCGGGAGGTCGCCGATGCTCGTCGTTGATCTGCGGACGTCACGCGGGGACTTCGTCCTGGACGCTTCTTTCGAGGCGGTCGCGGGTCGCATCGTCGTGCTCGTGGGCGAGAACGGGTCCGGCAAGACGACCCTGTTGCGCACCCTCGCGGGGCTCGAGCGCCCGGCGCGCGGCCTCATCCGATGCGGTGCCGCGACGTGGTACGACAGCGCGTCGGGAGTCTGGTGCGAGCCCGAGGCGCGCAGCGTGGGCTACGTCCCGCAGTCGCACGCCCTGTTCCCGCATCTCGACGTGGCGGGCAACATCGGCTACGGCCTGAAAGCCTGCACGCGTGACCAGCGTGCCCATCGCATCGAGCGCATGGCGGTGCGACTCGGCCTCGAAACGCTTCTGCACCGTCCGATCGCCTCGCTCTCCGGAGGCGAGCGGCAGCGTGTCGCGCTCGCACGGGCCCTCGTGCGCGAGCCGGGTCTGCTGTTGCTCGACGAACCGCTCGCCGCGCTCGACCCACTCACGCGCGGGGTGGTCCGCAGCGAACTGCGGCGTACGCTCTCGGGTCTGGACCCGGTCATGCTGCTCGTGACGCACGATCCGGCCGATGCGCTGGCGCTCGCCGACGATCTGGTCGTGCTGGATGCGGGGCGCATCGTGCGATCGGGCGCCATCACCGAGGTGCTGACGTCGCCCGCATCGGCATGGGGCGCACGCCTGCCGGGGGTGAACCTGTGGTTCGGAACCGTCGCGGGGCCCGCCGAGGACGGACTCTCGTGCGTTCGGATCGGCGAGGCCACGATCGTCGTTCCCGCCACGCTTCACCAGGCCGTGCGCGTGGTCGTGCACCCGCGCGAGATCACCCTCGCGCTCGCCGAGCCCGAAGGCAGCGCTCGTAATCACCTGCGGGGGCGTGTGCGCGAGCTCCGGCCCGACCCGCCGCACGGGGACGTCGTGCGCGTGACGCTGGACGGCCGCCCGGGCGTCGTCGCGCAGGTCACGCGTGCCTCGGTCACCGCACTGGGCCTGCGCCCCGGCGTCGACGTGATCGCGACTTTCAAGGCCACCGCCTGCGAGGTCCTCCCCGCCTGACGTTCGCCGGTCAGGGGGTGGGCGGTGCGACCCCCAGCGTCCGCAGTCGTGTCGCGAGGTCCCCGAGATCGGCGAGGACGCGACCGGCGGCCGCATGCATGGCCGGCGTGGGTGCGGCGTCGCACTCCTGCACGAGGTCGTAGAGCCGAAGCAGACGCTGGCGCACCTGTTCGAGCGAGGCGGGACGTGGCGTTCCCGGTGGTCCGGGCTGACGCGGTCCCGAGACCGTGGTGGCGATCGCCTCGAGGTCCGTCTCGGTCAGGTCCCGGGGGTTGTTCACGTGCTCCAGCGCCAGCGAGGTCAGCGTGGAATCCCGCCGCAGGGCGGTGGCCAGCCGCTGCGCGAGCCGCCACTGCTCCACCAACGCCGCAGAGGTGACCCGCACGCGTGGATCCATGCGCACCACGAGGCTTCGCTCACGCACGACGTCGTCCACGGTGAGTCGGACCCGATAGCGGCCGGGGACCACCCACGGCCCGCGCGGTTCGGCGGGCGTACGGCCCGGGGTCGCCGAGATGGGGTACGACGGTTCGGCGCCCGCGAGCGGGGCTCCATGCAGGTCCCAGACGAAGCGGTTCATGCCCGCACGATGCGGCAGGCTCGTCGGCGGCCGCATCCACCAGCGCGGCACCTGCAGGTTGCGCGGCAGGGAATCGAGCACGTCGTCGCTGCGGAACCGCCGCACCAGGCGGCCCGCATCGTCCAGCACCTCGAGCATCACGAGGCCCTGCGGCGCGCGCGGCAGCCACCAATCGAACACGGCCCCGTCCGGCGGGTTCTCCCCGCGCGGTTCGTCCGGCGGCATGGGCGTGTCGGGGTTGCGGTCGTCGCGCACGCGCACGGCGGTCGCCGGGGCGCACAGGTACGCCGTCGTGGCGGCGGTCGCGGCACGAGCCGCACGCAGCGGCGTGACGTCGTCGAGGATCCAGAACGAGCGGCCGTGTGTCGCGATGACCAGATCGCGATCGTGCACGACGAGGTCGCGCACCGACGTCGCGGGCAGGTTGCGACGCAACGAGGTCCAGTGCTCACCGTCGTCGAACGAGACGTGCACGCCGCGTTCGGTGCCGACGTACAGCAGGCCGGGCACGACCGGATCCTCGCGCACCACGTTGACCACCTCGTTGGCGGGCAGGCCGGTCACGATCTCGTGCCACGTCCGTCCCCCATCGCGCGTGCGCTGGACGTGCGGGGCGAGATCGTCGAGCCGGAACGCGTTGATCGCGGCATAGGCCACCAGGGTGTCGAAGCGCGAGGCCTCGAGGACCGAGACCTTGCTCCACGGGGTGAGCCCCGCCGGCGTCACGTCGCGCCAGTGGCCGCCGCCGTCACGGGTGACGTGGATGCGGCCGTCGTCGGTGCCCGCCCACAGCAGCGCGGCACGCCGCGGCGAGGGCGCGATCGCGTACACGACTCCGCGATGACGTCCGGCCTCGGGGTCGAGTGACGCGAACGACCCGAGCGAGGCGGGTGCGGGCCCCGGCTCGCGCGTGAGATCGGGGCTGATCGCACGCCAGTGCCGTCCCCCGTCGCGGGTCACGAGGACGCGGTTCGAACCCAGATAGAGCGCACCGGGGTCGGCTTGCGAGAAGACCACGGGCATCGTGCGCACCCAGCGCATGCCCTGATCGCGCAGCGGGTCGGGCGTGACGTTCTGCACGTCGCCGCTGTGGGCATCGAACCGGTTGAGCTTGCCGCCGTAGACGATGCCCGGATGGCGCGGGTCGGGCACCGCGTACCCGTACTCCTCGGCCCCCACGGGCCGCCAGTCGCGCAGCGACACGCCGCCCTCGGGACCGCGCGACAGGATGCCGACCGAACCGCTCTCCTGCTGACCGCCGTAGACGCGGTACGGGAACGCGTCATCGGTGTTGACGTGGAACAACTGCGCGGTGGGCTGGTTGTACCACGAGCTCCAGGTCCGTCCGTCGTTGAGCGAGACGACGGCGCCCTGATCGCCCGCGAGCAGCAGCGTGTGCGGATCGTCCGGTGAGAACACGACGCGATGGTAGTCGTCGCCGCCCGGTGCGCCGCGCAGGGCCTCGAACGTGGCACCCCCGTCGCGCGAGCGCCACGTGACGACGTTGGCGACGATGACGTGATCGGGATCGCGGGGATCCACCTCGACCTCGTTGAAGTCGCCGTCGCGTTCACACAGGCGCGGGTCGCTGTTGACGAGCTGCCAATGCGCCCCCGCATCGTCGCTGCGGTACAGGCCCGCCCCCCGCTGGGCGCCGACCACCGCGTACAGGCGGCTCGGGCGCGAAGGCGAGACGGCGATGCCGATGCGGCCCAGGCCCTGACTCGCGCCCGGCAGACCGTCGGTGAGCGCGCGCCACGTGTCACCGCCATCGGTGGATTTGAAGAGCCCGTTGTCGGCCGAGCGCACGAGCGATCCGCCCGGGCCCTCCCACGGCGTCTGGCGAGACGACCAGAGCACGGCGTACACGGTGCGCGGATCGTCCGGTGCGAGCAGGACGTCCATCGCCCCGGTGTCGGCGTTGCGCCACAGCACGCGTTCCCAGTGCACCCCGCCATCCGTGCTGCGGTAGACACCGCGCGTGTCGTTGGCGCCGTACGGATGTCCGAGCGCGGCGACGAACACGCGCTCGCGATCGTGCGGATCCACGACGATCGCGGGGATCTGCTGCGCGTCCGCGAGGCCGCGATGCGACCACGTCGCCCCACCATCGTCGGAGCGGTACACGCCATCCCCGACCGAGAGGTCGGGCCGCTGCAGGCCCTCGCCCGAACCCACGTAGATCGTCCGCGGCGCGGACGGTGCCACCGCGAGCGCACCGATGGAACCGGTGGGTTGGTCATCGAAGATCGGCTGCCAGGTGCGTCCCGCGTCCGTCGTGCGCCAAACGCCGCCGTGGTTCACGCCGATCAGGAACGTGTGCGGCTCGCCGGGGACGGCGGATGCTGCGACGGTCCGCCCACCCCGGAACGGTCCGATGCAGCGCCAGCGCAGGTCCTGCATCACCCGGGTGTCCACGTCGGCACGGGACGGTGACGCGAGCCCGGTCATCGCCAGCAGGAGGAGCGCGAGGCACACCGTGAGTCGAGGACGGGACATGGCGGGACTCCGAGTCGGGGATGGCGTCAACGTCGAGCGGTCAGGGCGAGGCGGGCCTGCAGGAGCGACGGATCCGACGGCGTCCGCGCGAGTCCACGTTCGATGGCGGCGAGCGCGCCGCGCGCATCGCCGAGCGAGACCCGGATGCGCGCCTCGAGATCGTATCCGCGGGGATCGAGCGGGGCGATCGTCTGGGCCTCGCGCGCCGAGCCAAGGGCGTCGGTCGCTTGCTGCAGCTGCCATTGTGCAGCGCCCAGGACGAGCAGCGGTTCGAGGCGTTCGGAACCGGTGAGCGCGGCGAGGGCACGGCGTGCCGCGACGATCGCGCCGGTGCGATCCCCCGCTTCCGAACGGGCCTGCGCGAGCGCCCGCCACACCGCGGGCGTCGCCGCATCGAGCGCCACCAGGGATTCGAACGCGGCGCGTGTGCCGGCGGCATCCCCCTGAGCGGCGCGCGCACGGGCCGTGTCGAACAGTTCGGCGATGCGCGCTTCGCGGTCCCGCGCGGCCGCCACGCGTGCGAGCGAGTCGGCGAGCCGGTCGGCGCCCGAGGCCCGCAGGTCGCGCCACCACGTCTCGTCGAGACGCCCGGCGCGATCGTCGAACATCATGCGTGCGCGCGCGGCCACGCGCACGTCGTACGGCCAGTCGCGCAACGGACCGGTGGTCGGTGGTGCGAGGCGGCGCGGTAACGAGGCGATCACGCCCGGATGCGGGCTCTGTTCGGCGCGACCGACCTCGATGAGGTCGCGCGGCGCGCGGTACTCGACGAACGGATGGTCGTCGCGGTTCGCGGGCGCGTCTTCGAGCACCGGTCGCAGATCCGTGAGCGGCCCCAGATCGAACGCCGCGAGGTCGTCGGGACGCGTCAGCCGTGCCTCGGCGAGCAGTGGCGCGACCTCGGCGCGGGCGAGCCGGTCCAACGCGAGCGTGCGATCGGGCGGACCCGCGACGAGCAGCAGATCGCTCGAACGCCAAAGGAAGAACAGATGCGCCTCGGGGAACCGGGTGGCGAACGCCGCCAACAGACTGTGGAAGCTCTCGGGCGAGAGCTCGTACACCTGCAGCCATTGGCAGAACACGCCCTCGGGCGCCAGACGCGCGCGCACGCGGTCGTAGAAGTCGGTCGTGAACAGGGCGTTCACGCCGGCGATCCACGGGTTGGTGGGTTCCGAGATGATGAGGTCGTAGCGGTCGCGCGTGTGTGCGAGCCAAGTGCGCGCGTCCTCGACGTGCGCGGTCACGCGCGGGTCGTCGAGCGGGTCGGGGCGACCCTCGTGGAACAGGCGTGAGGCCTCGAGGATCGCCGGCTCGAGCTCGACGACGTCGGTGCGCCCGACCCCGGCGGCGAGCGCGGCCGCCGCGGTCGTTCCCGAACCGTGGCCCACGATGAGCGTGCGTGCGCCGCGATCCACCATGCTCGCCGGCACGAGGCCCAACAGCACCTGCGTGAGCATGTCGCCGGTGCCCGCATCGATCTTGCCGCCCACGCGCAGCCAGCGACGGCGGCCCTCGAGGTCGGTCGAGACGAGCACGGAGGCGTTGACGCCCTCGCGGTAGAACAGCCGCCGCTGGGCGCCACTGACCGCGAGCGTGGGGTCGCCCGCCGCGCCCGCGCTGCGCCAACTCGTCATGAGGTTGCGTGCGCTGAACGGCCGATAGGTGCCGAGCGACATGCGCACCGGATCCCACGCGGGCAGCGTGAGCATCGCGACCGGGACCGCCGCCAGCATCAGGCCCAGTCCCCACGCGAGCCGTGCACGGGGCCGCGGCACCGCCGGGATCGCGAACGGCACGAGGGCGGCGAGCACGGACAGACCGGCCGCGAGCTTCACCACGCCCTGCACCCCCAGTGCGGGCAGCAGGAGGAAACCGGTGAGCAGCGCGCCCGCGATCGTCCCGAGCGTGTTGAGCGCGTAGGCCCGTCCGGTGGCGGTCGCGCCCTCGTCGTGTTGCAGCAGTCGCGTGGCGACCGGGAAGATCGCGCCCAACAGCACGCACGGTACGAGCAGCACCGGCACGACGAGACCCAACTGCGCGGTGAGCAGGCCGGTCCACGAGGTGCCCATCCGCTCACCCGCCTCGAGCATCGCGCGCGGCAGTCCCCCGTCGAGGCGTTGCGCGAGCAGCGCGCTCAGGGCGAACGCCGTCTCGAGGAGTGCGAAGCCGACGACCGTGGCGACGCGCGGCAGCACGGGCGAGACGAGGGCGCTGCCCAGTGCGAGCCCGGTCAGATAAACGCCGAGCACCGAGGCGAACGAATACACCGACGAGCCCAGCACGAGCGAGTACATGCGCACCCACGCCGCCTGCAGCGCCATGGCCGCGAAACCACTCAGTGCGAAGGCGAGTCCCACGGCGCGCCGCGCCGCGGGGCGGGTGAGCGTCGCGGGGATGGGCGCGCTCGCGGCGGTAACGCTCGCCGACCGACCCTCGCGCCCGACGAGGAACGCGATCGCGGCCGCCGTGAGATTGAGCCCTGCCGCGATCGCCGCGCTCGCCTGCAGTCCCACGCTCGGCAGCAACACGAATCCGGCGAGCAACGAACCCAGCACCGCACCCGCGGTGTTGATGGCGTACAGCCAGGCGAGCCCGGCGCCGAGCACCCCGCGCTCGCAGCGCGCGACGAGCACGGGCAGCGTCGCGCCCATGAGGGCGGCCGGTGGGACGAGCAGGGCGAACAACAGCACCACGCGGGCGACCGCGAACGCGGGTCCCTCCCCGCCGCACGCGCGCCAGAGCACACCGATGGGGCCGTCGAGCGATCGAAGCAGGGGCAACAACGCGACGCCCAGCAGCGCGACGACGCCCTCGAGTTGCGCGTAACGCAGCGCCGGGTCGCCCTGCCGCACGAGTCGCGGGCCCAGCGCGTACGCGCCGAGTGCGAGTCCGCCCAGGAACGCCGCCGTCACGGTCGCGACCGAGTGCAACGAGCTGCCGAGCAGGTAGCCCAGCTGCTTGCTCCAGATCACCTCGTGGATGAGCCCGGCCGCCCCGGACAGCAGGAAGCACGCGACCGCCCAGACGGGGACGGCCGCAAGCGTGACGGATCGGCGGGGGGCGGTCATGACCGATGAATGTAAGCGTTCCGCCCCGGCCGATGCACCTGCGCGTTCAGGCGTCGGCGACCCGCGCGTGCAGGTCCATCCCCCACGGGTCGCGCACCGTCAGCGAATCGGTCGTCCCCACCGGGGTGGCGCCGATGGCCTGCAGACGAGCCGCGAGCGCCTCGAGCGCCTGCGGGTCGGGCACGAGCAGGGTCCAGCGATCGAGGCCGGCGTCGTGGGGGCCGGCGACGGGTTCCCGCGCGGCCCAGACGTTGAGCCCGACGTGGTGGTGATAACCACCGGCCGAGACGAACAGCGCACCGCGGAAGCGGCGCGTGACCGGGGTGAATCCGAGCCCGGTCACGTGGAAGCGCTCGGCCTGTGTCAGGTCCGAAACGAAGAAATGCACGTGGCCCATGACCGTCGCGCGGGGCAGACCGCGCCAGGGTCCGGTGGCCGTCGCCACCACCGCGCGCTCGTCGAGCGGGTCGACCGCGCCCAGCACCTCGCCTCCCTCCCAGACCCACGTGGCGCGCGGCGTATCGGCGTACACCTCCACGGTGAGCCCGTCGGGATCGGTGAGGTAGACCGCTTCGCTGAAGAGGTGGTCCGAGGCGCCGAAGGGTTCCCCGATCGCGCGCAGATGGGCCAGGAGCGCCCCCAGATCCGCTCGGGACGGCAGGAGCAGCGCGTGGTGGTAGAGCCCGACGCGGCCACGGGGCGGCATGGCGGAGGCGCCCGGGACCTCGCGCAGTTCCACGAGCGCCTCGCCCTCGGCCGGCCCCAGCGCCAGCCCATCCGCGTGCCCCGGGTGGGGCACAGCCCCGAGGACGCGCTCGTACCAGGCGGCCGTGCGGGCGCGATCGGCGACGCGCAGGCGGACGGCGCCCAGACGGATCGAATCGGGCAGGTTCGGAGTCACGGGGACCTCGTGAGCGGGTGACTTGCGCAAGTGCGGGCTTGGAACATACTGGCGGGGTCCCGAGCAGGCCAACCCTGCCCTCTCCCGAATGGAGCGTCCGATGCGTCGCGTGACCCCCATCCTCATCGCCGCCGTCCTCGTCCTCGCCTCCCTCTGCGTCTGGCTCGCCTTCCAGGTGAAGCAGCGCGGCGGCGAGTCGCAGCAGCACGCCGAGCGTGAGCGTCAGGCCGAGGACCGTTACGCCCGGGCGATCGCCGACATCGCCTCGATCCAGGACAGTCTCGACGCGATCACGCCGCTCGACGCCGAGGGCGGCATGGGTTCGACCTCGCTCGATGCCGAGCAGCGGCTGGCGCCGAGTGCGACCAACGCGCTCGCCCGTGTGGCCGAATTGCACGCCGGCATCGACCGCGCCCGCAACCGCATCGGCGCGCTCGAGACCCGTCTGCGCCAGAGCGGCACGCAGCTCGCCGGGCTCGACAAACTGCTCACCCGTCTCAAGCAGGACCTCGCCGAGCGCGAGCAGATGGTCGCGAGCCTCACCGATCAGGTGGATTCGCTGAGCACGCAGGTCACCGGCCTCTCGGGGTCGCTCGAGCGTTCGCAGGCGCTGGTCGCGGCCCAGGAGTCGGCGCTCGAGGAGCGTCGGCACGAGCTCGCCACGGTCGCGTACCGCATCGGTGACCGGAAGTCGCTGCTCGCCGACAGCGTGGTCACCGCGCGCGGCGGTCTGCTGGGGCTGGGGCGCACGCTCGTCGTGACCGGCAAGGGCGATGCGAGCGCGTTCCAGTCGTTCGACACCGACCTGCAGCGCGAGCTGCCCATCGCGGCCGCCAAGGCCACCGTGCTCACCGCGCAGACACCCGCGAGCTACCGCCTGGAGCCGTCCTCGCAGGGCATGGTGCTGCGCATCCTCGACCCGCACGAGTTCCGCAAGGTGCGCCGCCTGATCATCGTCACCGAGTGAGGCCGTTCGCGCCGTCGCTCCCGGTGAGGGATCGACGGCGCGCGCGGTTCATTCGTCGACGTGCATGGACATGAGCGCGTGCACGGGCAACGGTGCGAGCCGATCGCGGCCGCCGAGCCCGGTGAGCTCGACCACGAACAGCGCCGCCACGGTCTCGGCCCCCAGCTGCGCCACCAACTGCTGTGTGGCCCGCGCGGTGCCCCCGGTCGCGAGCAGGTCGTCCACGACGACCACCTTCTGCCCCGCGCGCAGGGCATCGGCCTGCAGCTCGAGCGTGTCCTCGCCGTATTCGAGCGAGTAGACCTGCCGCACGGTGGCGCCGGGCAGCTTGCCGAACTTGCGGGCGGTCACGAACGGCACCTGCCAGTGCAGCGCGAGCGGCGCACCGAACACGAAGCCGCGCGACTCGATGCCCACGACGGCGTCGGGCTTGTCGACGCTGGCGGCGAGTCGCTCGATCGCGGTGCGGAACGCCTCCGGGTGCGCCAGCAGCGGCATGATGTCCTTGAACAGGATGCCCTTCTTGGGGAAGTCGGGGATCTCGCGGATGTGGTCCTCGAGCCGCATCGTGGGGCGCTCCGGGGGATGAGGGTTCAGTGCACGGTCTCGCCGTGACGGTCGTCCCGGTCGGCGAGCTCGATGGCGAGACGCAGTTTGGCGAGCGCACGGCCTTCCAGCTGGCGGACGCGTTCACGGGACAATCCGAAGTGCTCCCCCGTCTCGCCGAGCGAACGCGCGACCCCGTCGTGGAAGCCGTAGCGGATGCGCAGCACCTGCTCCTCGCGCTGCGGCAGCGTGCGCAGCAGGCGATCCAGCTTCTCCTGCTCGAGCTGGATCTCGACCATGCGCTCGACGGACAGGCCGTGTCCCCCGACGTCCTCGTACGAGAGGTCGGTGAATCCGTCGGTGCCGGGGGAATCGTCGAGCGACTTCATGCCGGTGAGCAGCGCGCGCAGGCGCTCGGCACGCGCACTCGAGAGCCCGAGCTCCTGGGCGATCTCGGCGACGACGGGCTCGCGACCCAGTCGTGCGCGCAGCGTGCGCTCGGCGCGCGTGTAGCGGTTGAGCTGCTGGTACATCTGCACCGGGATGCGCACCGCGCGGGACTGTTCGGCCAGCCCGCGCAGGATGGCCTGGCGGATCCACAGCGTGGCGTACGTGCTGAATCGCAGGCCGCGTTCGGGCTCGAAGCGGTCCACCGCGTGGATGAGCCCGACGTTGCCCTCCTCGATGAGGTCGAGGAACGGCAGGCCGCGATTGCGATACGCGCGTGCGACGTGCACCACGAGCCGCAGATTGGCGAGGATGACCTTGCCACGCGCGACCTCGTCGCCGGCGCGCGCGCGCGTCGCGGTCGCGAGCAGATCCTCGTGGCTCAAAAGCTTCACGCGCCCGATCTCGTCCAGATACACGTCGAGCAGGTCGCGCTCGGCCTCCCGCGAGAGCGCGGTGCGGTCGATCGGGGCGGCGGGGTCCGGCGTCTCGTCCTCGGGCAGACGGATGCCCGCCTCCTGCAGCCGGCCACGGAAGCCCTCGAACGCCTCCGCGTCGAAGCCGGGGTCCACCAGCAGCGCATCGAGGTCGCGCCGGGTGACCTCGCCGCGGGCGCGCGCCTCGCGCTCGGCCTCGATCAGGCGTTCGGAGAACTGGACGATCCTCGGGCCTTCCACGTCGCTCACCCCGTCACGCGGAAGTCCCCGGGGGGCTCCGCTCGGTCGTACCACTGCGTCTGCACGGACTCGACCCGGGCCGCGCGCGGACCCTGTCCGAGCGCCGCCACGAAGCCGTCGAGGGCCGCCCGCGGACCATGGGCGTCGGCCTCGACACACCCGTCGGGACGATTGCGCACCTGGCCCGTCACGCCCCAGCGAGCCGCCTCACGCACCACGAAGGCGCGGAAGCCCACTCCCTGGACGCGTCCCGAGACCACCACACGCACCGCCGACATGCGTCGCAGGATGGACCGCCGCGGGGGGCGAAGCAAGGCCGCCGAAGGGCCCCCGAACGACGAAAGCCGGAAGGCGCAAGGCCTTCCGGCTTCCGAAGATGGTCGGGGCGAGAGGATTTGAACCTCCGACCCCCTGGTCCCGAACCAGGTGCTCTACCAGGCTGAGCCACGCCCCGACGAAACTTGGGTACCGCTGCCCCACACGACAACGTGGGGCCGGGAAAACTAGCACAGGGCCTCGGGACACGCCAAACACGGCGGCACCGGGCACCCGCGGGCCCTAGGGATGCAGGTCCCAGCCCTCCATATCGGCCCGTCGGGCGTGATCCGTGAGTTCGAGTTTCATGGGGGTGACGGACACCCAGCCCGCGTCCACCGCGTGGAAATCGGTGCCGTCCTCGGGCTTCCAGACCGGGTCCTCGCCCCCGATCCAGAAATAGTCGCGCCCGCGCGGGTCGACCTTCTTCACCAGGGTGTCGTCGTAGACGCGGCTGCCCAGACGGGTCACGCGCACGCCGCGCCACTCGGCGGCGGGTCGGAACGGGATGTTGATGTTGAGCAGCGTGCGCGCGTCCATGCCGCGCTCGAGCGTCTGGCGCACGAGGCTGCCCACGACGTCGGCGGCCTCGCGGAAATCGGTCGGCTTGCGGGTCACGAGCGAGGCGGCCACGCCGGGCACCCCCTGGAGCACGCCCTCGATGGCCGCGGCGACCGTGCCCGAATAGAACACGTCCTCGCCCATGTTGGGGCCGTGGTTGATGCCCGAGACCACGAGGTCGGGCCGCTCGGTGAACTTGCCGTGGAACGCGAACAGCACGCAATCCGTGGGCGTGCCATCGAGGCTGTACGTGTCCTCGCCCACCTCGTGCAGACGCAGCGGCCGGTGCAGCGTGAGCGCCTGCGACATGGCGCTCTGATTGCGGTCCGGCGCGATCACGATGACCTGCCCGTAGGGCTGCAGCACACGCCGCAGCTGCGCCAAGGCGGGCGAGCCGATGCCGTCGTCGTTGGTGACCAGGATGCGCATCAGGATTCCTTGGGGCTGGGCTTCGCTTCGAACGTGAGCCGCCACATCATGCCGACGATGCGCGGGACGTCGCGCGTCGGACTCAGGTGGCTCGTCTCGTCACCGTACACGGTCGGGATCGGCACGTGCGCGATCTTGAAACCCAGGCGCGCGGCACGCACCGCCATCTCGGTCTCGACCTCGTAGCGGCTGGCCTGCACCGGCGTGCGCACGAGCACCTCGCGACGGTAGAGGCGGTAGCCGCACTGGCTGTCCAGGATGGGCTGGCCCGCGATGCGCGAGCACCACGCGGACGAGAACCGGTTGGCGAACCGCCGCGCGGGCGGCATGTCGGGTGTGATCTCGCGCTGGCCCAGGACCAGATCGGCGCCGGCTTCGGCGGCTGCGACGAACGCGGGCAGGCACGCGGGTGGATGCTGACCGTCGGCGTCGAGCGTGACCACCGCGTCGAAGTCGCGCAGGAGTTCGAACCCGGCGAGCAGGGCGTGCCCCTTGCCACGATTGGCCGCGAACGAGTGCACCTGCACGCCGTGCTGGCGGGCGACCTCGGCGGTGGCGTCGCGCGAGCCGTCGTCCACGACGAGGACGTGCGGACGGTCCGGCAGGCTCGCGAGCCCCATGAGCACCTCGCCGAGGTGCGCGGCGGCCTGATAGGCCGGGACCAGCGCGGCGACGTTCAAGCGGCTCATCGCGGCGACTCCCTGCGGTGGTCCGGTGTCCCGAGGGGAACGGGATCGTGGGAAATGGTCGGGGCGACTGGATTTGAACCAGCGACCCCCTGCACCCCATGCAGGTGCGCTACCAAGCTGCGCTACGCCCCGACCGGTGTTGAGGGGTTGAACATCGAAGTGGGAACGCAAGATAGCCGCCCGCGCGTGCGGGCGCAAGCGTGCCCGGGCGGGTCAGCGGCCGGCCGTTCCCGCGGGCTCGCGCTGCCGCAGGCGCGTGAGCAGCGTGCGCAGCTCGTCCTTGACCTCGATCAGGAGCAGCTTGCGATCGGCCTCGCTGAACGCGATCTCGACCTGCGGCTCGTCGAGTTTGCGGTCGTCGAGCAGCGTGCGCCGCGCCCCCGCGATGGTGTAGCGGCGATCGTAGAGGAGCTCCTTGATGCGCAGCAGCATGCGCACCTCCTCGGGCCGGTACATGCGGTTGCCGGCGCGGTTCTTCTTGGGGCGCAGCATGCTGAACTGCGTCTCCCAGTAGCGGAGCACGTGCGGCTTCACGTCGAGCATCTCGCTCACTTCGCTGATCGAGCGATAGAGCTTGGTCTCGGGCTCCTGCGTGGGCTTGCGGATCGCCATGCCGACTCCTTGTGCGAACCCGGTGCCCCGTGCGGGCCCCGGTGGGTTCAAGCCTCCGGCTTGAGGTCGCGCGTCATGAGCGCCATGAGCGCGGTCTGCGGATCGCGCCCCTCGAAGAGCGCGCACACCTGTTCGGTGATCGGGAGCTCGACCCCCTGGCGGTTGCCCAGTTCGCGCGCGGCCCGTGCCGTCGTCACGCCCTCGGCCACCATCACCATGCTGCCCAGCACCTGCTGCAACGTCTCGCCCCGGCCGATCCGTTCGCCCACGTGCCGATTGCGGCTGTGGCGGCTCATCGCGGTGGCGATCAGATCGCCCATCCCCGTGAGGCCGAAGAACGTCTCGCGCTTCGCTCCCATGGCCTCGCCGAGACGCGACATCTCGGCCAGTCCACGCGTGAGCAGGGCGCCCTTCGTGTTGTCCCCGAACCCCAACCCGTCGCACACGCCGGCGGCGATGGCGATGACGTTCTTGAGCGCGCCACCGTATTCGCAGCCGATCACGTCGGCGTTCGTGTACACCCGGAACCGAGGCGTCGAGAAGATCCGCTGCACCTCGGTGGCGCGACCCATGTCGTGGCACGCGGCGACGACGGTGGTGGGGATGCCCTGCGCCACCTCCTCGGCATGACTCGGACCGGTGAGCGTCACCGGGGCCGGGTCGCCGAGCGCCTCCGTGAGGACCTCGGACATGCGCCGCAGGGTCCCCAGTTCGAGCCCCTTGCTGGCGCACACCGGGATGCCCTGCCACCCGATGGCCGCCACCCGCTCGGCCACCGAACGCACCGCCTGCGACGGCACCACGAACAGGGCCACCTCGGCCCCCTCGAGCGCCGCCTCAAGTTCCGCGTGAACCTTAACCCCGGACGGCAGTTTGATGCCAGCCAGAAACTTGGCGTTCTCGCGCTCGCTCGCCAGCCGCTCCATGGCGACCGGGTCGTGGCCCCAGAGCCGGGTCTCGTGTCCGGCCCGGTCCAGATGGACGGCCAGCGTGAGACCGAACGAGCCCGCGCCCAGGATCGCGAGGCGGCTCACCGGGCGCCTCCCTTGAAGCTGAACCGGCGCTCCTCCCCACGCAGCAGGCGCCCGATGTTGTCCTGATGCCGGACGATGACGAGCAGCGCGATCGCGACCCCGAACCAAAAGGTCGGGCCCTGGAACCGCGGCGAGGCGAGCAGCCCCAACGTGAGCGTGAACGCGAGCGAGCCCAGGATCGACCCGAGCGAGATGAACCGCGTGATCGCCACCGTGAGGATGAAGACGACCATGAACACGCCGAAGGCGGCCGGATTCAGGGCGAGCAGGACCCCGACCGTGGTCGCCACCCCCTTGCCGCCCTTGAAGCCGGCGAACATCGTGAACACGTGCCCCAGCACCGCCGCGAGCCCCACGGAGAGGCGGCACCATTCGGGGCCACCGGGGAACCCCTGCGTGAGCGCGAGCGTCGGCACGAGCCAGGTGGGCAGCGCGCCCTTGGCGATGTCGAGCAGCAGCACCGGCACCCCGATGGCGGGGCCGAGCGAGCGATAGACGTTCGTGGCGCCGAGGTTGCGCGAGCCGAGCGTACGGACGTCCACGCCCTTCAACCACTGGCCGAGCCACAGGCCCCAGGGCAGCGAGCCCGCGAGGTAGCCGAGTCCGAGTGCGACGAGGAGGGCGGTCATGCCCGGCATCCTACTACTCGCTCTTGCGGACGCGGAAGCGCAACGGCGTGCCCTGGAAGCCGAAATGATCGGCGAACTGGGACCACAGGTAACGCCGGTAGTTGTCCGACAGGCGCGACGGCGCGTTCACGAACAGGGTGAACGTGGGCGGGCGCTTCCCCGTCTGCGTCATGTAGTAGATCTTCGGTGACTTGCCCATCGAGTTGCTGGGGATCTGCTTGCGCTTCTGGGCGAGTTCGAGCCACGCGTTGAGCTCGCGCGTCGGGATCTCGCGCAGGTTCTGCGCCACGCGCTCGGCCACGTACTCGGGGATGCGCGTGAGGTGGATGTGCTCGGTGGCCGAGATGGGATGCGCCGGGATGTCGGCGAGCGTCGGGAAGCGGCGGGCACGGTCGGCCTGGACGGCCTTCCACGCCGCCTCGCGCTCTTCGATGTGATCCCACTTGTTGTACAGGATGAGCAGCGCGCAGCCGGCTTCGAGCGCGTGGTGCGCGAGCCGGGCCTCCTGCTTCTCGAAGCCGCGCGTGCTGTCCACCATGAGGATGGCGATGTCGGCGCGTTCGAGTGCCTGCAGGGCGCGCATCGTGGCGTAGAACTCGGCCTGATCGTCGAACATGGCCTGACGGCGGATGCCGGCGGTGTCCACCAACGTGAACGTGCCGCTCGCGGTCTCCCACTTGGCGTCGATCGCGTCCACGGTGGTGCCGGGGCGGGGCTCGACGAGCACGCGCTCCTCGCCCAGCAGCGCGTTGACGAGCGAGCTCTTGCCCACGTTGGGCCGACCGATGATGGCGACGCGCGGGGTCGGGACCTCCTCCTCGAGCACCGGCGGCATCATGGCGAGCACCGCGTCGAGCAGATCGCCGATGCCCAGTCCACCTTCGGCGGCCACGGCCATGGGCGTGCCGAGGCCGAGACGATGGAACTCGTGCACGATCGGGTCGTTGCCCTTGTCGACCTTGTTCACCACGAGCAGGGCGCGACCGTGCGTCTTGCGCAACTGCGTCGCGATGGCCTGGTCGAGGTCGGTCACGCCGGTGTGCGCGTCCACGAGGAAGATCACCACGTCGGCCAGGCCGATCGCAGCTTCAGCCTGACGGCGGATGTCGGCGTCGCGTCCCTCGGACGACGCGGGCAGGAAGCCGCCCGTGTCCACGAGCACGAAGCGCCGTCCGGTCCATTCCGCGTGCACGGCGTTGCGATCGCGCGTGATGCCGGGGCGATCATGCGTCACCGCTCGCCGTTCACCCAGGATGCGGTTGAACAGCGTCGATTTGCCGACGTTGGGTCGGCCGATGATGGCGACGACGGGAGCGGACATGGGATCCGGAGAAGCGAGGGCGCGCCGGGCGCGGTGAGGACCGCAGCCGAGGGGCGCGCCACTCGCGAACATGGAGCGGGCAACGGGGTTCGAACCCGCGACCTCAAGCTTGGGAAGCTCGCGCTCTACCAACTGAGCTATGCCCGCAACAGGGTGCTTGAAGGAACAGGGAGGCTAGGTCGCCCCCCCGTTCGTGTCAACCGTGGGCCCCGCCCCCGTCCACCTCGCGCGCGATGCGCTCGGCGAGCGCCAGGAGTCCCGAGGGCTCGTCGGCCGCCAGCGTGGTGCCGGTCGTCTGGTGTCGGAACCAGGTGCGCTGGCGCTTGGCCATCTGCCGGGTGCGTTCGTTCATGCGCGCCTCGGCGGCGGCCGCATCGAGGATCCCCGCGAGTCGGTCCAGCGCCTCGTCGTAACCGATGGCCGCGAGCGTGCGCAGGGCCGTCTCGTGTCCGCCCGCGACGAGCGCGCGCGTCTCCTCGAGCAGCCCGTCGCGCCACATGCTGCGGGTGCGCGTCGCGATGCGCTCGGCGAGGACCGCGGGCGTGCACACGAGTTCGTACGTGTGCCACGTCGCCACCAGAGGCGCTTCGCGCGGCATGGCGCGCCACGCCGCGAGCGGCCGCCCCCCCACGATCACCACCTCGAGCGCGCGCAGGATGCGCTGTCGATCGCGCGGGGCGAGCGACGCGGCCGCCTGGGGATCGAGTGACGTCAATCGTGCGTGCATCGCTTCGGAACCCTCGGCCTCGCACTCGGCGACGAGGGCCGCACGCACGCGTGCATCCTTGGGGGGCTCGGGATGCAAGCCCTGCTGCAGCGCCGACAGATAGAGCCCCGAGCCGCCCACGAGCACGGGCGTCACCCCGCGCGCGAACGCGTCCTCGCACACCGCCGCCGCCGCACGTGCCCACGCGCCCGCGGTCGCGCGCTCACCGAGTCCCCAGAGATCGAAAAGATGATGCGGCCGCGAGGCGCGTTCGGCGGGCGTGGGTCGGCCGGTGCCGATCTCGAGCTCGCGGAACACCTGCCGTGCATCGGCGCACACGACCTCGCCGCCCAGACGCTCCGCGACCGCCTCACCGACCGCGGTCTTCCCCGTCGCGGTCGCGCCCACCACCGCCACGAGCGAGCGGCGCACGCGCGTCAGCTCCGACCGAAGCGGCGGTGCAGTTCCTCGAGGTCGAGCCGCACGAACGTCGGGCGACCGTGCGGGTCGCCGTGCGGCCGCGAGGTCGCGAACAGGCGGTCCACCAGCGCGCGCATCTCCTCGCGCGTGAGCACCTCACCGGCGCGGATCGCGGCGTGGCACGCGTGCGAGTTGGCGACGCGCTCCAGCAGGTCGTCCTGCGCCGTGGGTCCGCCCTCGGAGATGCCGTCGATGACGTCCTGCAGCAACTGTCCCGGACGATCCACGCGCAGGCCGGACGGCACGCCCTTGATGACCACCGTCGGCGGTGACAGCGGCGACAGATCCCAGCCCAACTGCTGCAGCAACGGACCCACCTCGAGCAGCAACTCGAACTGGGCGCGCGACAGGTCCACGAGCGTCGGGAACAGCAGTCCCTGCGAGCCGCCCTGACCGCCGCGCAGTCGCGCGATGGCCTCCTCGTACAGGATGCGCTCGTGCGCCGCGTGCTGGTCCACGATCACCATGCCGCCGCGCACCGGGGCCAGGATGTAGGTGCGGTGCAGCTGCCACATCTCGGGTTCCGAGGCGGTGGCCGCGACCGTGGTCATGCCCTCGGGCGGTGGCGACGCATCCTCGACCGGCGGCGTGCCGCCACCGCTCGCGGGGATCGCGACGCGCGCTTCGGTGCCGCCACCCTGCACGGGCAGCAGCAGCGGCATCTGCCCGGTGGTCGGCCCCGCCGGGCGCTCGCGCACGCGGTCCGCCCAAGCGGGCAGCGCGTCCTCGTGCCCCTGCGCCACCGAGAACGGCGGATGGATGGCCGAGAGCGGCTGCGCACAGGCGGCGGCGACGAGCGAGAAGACACGGTCGTCGTCCGCGAAGCGGACCTCGCGCTTGGTGGGATGCACGTTGACGTCCAGCCGATCGGGCGGTACGTCGAGCCACACGACCGCCGCCGGGAACCGGCCGTGCGGCAGCAGATTGCCGTACGCGTGCCGCAGCGCCTGCGACAGCGCCGGACTCTGCACCCAGCGGCCGTTGACGAGGAACACCTGGCCCTCGCGCGTGGCGCGTGCGTGCTCGGGCAGCCCCAGCAACGCGCGCACGGTGTACCCGTCGCGGGTCGCCTCGGCCTCGAGCAGCTGTTCGGCGTGGCGCGTGCCCCAGACCTGCGCAGCGCGGTCGCGGTGCGAGGTCGTGCTCGTCCACGAGAACCGCTCGCGCGTGTCCACGACGAGGCGCCAGCCCACCTCGGGGCGCGCGAGCGCATAGCTCTCGATCATGCGGATGGCCGCACGCAGTTCACTCGCCGGTGCGTTGAGGAACTTGCGGCGCGCGGGCGTGTTGTGGAACAGGTCGCGCACCTCGACCGTGGTGCCGACCTCGCGCGCGACGAAACCGCGCTCGAGCACCTCGCCCCCGTCCACTCGCACGAACGCGGCGGCGTCCTCGCCCGCGGGGCGCGACGTCAGCTTGAGGCGGCTGACGGCCGCGATGCTGGGCAACGCCTCACCGCGGAATCCGAGCGAGGCGAGCAGGTCCAGGTCCTCGAGCGAGCGCACCTTGGAGGTGGCGTGGCGTTCGAGCGCCAGCTCGAGTTCGCCCGGCGCGATCCCCCCGCCGTCGTCCGACACGATGAAGACCTGATCGAGGGCGCGCTCGACGCGCACCTCGACGGAGCGCGCGCCGGCATCGAGCGCGTTCTCGACGATCTCCTTGAGGGCGGACAGCGGGCGTTCGATGACCTCGCCGGCGGCGATGCGGGACGCCGTCTCGGGCGGGAGTCTGCGGATCGGCTTGGACAAGGGGCCTCCGGGTGGGCACGCAGGATGCGGCGCACCGCGGAGGGGGTCAAGCCGGACGGCTCAGCGCTCCGCGAGCCACACGTCGGCGGCGGTCCGGAACGCGTCCCGGTCCTCGGGGCCGAGCAGCGACACGTGTCGGTCGACGAACGGCATCGCCGGGCCGTGCCAGCCGGCGCGTTGCCACGCGGCTTCCCAGAGCTGGACGAGACGACGCTGGAGGGCGGCGAACTGCGGCGTCTCGCCCGCCATGAGCAGACACACCACCTGCGGGAACGGTCGGCACAACGCGTCGCTGTCGCGCAGCTGCACGGGCAACGTCTCGCAGAAATCGGCGAGCGCGGCGTGCGCCTCGGGGAACTCGAGGCGGTGCAGCTCGAATCGCAGGCCGTCTCGGTGGGTGCGGTCGATGGCGAGTTCCACGTGGACGCGGAACGACTCCGGATCGAGCCAGCCGCCGATGCGCTCGGGCGTCAGCGGATACGAGACCGCGGAGCGCTCGCGATCCTCGCGGTCCCACGTGTCACGCAGGTCGCTGATCATGGCCTGCCACGACGACAGACCCTGCGTGGAATCGATCGCGGCGCCGGCGAGCACGCCCCGCCGCTGCAGCGTCTTGAACGGCCATGCGGCCCACGTGAGCCCGCGTCCCGGGTCGGACTGGCGGGTGACGACCTGCGGCGTGCCCATCTCGTTGGCGAGTTCGATGAGCCCACGCAGCAGACGATCCTCGGGGCCCACCTGCGCCACGAGTGTGAGCTGACCGCGATCCCCGGCGTGCAGTTCGGCCGAACCGGCCCCGGTCAGATGCACGAGATGCTTGAGCGCGTCCTCGAGCTCGGAGCGGACCTCCGGCGACGGGAAGTCCTCGAGCGTCGCGAGTTTGATGCGCGGACCGGCCGGGACGACGACCGACCTCGCGGGCGTGTGCAGGGGCGCGGCCGGCGTGGGCGGCGCAGGACTCAGGTCCGGAAGGGCGTCGTCCACGAGCGCGTCCACCGCGTCGGTGTGCGCGGGCTCGGTGAACGCCACGACCGCGGGTTCGGGCTCGCGTGGCGCGATCGCCCCGAACAGGAACTCGTCGGGGGTCAGGCAGGGCGTGCCCAGCGCCTGCAAGAGCCCCATGACCTGCGCGCGACGCGGACTGCGCTCCCCCACCAACGCGAGGTCGAAGATCTCGCGCGTGAGGTCGGCCAGGTCGAGCGTACGCGGCAGCTCGCACAGTTCGGCCATGCGCAGCCCCGGGTCCTGCGGGCCACTGCCCACGACGAGGCGCACGCTCACCCCGGGCTGGTTCAGGATGCCGGGCAGCCGGTCGGCATCGTGCCAGTCCAGATCGAGCAGCAGCAGTCGCCGAGTGACCGGGGTGACCGGCTCGTGCGGCAGTGAGGACATGCCTGGGTCTCCGAAGGTGGTGCGGTGGTCCCTCGGGGTATCGGCGGGTCCGGGGTCCGGGCTGAACCCTGGATTCCGTCACCCGGACGTGCACGAGGGTCCGGCCCACCGGGGCCGGACCCTCGTGTCTGTGACGTCACACCCCGTTCGGGACCTCAGTCCTCGGACGGCGGTTCGGGCAGCGGAATGGCGCGCAGCGCGCGATCGCGGATGACGACGGGATAGCGCCCCTTGAGTTCCTCGTACCAGGCCGCGAGGCGACGTTCGACGACGATGCGGCGCAGTTCCTCCTCGCGGGCGAGCAGGCGATCCCGCGTGGGCTCGCGGCGTTCCACCAGGCGGACACGGGCGAGGCCGCTCGGCCAGCGCACCCAACCGCTCGTCCGCCCCACCTCGAGCCCCGGCGCACGCCCGTCACGACCGAAGACGAGCGAGTCCAGCGCCGCCGGGATGTCCGCGCGGTTGGTCGCGCCGGGCGGGGCGAGTTCCTTGGAGCGGCTGAGCCCGCCCCACAGGATCGCCAGGCTGTCGAACGGCGTCCCCTGACGCTCGAGCGAATCGAGTTCGGCGACCTTGGCCATGAGCGCGCGTTCACCGGCGCCCTCGCGATAGGCGGCGAGCGCCTTCTCGCGCGCGTCCTCCCACGACGGTGCGCCGCCCGTGCTGATGGAATCCAGCCACGTGATCCAGTAGCCGCCGCCCTTGAACTGACGGCTGCGGCGCATCACCTGACCCGCGCGCATCCCGGCGAGCTCGTCGAAATAATCCCGCAGCTGCTCGTTGGGCATGTAGGAATCGACGGCGTGCACGAAGTGCTGCACCTCGAAGCCGGTGCGCGCCTCCAGGGCGCGCGCCTCGCGTGCGTCGCTGACGGTGCGCAGCAGACTGTCGGCACGCAGGCGCGCCAGCGTGTCCGCCTGCTGCTTGGCGAGGTCGCCCGCGACGATCGCGTACACCTGCGACAGGGGCTGGATGTACGGCGCCACGTGCTCCGTGCATTCGATGATGTGATAGCCGACCTCGGTCTTGACGGGGCCGGTGAGATCGCCGACCTGCATCGCGAACGCGGCGTCCTCGAACGCCTGCAGCATGGCACCGCGCGCGAACACGCCCAGGTCGCCACCCTTGTCCTTGGTGGCGGGATCGTCCGAGAAGCGCTCGGCGAGCTGGGCGAACGACTCGCCCGCGCGGATGCGCGCGAGCAACGAGTCCGCGCGCACACGCGCGGCGCGGTCCGCGGCCGGCGTGGACGCGATGGGCGAGATCAGGATGTGCCGGGCGCGCACGAGTTCCTGCGCCGAGTACTTGTCGAGGTTGCGCCGGTGGAACTGCTCGACCTGCGCGCGCGTCAGGCGGACCGACAGCAACGCGGGCCACGGCACGGTCAGGCGCGAGAAGTGCAGCACCTTGCCGCCGCCGAAACGCTTGGGATCGGCGTCGTAAAGCGCACGGGCGCCCGCGATCTCGCGCTGACGTTCCTCTTCGATGAGGGTGGCGACGAGGCGTGCCTGGACCTGCTCGAACGCCGGGACGTACGAATCGACGCGACCGGTCGTCGTCCAGACGAGGAACCCGCGTCCGAAGGTGGTGAGGTTCGTCCCGCGAGGCTCACCACGCGACCACAGGGTGTCGCGGAACACCGCGGCTGCGAAGCCGGTGTCGAGCGCGGCACCGCGCGGTGTCGGAGCGCTCTCTCGCGCACGCCAGGTGGCTTCGAGCGCGGGGGCGCGTCGTCCCGCCGACCACGCCCGATAGAGTTCGTCCGCCTGCGCACGCGCCAGCGCGATGCGCGTGTCGCGGCGCCAGCGGGCGATCACCTCGCCACGCACGTCGCGCAGCGGCTTGGCCACGATGGATCCCGAGGCCGCATCGAACGAGGAGAAGTCGGCGAGATGCCCGCGGTACCACCGCTCGAGGTCCGCCTCGCTCGGGTCGGGGACGCGCACCGCGGCGGTGTCCACCGCGGCCCAGCGCAGCGTCCACGCCGGCTGTGCGAGCGAGGCCCGATCGGCCGCGTAGCGGTCGCGCGCTTCGCGCTCGGTGTGATGCAGCCGAGCGTCCTCGCGCAGCCGTGCGCGCACGTCGCGGGCGACCGTGGCGAGCGGCGAGACGAACGACGGGGTCACGCGGTCGACGCGAACCACCAGCCAGCCCTCACTGCCGGGCACGGGGGCGTCGAGCACGCGATCGGGCTCGCTCGCGAAGACCTTGGCACTGGCGGCCGCGTCGCCCTGCCAGTAGCCGGGGAAGTTGCCGGGGATCACCGTGACGTCGGGACGCGGGCCGCCGTAGCCCACGGTCGCGGCCTCGAGCGACTTGCCCGAGCGGACCACCGCCAGGACGCTGTCGGCGGCACGGCGCATGCGCTCCTTCCACGCGGTGGCGAGCGCCGTGTTCTGGCGCTCGGCCTCGGTCATCGGCGGCTCGTTGATGAACGCGACGCTGAGCGTGGCACGCGCGGGCTGCCGATAGAGCTCGAGGTTCGCGCGGTAGAACGCGGTGATCTCGGACTCGCGCGGTTCGGGATAGCCGCCCTTGAAATCCGTGGCGCGCAACGACAGGTCGTCGGTGAACGCGCGCTGCAACTGGCGACGGGCCTTGGCCGTGACCGCCGCCTCCTCGGGCTGGAACCGGCCCTGCATGCGCTCGTCGAGGCGTCGTGCCGCGAGCTGCTCGCCGCTCGCGGCGATGGCCGCGGTGAACTTCTCGGGCTGCGACAACCGCGTCATGCGCCAGCGCTCGGCATCGAAGCGACCGTCGCGAGTGAAGAACGGGTCCTTCTTGAGCGCGGACTCCGCTTCGGCGCTCGTCGCGGTCAGACCCTGACGCTTGGACTCCAGCTTGAGCAGTTCGAGACGGATCATGGTCTCGAGCACCTGCCGACGCAGCAGCTCGTCGAACTCGGCCGGACGTTCGCCCCCGCGCTGCGCGACCTGGGCGCGCAACGTGGCGAGGCGCTTGTCGTACTCGTCACGCGCGATGGGGCGTCCCGCGACGGTCGCGACGACCGCGGACGGGGCGGACGACTGCGCGAACGCCGCGCACACGGCGAGGGTGGCGAGCGACAACACGATCACGACGGCGGATGCGGAACGGATCTTCACCTGGCGTCCTCTCGTTCGGGGCTTGACCATTCGAGCGCCCGACCCTAGCGTGCCGCGCCCATGTGGATCCTCGATGAGCAGACGGCCGTTCCCTGCTGGCGCCCCCGGAGCGAGACTCCCGGGGCGGTGCTGCGTTTCTCGACGCGGCGCGGGGGCGTGAGCCTCGCGCCGTACGACTCGTTGAACCTCGGTCGCTCGACCGAGGACGACCCGGTGTCCGTGACCACCAACCGCGAGCGCCTGCTGCGTGCCGCCGGGTTGGAGCCCGCGCGACTGGCGACCGCGGGTCAGGTGCACGGGACCCGTGTCGTGGAGGTGGTCGAGCCCGGGCATCACCCCGAGTGCGACGCGCTCGTCACGCGGGTCCCGGGGATCGCTCTGGCGGTGACCACCGCCGACTGCATGTCCATCCTGTACCACGCCCCCGGGGTCGTCGCGGCCGCCCATTCGGGCTGGCGCGGGACCGCCGACGGCATCCCGACGCTCACGCTGGCGGCGGTGTGCCGTTTGGCGCAGTGCACACCGGACGCCGTGCGTGTGGCGTTCGGACCTGCCATCCGAGGGTGCTGCTACGAGGTCGGCCCCGAAGTGGCCGAACGCTTCCCGCGCGAGGCGGTGCGTCCCACGGACGGCCGACCCCGACTCGACCTGCCGACCGCGGCGCTCGCATCCCTCACGGCGGCAGGCGTGCCGCTCGGGTCCATCGCGGACACCGGGGCCTGCACCGCCTGTGACGCCGTCTCGTACTTCTCCCACCGGCGCGACCACGGGAGGACCGGACGTCACTGGGGCGTCGCGGCGCTCACGGGATCACCCGCGCGGGCCTAGAGGGAGTGCGAGTATAGCAGCGTCCTCCCCGGCGTCATCCCCGTCCCGCGGGTCTTGACCGGGTCCTGATGTGCGGTACGGTCTTCCGCGCGTGCCCCACCGTCCCCTCCCGAGGTCCCCATGTCCCGCCACGCCCTGCTACTCGCGGTCCTGATCGCCGTCCTGCCCGCCGCCTCGTGCGGTGCCGCCCCGACCGGGGCCGGGGGGCCCCGTGTGGTCGTCACGACGGTCGAGGGCCCCATCGTCCTCCGGTTGTTCCCGCGCGAAGCCCCGCGAACGGTCGCGAACTTCACCAAGCTGGTGCGCGAGGGCTATTACGACAGCCTCACCTTCCACCGGATCGTGCCCGATTTCGTGATCCAGGGCGGCGACCCGAATTCGCGCAACGACAACCCGTTCGACGACGGCCAGGGCGGCCCGGGCTACACCGTGCCCGCCGAGATCGGCCGCAAGCACCTCAAGGGCGCGGTCGCCATGGCGCGCTTGCCCGACGCGGCCAATCCGTCGCGCGCGTCCAACGGTTCGCAGTTCTACATCGCCCTGCGCGACCTGCCGCAGTTGGATGGCGGCTACACCGTGTTCGGCGAGGTGGTCTCGGGGTGGGACACGATCGCGCGGCTCACGGCGCTCGCGAAGCGCAAGGACGTGGCGCGTCAGAACGAGAACGTGAACGCCGGGCGGCTCGCGCTCATCACGAGCATCCGCATGGCCCCCGCCCCGCCGCGCTGACGCCTCGCCCGCTCAGTCCCCGGAGGGCGCGAGCGGATGGAAGCCGAGCTCGGGGCGAGGGGTGCGCACGATCGCACCCGCGGTCGTCACGATGTGGATCTCGCAGGTGACCGTGACGATCCCCTTGAACAGATGGCCGCCGTGCGCGACGAAGTCCTCGCCACACAGGATGAGATGGCAGTGCGGGAACGGCACGCCGTCGAGCATGCTGAAGTTGCCCGTGAGCGCGAGGATCTCGTGGTCGCCCGTGAACGTGCGGCGGATGTACGTGCGCGTCGAGCGGACGAAGAACCCCAACTCGGTCTCGCCCACGGCGCCGATGCCGCTGATGACGCCGCCGACGATGCCGTGCGCCTGCGCGAAATCCCGCAGCGTCGTGATGAGGTCCTCGCCGGCATCGAGGCGAAGCAGCCAGCCGTGATCGGTGCGTTGGTGCTGCATGTCAGTCCTCCGAACCGGCGCTCGGCGAGCGCCAGCGGACGAGGTCGAGTGCGGCGAGGGTGTGGAACCATGCTTCGAGGTCCGCGGGCGTCACCGCGTGCCCCTCGCGCTGCAGGAGTCGGGCGATCGCGGGGACGGTGCGTTCCCCGTCGCAGGCGAACCACGCCAGATCGAGTGCGGTGCCACCGCCCGGGATGCGCGCCTCGAGGTCGAGCCAGGCGTCGCGTTCGGACGCGGGGAGCCGATCCCAGCCGGGCAGCAAAGCGCGGATCGGGGACAGCAGTGCGTCGAGACGGCGCACGGGGACGGCACCGTCCGCGGTGGGTTCCAGAGGCGGCTGCGTTCGCAACGCGGGTTCGATCTCGCCCTCCCAGAAGCCCTCGAGGGCTTCGATCGCCAGCGGCAGCAGCGTGCGCCACTCGCGCACGAGCGCATGGGATCCGGGCAGTCCGTGGGTGAGCCTCGCCAGGCTCGCGAGCGCGCGATGACCGCGTTCGCGCTCGGCCTCCGCCGCCTCGCGGGGGGCGCTGCGATCGAGGGCGGCCAGCAATCCCCGCCGCGTCCCGCGCTCGACCATCTGCGAGAGCGCGCGCAGTTCGCCGACTCCCGCGCACGCCAGCACCCCGGCGTAGGTCGCGGCACTGCGGACCGCGTGCGCCAGTGACGCGGGATCGACGCGATCCGGGGTGTCGAGGTCGGTGTGGTAGTAGCGGTCGGGCCACTGGATGAGCATCGGACACGGCACCCCGATCGCCGGGTCCAACCAGAGCGCGTGATCGCTCCCGCCCGAGTACGGCACCTCGGCCATGCGCACGAGCGAGTAGTGCCCCTCGCCCGAGAAGTCGCGCACCCAGTCCTGCGCCGCGTGGCGGACGCGTGCGAGCAGTTCGTCCGCGAACGAACCCAGGAAGTGCGGCGCGCGCTCCAGCAGGAACGTGCTGCCGCAGACGTCCTGTCGCTCGCCGACCATGTCCAGATTGACCGCGGCGATCGTCTCGGTGGCGGAGTTCCCCGCATGCGCGTGCCACGCGTAGGTGCCCGAGAACTCCGGCATCCAGAGGAAGCGCACCGTGCGACGCAGCGAGGCCAACGCGCCGCGGTCCGCCAGCGTGCGCAGGACGCGCGCCGTCTCGAGCACGGCGGCGGCCCCCGAGGCGTTGTCGTTGGCCCCGGGCATGGGATGGCACAGATGACCGGTGACGAGCACCTCGCCCGGCAGGTCGCCCGGAAGCGTCGTCGTGACGAGCGGGATCGTGGTCGCGAACCGCTCGCAGTCGAAGTCCACCTCGATCTCGAGCGTCTCCCCCGCCGCGAGCCGCTCGCGCAGCCCCGCGCCGCGCGCCGGGCTCACGACCACGCCCCAGCCGCGGGGTTGATCCTCGGCCCACCAGAACGACGTGTACGTGAGGGACTCGCGGTCGTGCGCCTCGGTGCGCACCGGCGGCATGAGACGACGACCATCGGTGACGAGCCCCGCCGCACCGGCTTCGAGCACCGCGCGCACGTGCACGCGCTGCACGGGACCCGCCGTGAGCACCACGCGATCGCGCACCTCGACGCGTGCGAGATCGGCGAGCGAGTCCAGACGCACGATCGGCCAGCGCCCACGCGCCGAGCCGCTGCGCTGCACGATCGAGAGCGGCGCGCGGGCGAAGTCGGCGAGCGGTTCGCGGCCCGATGCGCCGTGCAGATGCGCCTCGGCGTGACGACAGCGCCAGCCCTCGGGCAACGGGAAGCCCCGTGCGCGTCGATGTCCATCGGCGGGGACCTCGATGCGCTCGGGCGAATAACCGGCCGCGGTGAGTGCGTCCACGAGCCAGTCCGTCGCCTCGTCGTAGCCGGCCGTGGCCTGGATGCGATGGAATCGGCTGATGGCCTCGACGTCGGCCAGGGCGCGGGTGCCGTCGGTGACCCCGCGCACGGACTCAAGCAGCTTCTCGAACACCTCGCTCCCTCCTGCGCCACAGCATGAGTCCCAGCGCCAGCAACGCCGGCAGACCGTATTCGACGAGCCGCACGAGGCCGCCGGGATGATACGCCCCACCCTCGGCAGGCGGTGCCCCGAGGCCGTACGAGAGACCGATCGTGCACGAGGCCAGCAACCACGGCCACGACGGCCCGAGCGGCTCCAACGCCAACACCCAACCCAGATACCACGGATGCACGACCGGACCGACGAGCAATCCCGCCCGCAACACGAGCCGTGTGGCCTCGACCGTTCCCGTCCGCCGCCACAGCAGACCGCCGATGAGCCCGACGATGAGCACGCCGACCGCGAGGCGCGCACCGTCCTCGCCGAGCACGGCCGCGATCGGGCCGAACAACGCGTCGTTGTGCCGCCAGCGCGTGGCGAAGGCGGTGAACCCCGACTGCGGAGCGCGGGTGAGCGCGACGTACGTGGCGAGCAGCGCTCCCAGGACGAGCGTCGCGATCACCCGCACGCGCACGGACCACTCCCGCGCGAGGAACGGCCATGCGGGCAACGCCACGAGTTTGACCATGATCGCGGCCGTCGCCGCCACCGAGGACGCGACCGCACGTCGTTCCGACCACGCCAGCGCGAGGACGAGCCCGAGGATCCCCGTCGGGTCGTGATGGGCCGAGCCGGCGTACTCGCTCACCACCAACGGATTCCAGGCGTACACGAGGGCGTCCCACGCCGAGCCGCCGCGGCGATGACACCACCACGCGAGCACCCCGCACAGCACGAGATCGTGCAGCACCATCCACAGTTTGAAGGCGAGCAACGTGTACGACACCCGGGCCACGAGCATGAAACCGAGTTCGGCGAGCGGTGGGTAGATCGCACCCAGATCGGGATGGTTCACGCGCGGATGCACCTCGCGGTCGCGAAGCGGTGCGAGTTCCGGAGACGACGGGGCGTGTCGCCACGGGTCCTGACCGTGTGCGAGCACACGGCCCTCCCAGGCGTAGCGATAGACGTCGTCCGAGAGCGTGGGAGCGACGGGCACCACCGCCATGCGAAGGGCGAATCCCACCAGGACGACGAACGCCCCCGCCCGCGGCAGGTGCGACCATCGCCCGCGTCGTGCCACCGCGAGCGCGTAGGCGCCGAAGCCGACGAGCCCCAGCATCTGGAAGCGACCCAGTTCCGAGCGCCAATCCAGCAGTCGTCCCCATTGGGTGGCGACGGCCGTCAGGAGCAACGCGATCGCGAGCGGCTCGAGGAACGTGAATCGTCCCGGGGCCGCTGCGCGGGCGGAGGCGGCGGACACGCTCAGCGCGTCCCGGGCACCGTGATCTGCAACGCGCGCGTGAGGGCGTTGCCGGCCTGATCCACGACCCTCAGGGACACGAGGTGCGGCCCCGGTTCGAGGTCGGTCAGCATCACGTCGAACCCGAGCTCGGGGGCGTCGGCGAGTCCCCCGATCGGTGAGACCGGCTGCCATTCGCCATCGTCGGTGGACAGGTCGAAGCGGGCGATCACGCCCTCGCCGTCACGCGCGGTGCCACGCACCCGCACACCCTTTGCGACAGACTCGGCGGTGAACGCCAGCACCTGCGGCAACGTGTTGTCGATGGCGAACGGCTCGCTGGTCGCTTCCGCCGTGAGCGCCTCACCGAGCGCGTTGCCCGGCGCATCGCTCGCGACCACACGCACGCGATAGCGCCCATCCGCGAGCGTGTTCGTGTTCCACGTGAGCAACGACGACTCCAGCTCCTCGCCGATGCGGATCCACGGTCCGGCGGGTTCGCTCCGCAGGAACACGTCGTAGCGCAGGGCGTCCCCGTTGGGATCGACGGCGCGCCACTGCAGCGTGCGCAGACCGCGTGCCCAGATCGGCATCTCGCGCAGCGGCTTGCTGCCGTTGAGGGTGGCGTTGTACTCGACCTTCTGTCCTCCGGTAAGCGTCTGCGTCACGCTCTCGCTGCGCGGCGACATCTCGCCCTCGCGGAACCCCTGCCCCTGCGGCGCCACACTGGGTTCGTCCACACGTGGCGGTAGATTGGCCTCCCGGTAACTGACGGCGACCTCGTCCACACGACTCGCCGTGGACCCCAAACGCACACGCCACTGCAGATAGCGCGCACTCGGGGAGCCGATCGCCCCGTCCCCCGCGACCGCCCGCCAGGGCGACCACGTCGTGTCGGGCGTGTCGCTGTTGCCCGTGCGCGTCTCGAAGCCGACCGCGCCCTCCCGCTCGGCACGCAGCCGACCGAAACGCGCGAACCGTCGGGCATCCAGAACCGCAGCGGTGAGCGTCCCCCCCTCCGCGGGGTCGGCGGCGAAGCGCAGGAGCGTCGCCGGGTTCGAGGTGATCGCGAGCACCCCGCCCTGCGGACCCGCCGCGAGGGCGGTCACCTGCCCGGCCGCCGGAGCGGTCCATTGCGAAGCCCCGTGGGCGCGCACGACCTCGAACACCCCGGCGCGATTGCCCGTGCCGGCGAGCACACGACCCTCGCGCGCGAGGAGCGCGTAGATCATGGGCTGGGGCGACACCCAATGCAGCACGGCCTGGCCCTCGGGCGTGAGGCGATAGAGCACCGCGCGCCCGCCGGCGCCGGGGCTCTTGCTGGGCTGCGGCCCGTCCGTCTCCTCGTCGTCGCTGCTGGCGGCCGCGCTCGTGAGTGCGCTCGCCCACACCGTGCCGTCGGGCCCCATGGCGAGCGCACGGATCTCGTCCTCGGTGGCGTCGTACAACGTGCGTGCGACACCGTCGGCGGCCACGTGCACGATGCGACCCTGCGTGTCGCCGCCGGCGTAGACGCCGCCGCGACCGTCGGCGACCAACGAGACGAGATTGCCCTCGGGCGTGTCGAGGACCGTGGTCACGCGACCGTCGGCGAGCCGCAGCAGTCGCCCGCGCGTCCCCGTGGCCGCGTACCACGCGTTCTTGCCGGCGGACGCCAGCGCCCACACGTAACGCTCGCCGGTCGTCGCCAGGCGAGTCGTGTCCCCGTTCGCCGCGATTCGGTAGACGAGCCCGCGCGGCCCCGTGCCCGCGACGACGCCGTCGCCGTCGGCGACGAGTGCGAGCACCTGTCCACCGCCGAGGCGCGCCCACACCGACCAACCGCTTCGCGGCGACCACCGCATGATGCGCCCGCCATCGCCACCCACCGCGACCGATCCGTCACGCAGCACCGCCAACGACCAGGCGACGGTGAGCGAATCGATCGTCTCGACGCGCGTCCGCGGTGCCGCGCGCAGCACGCCGTCGGGATCCACGAGCACCCCCAGCGCCTCGGAACGCACGTGGTCCGCCGCGCTGTTCGCGACCCACCACTGCGTCTCGGCGGCCCACGTCGAGGCGGGACGTGCGCCCGACAGCAGCAGGATCGCCACGACGATGCGAACGGATGAACGGACACGATTCACGGAGTCCTCCAGCGCCGACCGCGACGTCGGCAGGATGCGAAGCGCGCGCTCACGGCGCGCGATGGTCCACCACGAGTTCGAGCATGAGTTCGCCGCGCACGACCGCGGGCACGGGCTGGCGCACGTCCTCGACGATCGCCCAATCCGCACGACGGGACCGCTCGCTGCTCTGGGTCCCCGGGGCGAGCACGGCGGTCGCCGAGGCAGGGAGTTCCGGCAGGTCCTCGCCGTCACGATTGATCTCGGGCGCGCGGCCCCAGAGCATCAGATTCACGGTGTCGCTGCGACGCGACGCGGCCAGTCGCTGCCAGGCGTCGTCGAACGACACCGGACGGAAGCGGTGCGGCAGTCGCGTCGCCAGCATGCGGTCGGCCTCGAGGCCGCCCGCGACGTGCAGCGGGTAACGACCGTCCGGGAGATCGTCGGGTACCGGCAGTTCGAGTGTGATGCGCTCGCGCGGCCCCCGCCACGGCTCGAGCTGGACCTCGACGCGAGCGAGCTGGCCCGGGCGCACGCTCGGCGTGAGCAACCGTGCACCGCGGATCGTGCCCTGTCGGCGGCCCGGCGTGAGCGACAACGACATGGTGAGGCTGTCGGGGCGGAAGCGCGTGAACGGGTTCGCGATCAGGAAGCGCACCGGCGCGGTGATCGCCCCCGCGACGTCGGCGAGCGGCGTCTCACCGGCGGCCCGGTCGGCGAGCGTGAGCGCTCGGCCACCCGACCAGACCGTGATCGACCAATCGATCGTCTGCACGCCGCCCGTGCCACCCGACTCGAGCATGCCGTTGAGCGCGACCGTGCTCAGGAGCTGCGGCAGGAGCGCCCGGTCGTCGATGGCCTCGAAGCGGAACGTCTGCGCGCGCGACGCGGCGCCCCGCACGTCCAATCGGATCGGCATCAGCGCGGGCGACGCGCCCAGACGACCGGCGACCGCGGCGCGACGATCCTGCGTGGCGGTGCCCACGGGGTCGCCCGGGACTCCGAGCTTGAACGAGGTGTTGAGGTTGCCGAGGATCGTGGTGATGCGTGCGGTCGACAACGGCAGTCGGATCGAGCCACTCTGGAAGAACGGATGACCGAAGATCAGCACGCGGTCACCGTCCACGTAGGTCACCGTGCCGATGGCGGACATGTTGAGGTCGCCGCGGAGCACGTCCACCGCGACCGCGCTGCCGGGTTCGAGGCGACGCGCGGACGCACTCGTGCGGGACGTCGCACGCCCGCCGGGGACCACGTTGAGACCCAGCGGCGCGAACAGCGCCTGCACACGCCCCAACGCCTCGGGCGCCAGACCACTCGCCGCCAGCGGCAGCGCGAGCGCACGCCGGGCGACGGCGGGCGGGAACTCGTCCGCGGTCGTCGCGTCGTCCCAGCTCAGGCCACGGAAGCTCGCTCGCGCCTGCGGATCGAGCCCCGTGGGCCCGGCGGTCTCGTTCGAGGGCGCATCGGGTTGATCCAGCACCGCGAGCATCTCGGCGATGGGCGTGATGCCGAACACGGGCTCACGCGAGAAGGCCCAGCCCGAGGACAGCGCACCGATGAGCTTACCGTCCACGTACACCGGCGAGCCGCTCATGCCCTGCGCCACGCCGCAGCGCTCGACGCGCGGGTCGGTGGCGCGCGCCAGGATGACGTCCCCTTCGGCACGGCCGCCGGGCAACAGGCCCACGATCTCGGCGGTGAAGGTCTCGATCGAATCGCCGGCGAACACGGTGCGGACGGTCGCGACTTGGCCGGGACGCAGCGCGTCCGCCGGCAACGTCGGGACGACCGGCGCGGTCGCGAGGACCGGGGTCGGGAGCAGCGCGAGCCACACGACGGACAGGAGTCGGTTCACGCATGGCAATCTAGCAGACGGCGCCCGCCCTCGCCCACGTCGTCCACCGGTCGCGGAGGCCTTGGGAAGCGCGGTGTGAGCGTTGCAGGACCGCCCGCGCCCGCGTACTGTGCGACGCGATATGAACTCTCCCTTCCTGGACCGTCT
>CAZZLY010000018.1:0-5023 GCA_964655175.1 uncultured bacterium
GTCGAGAAGCTCGTGCAGCACGCGGTCGCCGAGGCGCTCGTGTACCGCGACGCCGGCTACACCGCGATCGCGATCGAGAACATGCACGATCGCCCGTACGTGAAGGGCGCCGTCGGCCCCGAGGTCACCGCGGCGATGGCCGTGATCGGCCACGAGGTGAAGCGCGCCACCGGCCTGCCGCTGGGCGTGCAGGTGCTCGCCGCCGCCAACCGCGAGGCGCTCGCGGTCGCGCACGCGTGCGGCGCGGAGTTCGTGCGCGTCGAGGGCTTCGTGTACGCGCACGTCGCCGACGAGGGTGTGATCGAGTCGTGCGCCGGCGAACTGCTGCGGCACCGCCGCGCGATCGGCGCCGAACGCGTGCGCGTGTTCGCGGACGTGAAGAAGAAGCACAGCGCGCACGCGATCACCGCGGACGTGTCGTTGGCCGAGACCGCGCGCGCGGCGGAGTTCTTCCTCGCCGACGGCGTCATCGTGACCGGTGCCGCGACCGGCGAGGCCGCCTCGCCCACCGACGTGCGCGACACCGTGGACGGCTGCACGCTGCCGGTGCTCGTGGGCTCGGGACTCACGCCCGCCAACCTCGCCACGTACGCCCACGCGCACGGCTTCATCGTGGGCTCGTCCGTGAAGCAGGGTGGGTTCTGGGCGAACCCGCTCGATCGCGACGCCGTGCGCGCCGTCGCGCACGCCTTCGCGGCGCTGCCGCGTGACTGAGTCCGCCACGGTCGTGACCCCGGAACTGGTGCTGCTCGGCAATCTGCTGGTGGACGACATCGTCTACGCCGACGGTTCGACGCGCATGGCGCAACCCGGCGGCGCGATGCTGTACTCGTCGCTCGCCGCGGTGCTGTGGGGCACGTCCACCGGCTGCGTGAGCGTGCAGGGCGACGACTACCCGCCCGCGATGCTCGAGACGCTGCGCGCACGCGGGGTGCGCCTGGACGGTGTCCGGCGGCTGGGCCGCAACGGCATCCGCACGTGGCTCCTGTACGAGGGCACGCTGCGCCGCGTCATCCATCGCCTCGGTTGTCCCACGCACGAACAGGTCTCGCCCGTGCCCGACGACGTGCCGCCGTCCTGGCGTCGCGCGCGCGCGTTCCATCTGGCGCCCATGCCGCTCGCCACCCAGGCCGCGCTCGTGCACGCGATCCGCGCCTGGGAGGATCCGGCCTCGCCCGCGTTCGTATCGGTCGATCCGTACGTGCTCGTCACGCCCGAGACGCTCGATGCGTGGCGCGGGATGCTCGCGCACGTGGACGCGTTCCTGCCGAGCGAGGACGAGATGCTGCTGCCGGATGCGGCCACGGAACCCGAGCGCGTGCTCGCCTCGCTGGCGAGCGGTCGGCTGCGGTTCGTGTTCTCGAAGCGCGGCGATCGGGGCGGTGTGCTGTACGACGCGCACGAGCGGCGGCTGCACGATTGGCCCGCGGTCACGCCGCCCTCGGTCGAACCGACGGGCGCGGGCGACTCGTTCATGGCGGGCTTCGTGAGCGCGCGGCTCGCGGGACTCACCGTCGAGGAGGCGCTGCGGCGCGGTTCGATCACGGCCGGTTTCGCCATCGCGGGCATCGGGCCCGCGGGGCTCTTGAACGCCACGCGCGAGCGAGCGGACGCCCTGCTCGCCGCCTGGGGACAGTTGGAGGAGGAGCAGCGATGAACGATTCGCGCTGGAAGGTCGCGGACGAGGTCGCGCGCGCGCGCGCGGCGCACCGGCCGCTGGTCGCACTCGAGACGACGGTGGTCACGCACGGACTGCCCGCGCCCGAGGGCGTGAACGTGGCCCGCGCCATGGAGGCGGCGGTCGCTGCAGCGGGCGCCACGCCGGCCACGATCGGCGTGCTCGACGGCCTCGTGCGCGTGGGGATGAGCGCCGAGGATCTGGATCGTCTGGCGGCGACGCCCGACGTGCCCAAGCTCAACCTGAGCAACTTCGCCGGCGCGCTCGTGGCGCGCGGCACGGGTTCGACCACGGTGGCCGCCACCATGCTGTGCGCGCATCACGCCGGCATCCCGGTGTTCGCCACGGGCGGCATCGGCGGCGTGCATCGCGGCGTGCAGGACACCGACGACGTGAGCGCCGATCTCACCGCACTCGCGCGCATCCCGGTCACGGTCGTGTGCGCCGGGGCCAAGGCGATCCTCGATCTGCCGCGCACGATGGAGCGTCTCGAGACGCTCGGCGTGCCCGTGTACGGCTGGCGCTGCGACGAGTTCCCCGCGTTCTGGCGGCGTTCGAGCGGCATCCGCCTGGACCAGCGCTTCGACGACATGGCGCAACTCGCCGCCGCGATCCGCGAGCATCACGCGCTCGGCACCGGCACCGGCGTCCTCGTCGCGAATCCCGTGCCCGAGGCCGACGAGCTCGATGAGGACGCGTACGAGCGCGGTCTGGGCGGCGCGCTCGAGCTCGTGGCGTCGCAGGGCATCCGCGGCCGCGAGGTCACGCCGTACATGCTGGACTACATCCGCATGGTCACCGGTGGCGAGGTCGTGAAGTCGAACGTCGCACTGCTCAAGGACAACGCCCGCGTCGCGGGCGAGTTGTCCGTGGCGATGTCCGCCCTGGCCTGATCCGGTCGTGTCGCGTGCGGGGTGGGGGACCACTCGCCCCGCACGTGGCCGATGCGTGGGACCACCTTCTTGCAGGGGCCTTGCAACCCCGCGGGTGCTCGCTGCGTAAGGTGCATCCCCTCGCCCTCCTCGGGCACGTGATTCCGCCGGGTCGCTCCCGGCCCCGTCCTCAGCGCAGTCCGTCACAGGCCGACGTCCCCCGGACGGCCGTCCCATGGAGCGTTCCCATGCGCCGTCTGTTCCCGTTGCTGGCGTCCCTGTTGCTCGCCACGACCGCCGCCGCCGCCCCCGTGGTGCGCGCCCTGCGGATCGACCATCCCATCGACGTCGACGGTCGCCTCGACGAGGGCGTGTGGCGCAGTGCCGAAGCGCTCCCCGACCTCGTCATGAGCGAACCCGATCAGGGTCTGCGTGCGCGGCAGCGCACCGAGGTGCGGATCGCGTACGACGACGACGCGTTGTACGTGGGCGCGCGCCTCTACGACACCGCGCCGGATTCGGTCGTGGCGCGGCTCGCGCGCCGCGACAACGACGTGCCCTCGGATCAGTTCGGCATCATGCTCGATCCGTTCCACGACAAGCGCACCGGTTACTTCTTCGCGGTCAACGCGGCGGGCACGCTGCAGGACGGCGTGTTCTTCAACGACACGCAGGACGATGCGTCGTGGGACGGCGTCTGGCAGGCGCGCGTGCATCGCGACGACGAGGGCTGGACCGCCGAGATGCGGATCCCGTTCTCGCAGCTGCGCTTCGCCGACGCCGAGCCGATGGTCTGGGGCGTCAACGTGCTGCGCAAGGTGACGCGCTACAACGAGGAGGACGCGCTCGTGTACACGCCGCGCGGCGAGTCCGGGCTCGTGTCGCGCTTCGCCGAGCTGCACGGCCTCGATGGGCTGCGCACGTCGCAGCACCTCGAGATCGTGCCCTACCTCACCAACAAGACCGAGGCGCTGCGTTTCGACGGCAACAGCCTGTCGCCCTACGACGCGGCGGATCCGTTCCGCGGCGGTGTGAAGTCGCACCTGTCCGCGGGCGGTGATCTGCGCGCCAGCCTGGGCTCCAAGCTCACGCTCAACGCCACGGTCAATCCCGACTTCGGTCAGGTCGAGATCGACCCCGCGGTGGTGAACCTGTCCGACGTCGAGAGCTTCTTCATGGAGAAGCGACCGTTCTTCACCGAGGGCGTGGGCGTGTTCCGCTGCGGCAACAACGGCGCGAGCGACTACCCGGGCTTCAACTGGCCGGAGCCGATGTTCTTCTATTCGCGTCGCATCGGCCGTGCGCCGCAGGGCGGCACGCCGAGCGCGGACTTCACCGATCGCCCGCTCGGCACGCACATCCTGGGCGCCGCCAAGGTCACCGGCCAGGTCGCCCCGGGTTGGAACGTGGGCACGGTGCAGGCGCTCACGCAGCGCGAGGAGGCCACGCTGCGCACCGCGGGTCAGGACACGCGCTTCGGCGTCGAGCCGCTCACGTGGTACGGCGTCTGGCGCGGGCTGCACGAGATGAACGATCGCCGGCAGGGGATCGGTTTCATGGGCACGACGACGCGGCGGTTCTTCGACGGTTCGGCCGACCCGCTGCGCGATCAGGTCAATCACGATGCGGCCGTGGGCACGTTCGACGGTTGGACGGTGCTCGATGACAAGCGCGTCTGGGTGCTGTCGGGCTGGGCGTCCGCGTCGCGCGTGAGCGGCACGACGACGCGCATGACGGCGCTGCAGCGTCGATCCAACCACTACTTCCAGCGGCCCGACCGGCCCGATCTGGGCGTGGATCCCACGGCCACGTCGCTCACCGGCTGGGGTTCGCGGCTGTGGCTCAACAAGCAGCAGGGCGACCTCATGTTCAACGCCGCGCTCGGCGCGATCTCGCCCGGCTTCGAGAACAACGATCTCGGCTTCCAGTTCGGCGGCGACATCGTGAACGCGCACGTCATGACCGGCTGGCAGTGGCAGCAGCCCAACGACTGGCGCCAGTTCGCGTACGTCCTCGGTGCGGTCGCGAGCAGCTGGGATTTCGGCGGCAACAACACGCTCAACGGCTACTACCTGGGCGGCATGCTCGAGCAGCGCAACCACTGGACGTGGAACGCGAGCACCTTCGTGCTGGGTCGTTCGTACTCGCCGCGCGCCACGCGCGGTGGCGTGCTCATGACGCAGAACCCGCGCGCCATCACCCAGCTCTACTTCGACACCAACGGCCGCAAGCCGTGGTTCTGGTCGATCTCGGTCAGCCCCACGGTGGCCGAGGACGGCTCGTGGTCCACCGAGGTCGAGCCCAGCGTCTCGTGGCGTCCGCGCCCGAGCCTGAGCTTCAAGGGTGGGCCGTCGTGGCTCCGCTCCCACGTGGATGCGCAGTGGGTGGACAACGCCGGCACGCTCGCGACGCATTCGCGCTTCGCCCAGCTCGAGCAGACGCAGTGGTCCATGAACCTGCGCATGGATTACGC
>CAZZLY010000018.1:5123-7206 GCA_964655175.1 uncultured bacterium
CGACTTCGACGTGGACCACAGCTTCCGCGTGCTCACCAAGGCACCGGCCAACAACGTGTTCATGGTCAAGGTCGCGCACCACTTCGACCTCTGATCGCGTCACCCCTCACGACGAAGCCCGCCTGCAGCGTCACGCTGCGGGCGGGCTTCGTCGTTCGTGTGAGCGGCGTGCGCTTCAGGCCTGCGGCGGGTCGCCGCCCTCGCCGGGCGCGAGGAACAGGTTCTTCTCGAGCCCGTGCTGGCGGTCGTACAGGTCGCGATAGCGCCCCTGCTGCGCATACAGCGCCTCGTGCGTGCCACGTTCCACGACGCGGCCGTCCTCGACCACGAGGATCTGGTCGGCACGTCGGATCGTGGACAGGCGGTGCGCGATGACGAACGTCGTGCGGCCCTTCATGAGGTGCTGCAGGCCCGACTGGATGTGCGCCTCGCTCTCGGAATCGAGGCTCGAGGTGGCCTCGTCGAGAATCAGGATGCGCGGGTCGGCCAGGATGGCGCGGGCGATGCTCACGCGCTGCCGCTGCCCGCCCGAGAGCTTCACGCCGCGCTCGCCGACCACGGTCTCGAGCCCGTCGGCGAAGCGATCCGCGAACTCGTCCACGCGCGCGATGCGGCAGGCCTCGCGGATCTGTTCGTCGGTCGCGTCGGGGCGCGAGAACGCGACGTTCTCGCGGATGGTGCCCGCGAACAGGAAGCTGTCCTGCAGCACGACGCCCAGCTGCGTGCGGTAGCGATCGAGTCGCACCGTGGACAGGTCCACGCCGTCCACGCGCACCACGCCGGCCGACGGCGTGTGGAACGCGGCGAGGAGCCCGATGATCGTGCTCTTGCCCGAGCCGCTCGAGCCCACGAGCGCGGTCACGCTGCCCACCGGGGACTCGAACGACACGTCCTTGAGCACCGGCTTGTCGACCTCGTAGGCGAAGTCGACGTGGTCGAACGACACCGTGCCGTTGACGCGGCCCAACGCGCGCGTGCGCTTGGGGTCGTCGTCCTCGGCGCGCTGGCCCAGCACCTCCTGCGTGCGCTCGAGTCCGGCGATCGCCTCGGTGAGCTGCGTGCCGATCGCCACGATCTGGAAGATCGGCGCGATCAGGAAGCCCAGGAACATGGTGTAGGTGAAGTAACCGCCCAGCGTGAGCGTGTGGTCCAGGATGTGGCGCGCGCCGAAGTACATGATGATCGCGCCGACGATGCCCAGCAGCAGCGAGCTCGACAGCTGCATGACGCTCTGCGCCGTGAGCGTGGCGAGCACGTTGTCGAGCAGGCGCTGCACGCCCTCGCCGAACACGCGCTGCTCGCGCTCCTCGGCGTGGTAGCCCTTCACCGTGCGCACGGCCCCCAGCGATTCGGTGAGCCGTCCGGTGACGTCGGCGGTGATCTTGCCGCGTTCGCGGAAGATCGGGCGCATGGTCGTGAACGCGCGGCTCAGCACGATCGCGAAGCCGATGAGCACCGAGGCGGTGATCACGGTCATCGTCGCGTTGATGCGGATGAGCATGATGAGCGACAGGATCGCGGTCACGAGTCCGCCGGTGAACTCGACGAGCCCCGTGCCGATCAGGTTCCGCACGCCCTCGACGTCGCTCATGATGCGCGAGACGAGCGCACCGGTGCGGTTGGAGTCGTAGTAGCTCACCGGCAGGCGCGAGATGTGCGCCTGCACGCGGCGGCGCATCTCGGCGATGAGGCGCTGCGCCTCCTTGGAGAGCAGCTGCGTCAGCGTGAACGACGTGGCGCCCTGCACGATCGTCGCCGCGACGACGAGCCCCACGAGCGGCAGCAGCAGGTCCACGTGCCGCTTGCCGATCACGTCGTCGATGAGCCACTTCGTCGAGGCCGGCAGCACGAGCCCGGTGACGCGGTTGACGAGCATGAGCAGCAGCCCCAGCGCCAGCATGTGCCGACGGGGCGCGATGAGCCCGCTCAGCAGCGGCCACACCTTGGCGAGCGACGGCGCGGGCTTGGGGGCGCTGGCGGGGGATTTCGGGGGGACCGCGGACATGTGGGTTTCTCCGGGGGGATGGGCGAGCCCCGCACTCTAGAACAGAACGCGCGGTGGGGCAGGCGGTCGCGCCACCGG
>CAZZLY010000018.1:7306-12432 GCA_964655175.1 uncultured bacterium
CCGACTTCCCACCTGCTTCCCACGAGGATCCCTGTGAGCCACGTCTCCGAACTCCGCCTCCGCGACACCAGCGTCGAGGCCGCGCGCCACAAGCTGCTCTCCGGTGAGAGCCTGACCCAGGAGGAGGGCGTCCGGCTGTTCGACGCCCCGGTCATGGAACTGGGCCGTCTCGCCGACGCCGTCGTGCGCGACCGTCACGGCGACCGCGTCTTCTTCACCGTGAACCGCCAGCTCAATCCGACCAACGTCTGCGTGCTGGCGTGCAAGTTCTGCGACTACGCCAAGAAGCCCGACGCACCCGGCGCGTACACGATGACCAAGGAGCAGATCCTGTCGCACGTGGATCCCGAGATCACCGAGATCCACATCGTGGGCGGGCTGCACAACAAGTGGCGCTTCGACGACTACCTGCAGATCATCCGCTGGGTGAAGGAGGCCAAGCCCGACCTGTCGGTGAAGGCCTACACCGCGGTCGAGATCGACTTCTTCTGCCGGCTCACCAAGAAGCCGGCCGAGTGGGTGTTGGGCGAGCTCAAGGCGGCCGGTCTCGATGCCCTGCCGGGCGGCGGTGCCGAGGTGTTCAGTGAGCGCGTGCGTCGCGAGCTGTTCCACCAGAAGATCGGTGGCAAGCGCTGGCTCGAGATCCACGAGGTCGCGCACCAGCTGGGCATCCCCAGCAACAGCACGCTGCTCTACGGTCACATCGAGACGCGCGCCGAGCGCGTGCAGCACATGATCGACCTGCGCGAGCTCGAGCGGCGCGCGCCCGGCTTCTTCGCGTTCATCCCGCTGGCGTTCCAGCCCGGCACCACCGGGCTCGTGCGGCGCCAGGCGTCGGCGATCGAGGACCTCAAGACGATCGCGATCTCGCGCCTCGTGTTCGACAACGTGCCGCACGTGAAGGGCTACTGGATCATGCTCGGTCAGGACACCGCGGCCGCCGCGCTCAGCTTCGGCGCGAGCGACCTCGACGGCACCATCGGGCAGGAGAAGATCGCGCACGCCGCGCTCGCCAAGAGCCCGGTGGGCATGGCCGAGCAGGGCATGGTCAACATGATCCGCGAGGCCGGCAAGACCCCGGTGCAGCGCGACGCGCTCTATCGCGTCGTCCGTGAATACCCGCGCGAGACGGCCACGACCAAGCCCGCGGCCGTCGCGAGCGCATAAGGAGGGATCGTCATGGCCATGGCGCACGCTCCCGGATTCCTGGCCCTCGTCACCGAGGCCAAGGCCCGCGTCACCTCGTGCTCGATCGAGGACTTCGTCGCCAAGCTCGAGACCGGCGCGCAGTTCGTGCTCATCGACGTGCGCGAGGATCACGAGTGGGACAAGGGCCACATCCCCGGCGCGCACCACATCGGTCGCGGCATCCTGGAGCGCGACATCGAGAAGACGCTGCCCGAGAAGGACACGCCGATCGTGCTGTACTGCGGCGGCGGTTTCCGCAGTGCGCTCTCGGCCGACAACCTGCAGCGCATGGGCTACACCGACGTGACCTCGCTCGACGGCGGCTGGAGCGGTTGGGTCGAGCGCGGCCTGCCCACCGCGACGCCCGGCGAGAACGCCTGACGAACGCGTCGATCACCGCGCCCCGCCCGCACCTCCCGCTCCCGCATCCGAAGGCACCGTGACCGACTCGACCCGTCCGCTGTTCCACAACGCCACGCTGACCGATCCGCAGCAGGTGCTCGAGGCCGTGTTCGGCTTCCGCACGTTCCGGCCCGGTCAGCGCGAGGCCATCGACGCGGTCCTGAACAAGCGCGACTTCATCGGCGTGATGCCCACCGGTGCCGGCAAGTCGCTCACGTTCCAGATCCCGGCGCGCATCCTCAACGGCTCGGTGCTCGTGTTGTCGCCGCTCATCTCGCTCATGAAGGACCAGGTCGATGCGCTCGTGCGCCTGGGCTTCAAGGCGGTGATGGTGAACTCGTCGCTGTCGTTCGAGGAGCGGCGCGAGCGGCTCGCGGCGTTCCGCCGCGGCGAGATCGAACTGCTCTATCTGGCGCCCGAGGCGCTCGAGGGTTCGCTGCGTGCGTTCATCGCGGGGTGCCCCGTGGCGCTGGTCGTCGTGGACGAGGCGCACTGCATCAGTCAGTGGGGTCACGAGTTCCGTCCGGCGTACCGCAAGCTGCGCGGACTCAAGCAGGAACTCGGCGACATCCCCGTGCTCGCGCTCACCGCGACCGCGACGCGCAAGGTCGTGGGCGACATCCTGGCGCAGCTCGGGATGCGCAAGCCGCTCGGCTTCAAGGGTTCGTTCTTCCGGCCCAACCTGCGCATCACCACGGTGCGCAAGGGCGAGCAGACCGATGCGCAGGGCCGCAAGCGACCCAAGCGCGAGTTCCGCAAGGACCTGCTGGCGTTGCTGCGCACGCGCCGCGGGGAGAGCGCGATCGTGTACTGCCAGAGCCGCAAGGCGGTCGAGCAGACCGCGGACTTCCTGATCGACAACGGCATCTCGGCGCGGCCCTATCACGCGGGCCTGCCGGACGAGGTGCGGGCGAAGCACCAGGAGATGTTCGCGCGCGACGACGTCGACGTGATCGTCGCCACGGTCGCGTTCGGCATGGGCATCGACAAGAGCAACGTGCGCCTCGTCGTGCACCGCGACATGCCCAAGAGCATCGAGGCGTGGGTGCAGGAGATCGGCCGTGCCGGCCGCGACGGCCTGCCCAGCGAGTGCATCGTCTACTACTCGTGGGCGGACGTCGTGGGTTACGACTACTTCATGAAGGACCTCGATCCGGCGCTGCGCGACGACACGCGCGCGAAGACCGAGGAGCTGTACCGCCTGCTCGACAGCACGCGTTGTCGGCACCAGCTCGCCTGTCTCTACTTCGACGAGCACATGGAGCCGTGCGAGGGCTCGTGCGACGTGTGCACGGGGAAGGGCATCGAGTCCCTCGTCGTCGTGCCGGCGTCGTTCACGTCGTCGGGCAAGTTCCGCGGGGCGGGGGCGGCCAAGTCCGAGTTGTCGGATGACGCGCTCGAATGGTTCGACCGTCTGCGCGCGGTGCGCAAGCGCCTCGCCGACGCGGAGGGCGTCCCGGCCTACATCGTGTTCGGCGATGCGGCGCTCGCCGCCATGGCCGCGCGCCGGCCGCGCACCGCGGACGAGCTGCTCGCCGTCCCGGGCGTGGGCCAGAAGAAGCTCGAGCGCTACGGCGAGGCGTTCCTCGAGGTCCTGCGTCAGGACTGACGGGTGCGTTGCGGGCCGCGTCCCGCGCGGCCGCGCTCGACCGGCGGCCCGCTCGACCGACCCCCGATGCCGCGTTATCCTCGCGCCATGGAGCCCACCCGCCTGACCACCTCGACCGTCGCCGCCCGCATCCCGTACTCCAACGCCGCGCCGTTCTACGCGCTGTGGGCCGATGCCCCGTTCGCGGTGCGCAACCTGCCGCCGCGCGACCTCGGTCGCGAGGCCGAGGCCGGTGGCGTCGATCTGGGACTCATGGCCGCCGGCGACTTCCTGCGGCTCAAGGATCGCTTCGAGATGCTCGCGCCCATGGGCATCGCGGCGCGCGGCCCGGTGCTCTCGGTGCTGCTGTTCTCGCGCCGTCCCGCCAACGCGCTCGGCGACGCGCTCATCTCGGTCACGCCCGAGACCTCCACGAGCATCCGCCTGCTCAAGCTGTTGCTCACCGTGCGACGCCAGCTGCCCAACGTGCGCTTCGTGCGCGGGCTCGAACCGTCGCAGGCCGACGGGCTGCTGCTCATCGGTGATCAGGCCATGCGCACGCGCAATCGTCCGCCCGAGGGGTTCGTGCACACGCTCGATCTGGGGGCCGATTGGCTCGACTGGACCGGGCTGCCGTTCGTGTACGCGGCCTGGGTCGTGCGCACGTCGCTCGATCCGGCGCTCAAGCACGAGCTGCGCGATTTCCTCGAGGCGTCGCTCGCCGCCGGACTCGCCACGCTGCCCGAGATCGCCCGGCGCGAGACCGGACCCGGTTGGAGCGCCGCCGAGATGGAGGGCTACCTGCGACGTTTCCACTATCGTTTCGGGCCCGAGGACCTGCAGGGGCTGGCGCGCTACGAGGCGCTGCTCGCGGAACACGGTCTGCTGCAGGCCGACTGAGTCGTCCGCCGTCCGTCGCCGTCGCACGGCGCGGACGGCAACCCCACGCGCCCCCCACGCGTATCCCGAGTACTCCGGTCCCCCCGCCGGTGAGGTCGAACCCTGCCCGCGTCGCCGTCGGCGGCGCGTTCACCGCTGGTGTCGCACGTGGACCCCAAGGAGACACACGCCATCATGAGCACGATGCACGAGATCGATTTCGAGATCCTCGGTGACGATATGCAGTTCGTGAAGATCGAACTCGACCCCAACGAGGCGGTCGTCGGCGAGGCCGGCGCCATGATGTACCTCGAGGACGGGATCACCCTCAACACGATCTTCGGCGACGGTTCGCAGCAGAGCGGCGGCTTCATGGGCGCGCTGCTCGGGGCCGGCAAGCGCCTGCTCACGGGCGAGTCGCTGTTCATGACCGTGTTCCAGAACCAGGCCGGCGGGAAGCGCAAGGCCGCGTTCGCCGCGCCGTACCCGGGCAAGATCGTCGCGTTGCACCTCAAGGAGCTGGGCGGCTCGCTCGTGGCGCAGAAGGATTCGTTCCTGTGCGCCGCCAAGGGCGTGTCGCTGGGCATCGCGTTCACGCGACGCTTCGGGGCGGGGCTCTTCGGTGGCGAGGGCTTCATCCTGCAGAAGCTCGAGGGCGACGGGTGGTGCTTCGTGCACGCGGGCGGCATGCTCGAGGAGCGCACGCTCGCGGCCGGCGAATCGCTGCGCGTGGACACGGGCTGCATCGTCGCGATGCAGCCGAGCGTGGACTACGACATCCAGTTGGCCGGCGGCGTGAAGACCATGCTGTTCGGCGGCGAGGGGCTGTTCTTCGCCACGCTGCGCGGGCCCGGCAAGGTGTGGTTGCAGTCGCTGCCGTTGTCGCGTCTGGCGAGCCGCATCTACGCCGCCGCGCCGCAGACGGGGGGCGGTGGGCGCGAGCAGGGTTCGATCCTCGGCGGGCTCGGCAACCTGCTGGACGGCGACGGGCAGTGACGCACGGGGCCTCGCGCCCCGCACACGAGTGACCGCAACGGCCGATCCCACCGCGCGTGGGGTCGGCCGTTCG
>CAZZLY010000018.1:12532-30029 GCA_964655175.1 uncultured bacterium
GACCGATACCTCCGACGAAGCGCGAGCGCAGGCTCCGTACCCATCCCCCGGAGTCGTCCATGTCCCACGTCGATGATGACCCCCGCGGATTCACCCTGATCGAGCTCATGGTCGTGCTGGCGATCTTCGGCACGATCCTCAGCTTCGGGCTGCCCGCGTTCGGTCACTACCTCCAGACCCAGCAGCTGCGCGGCACGAGCGAGAACCTCGTGCAGACGGTGCAGTTGCAGCGCACGCGCGCCATGTCCACGGGGCAGACGATCACGCTGGGCTTCGACACCGGCACCACGCCGGCGTGGACCATCCTGGGTGGCGGCATCACGAACCGGCGTGCGCTGCCCAACGGCGTGAGCCTCGTGTCGGCGACGCCGAGCACGCTCACGATCACGCGCGACGGTCGCGTCAACACGTCGGGTCTGGTCGTGTTCCAGAACCGCGAGGGCCATCGCGACACCGTGAGTATCCAAGTGTCGGGACTGGCGCTGATCCGATGACCGCGACCCGTCGGTTCCCGACGCCGGTCCGCGTGTCGTGCGAACGCGGCATGACGCTCGTCGAGCTCATGGTCGCGCTCGTCGTGCTCACGTTGGGGCTGCTCGCCGTGGGCCGGTTGTTCCCGACGGGCGCGCGCACGCAGACGCAGGACCATCTGCGCGTGGTCGCCAACGAGTACGCGCAGCAGAAGGTGGAGTCGCTCACCGGGCTGACGTGGTCCGATGCGGCTCTCACGGAAGGACGCCACCCCTCAGGGACGACCACCGAGTCGCTCGGACAGGGGCAGTGGCAGCGTTCGTACACGGTCACCACCCTGACGGGCAAACTCGACAACCTCAAGAAGGTCGTGGTGACGGTGGACTACACGGGTGCGGCCGGTGGCGCGCAGACCGTGACCGCCACCACCTACGTGAGGCGGTGAGCGTGATGACTCCGGATCGTGTCCTTCTCGATCGGCGCGTGACTCGCTCGGCGGGCTTCACACTGGTCGAGCTCATGGTGGCGTTGGCGGTGTTCGCGGTGATCGCGGTCGCGGTCACGGTCGTGCTCATGACCTCGGCGCACCAGAAGCAGCGCACGGCGCAGCGTCTCGAGGCCGATCAGGCGGCGCGGGCCGCACTCGACCTCATGGCGCGGGACATCCGCTGCGCCGGCTACGGCGCCGATCGCGATCACGCCGTGCCGCAGCCCGCGATCGCGTACGTGAGCGAGAACGAGATCATCCTGTCCGAGAACCAGCTGCCGTTCCCGGACAACAGCGCCGGTCCGGTGGCCCCGCTCGCCTACGATCCGGCGTCGACGCCGCGGCCCAAGCCGCTCGATGGCAGCGCGTGGACGCCGCCGATCCGCTATCGCACCGGCGCGGAGCTCATCCGGTACACGCTCGATGCCAACAACGACGGCGTGGTGGACGCGAGCGACGTGAGCGCGCCCGAGGGCGCCGATGCCGCGTCGTCGCCGAACCCCAACGACATGGTGCTGCTGCGCCAGGTGTACGGCGACAGCACGGGCAACGTGGCGCACGACAACGGTGGCAGCAGTGAACACGTCGCGCTGATCGCCAAGCCGGCGACGGGCACGCCGTCGTTGTTCACCGTGTACATGCGCGGCTCCTCGACGCCGTGGGACTGGAGCAACGGTCCGGTGCCCGCCGCGCAGCTCGCGGACATCCAGCGCGTCACGCTCAACGTCACCGCGACCTCGATGCGCCCCGACGCCAAGGGCGTGTATCCGCGCGTCACGCTCACGAGCGACGTGAACGCCTCGCGCAGCGTGCCGGACTTCGGCGCCAAGACCTACGCCGTGTCGGGGTACGTGTACGAGGACCTGAACCTGAATCGCGTGAAGGACGGATCGGACCCCGGCCTCGCGGGGACGCTCGTGCGCCTCGGCAACATGACGGCGTACACGTCGGCGAGCGGTTACTTCCTGTTCCGCGCTGCAGCGGGCTCGTACACGCTGCGTCACACGCCCAGCATGGGCTACGGTTCGTTCAGCTCGCCGGACACGTTCAACGTCACCGTGACCACCTCCGCGCTCACGCGCTCGTTCGCCGACACCGCGCGTTCCGGCGGTATCGTGAGCTTCACCGCGTACGACGACGCCAACGGCAACGGCAGCCGGGATTTCGGCGAGCAGGGCCTGCAGGCGATCGCGTTCAACATCACGCCGGGCTCACCGGGTGCGACCACCGCGTGGACCGACGCGACCGGACAGGGCCGCCTGTTCACGAGCACCGGTGGCTACACGCTCACCTGCGCGGCGCCCGAGTCGCTGCGGGTGACGACCCCGAACCCGGTCAGCGGCACGATCGCCAACCACGGCACCGCCTCGCACGTGTTCGGGCTCTACAAGCAGAGCGTCGGCCACGTGAAGGGTTTCGTGTACACCGACGCCAACCGCAACGGCGTGTTCGACAGTGGCGAATACGGGATCCCCGATGTCTGGGTCGGCGTCACGAACGACGGCGGCGTCACGGTGCTGGGCTACGCGCTCACCGATACCGACGGCCAGTACGACGTCACCGTGCCGATCAACGACCCGCCGCGCACGTCGGCGTACACCGTGTACATGGTGCCGCCGGGCGGGTACTTCCCGACCACGAGCACGGCGATCGGCAACCTCTGGGTGCAGTCGGGGGCCACGCTCAGCAATCGCAACTTCGGCATGGCGAACTACCAGATCATCACGCTCAACGCGAGCCGCGTGCTGTCGCTGGCGGCGGCCGACGTGATCGAGGCCGATTGGCAGGCCAACAAGACCACGCTCGCGCACGCCGATCAGGATCTGCTCCTGGGCGCGGACGCCGGCGGCACCGACAACGTCTCGGTGTGGTTCAACCGCTACGCGAGCACGCCGCTGTTCAGCGCGTCGCCCACGAACCCCGACGGATACACGCGCATGGCCCCCAACTCGGTCATGTGCATGGCGGTGGACACGCTCGACAAGAACGACAACACCGCACGTCCCGACCTCGTGACCGGTACCAAGTACACGACCGCGGGCAACTTCTTCGTGTGGTTCATGCAGGGCAGCAAGAGCAACGAGGGCTATCTGCCCACCACGTACAGCACGGGCAAGAACTACAAGACCGCGGACAACGGCGACGTGCAGGCGGTGGTCACGCTCGACTGCGGTGGCGGTACGCGTCCGGACGTCCTGGTGGGCACCAAGTCGGCCACCGCGGGTCAGGGCACGATCGAGGTGTGGCTCAACAACGACGCCGTCACGCCCTCGTTCACGCGCGACGAGACGTTCTCGCTCATCGGCGGCAGCACCATGGGCGAGGTCACCGGCATGCGGCTCGCCGACCTCGACAACGATGGCGACCGCGATCTGATCGTGTGCACGCGCACGAGCGATTACGCGGGGCAACTCGCGATGTGGGAGAACCGAGGCCGCACCGCGGGCTCGCGCTTCGTGTACCGCTGGTCCACCACGTTCAGCGGCGACGCCGGCACCGCGCTCGCCTGCATCGACGCCAACGGGGACGGCTGGGTGGACGTGTTCATGGGCACGCAGCGCAGCACCTCGACCGGTCGCATCTGGCAGTACCGCAACCGCGGCGACTGGTCGTTCGACCTTGTACGGCGCGTGGACGCGCTCGGGTTCGTGCAGAGCCTCGTGGCGGCGGATTTCGGTGGCGACACCGGCGCGGATCTCGCGGTGGGTTATCGCACCTCGACCACGGGCTACGGCGGTGGCGTGCGCATCCATTACCTCGACACGGGCCTGCTGCCCTCGACCGGCACGGATCCGTCCGGCGGTTCGGTGCTCAACATGGTGCCGGCGCTCGCCGCGGCCAATTTCAACTACGGCCTCAACACGACCACGCCGCCGTTCCCGTACCTCACGGACCTGGCGGCCGGTCTCAAGTCCAGCGCGACCACCGGTGCGCTGGTGGTGTTCGTGCGATGAACGGGGGACGCGTCATGCGCGCGGGTCGGAGGGAACGGGACGAGCGCGGGTTCGCGCTCGTCGTGTCGATCCTCATCCTGCTCGTCATGAGCATGCTGGGGCTGGTGCTCATGGCCGGGGTGAGCATGAACCGCAATCTCGTGGGCCACGACCAGCGCATGCGGGAAGCGCTCAACGTCGCCGAAGCCGGCGTGGGCGAGGCGTTGGGCCGCATCAGCCATCAGGACGTCGGCATGGATCCGGCCGACCCGCGCGACGTCTGTCAGGTGTTCAACACGCTCGCCGGCACCGTGCCCGTGCTCGGGTCGGATTCGACCGCGCTCGCGACCGCGCAGCCCGCGGGTGCGTGGCTCGAGTACACGACCGCGGGACGCAGTGGGGACGAGCTCACGATCGCCTGGAAGAAGAACGCGGCCGGCACGCGCATCATGCGCTACGACCCGGCGGTCACGCCCAACGTCAACGACGTCTCGGGCTATCCCATCTACGTCGTGACCTCGACGGGTCGCGTGGGTTCGACGCGACGCACCGTGGTGAGCGAGGTCATCCAGCGTCCGTTCAATGCCACCGCGCGCGCCGCGCTGGCGGCCGACATCCCGATCAAGTTCATCGGCACCGCTTACATCTGCGGCTACAACCACTCGGTGGATACGCCGGACGACGACGGCATCAAGGGGCGTGCGCTCACCGTGCCGTCGCCCGACCCCGACCACTGCCTCGACAACGAGACGGGCTCGGGGGATCTGCCGGGCGCGTGGAGCACGGGGGCGATCACCGGTGGCGGTGCCTCGGGTTCGTCGGGTAGCCCGAGCGGCTACGTCGAGAACCAGACCGGCTTCTACGCCGGGCCGTGGGAGGCGTTCGGGATGAGCGCCAGCGACTACTGGTCGTGGATCGGTGCGCCCACCGCGAGCCCCGCCAGTTACAACGGCATCGTCTACTACGACAACAACGCCGTCACGCAGGACCGGTCCAGTTCGCTCGCGTTGCACAGCACCACCGGCGAAGGAATGCTGTACGTGGACGGCGACCTCACCTGCAACGCCGGTTTCGTGTACCGCGGGCTCGTGTACGTCGAGGGTGACTTCGTCATCAACGGCCACGCGTGGATCCTGGGCGGCGTCATCGTGAAGGGCAACACGATCATCAAGGCCAACGGCAACATGACGATCCTGTACTCGTCCGACGCCATCGCGCAGGCGCTGTCCAAGTACGGCGGGCAGTTCGTGACGCTCAACTGGCGCGAGAAGTGATCGCCGGACGCACGCCGCACCGACGCCCGCTCCCGTCCCGGGGGCGGGCGTCCGGCTTTCCGGGGGCCGCGCGCAGGGTGTATCCTCGTGGCCCGCTGCGGCCCGTGGGGGCCGCGCGAATCCTTCTCCCGAGGAGTCCCCGACCGTGTGGAACCGCATCGCAGACAAGGTGGCGCGCGGTGAGCGCCTGACCTCCGAGGAGGGCGTCTTCCTCCTCACGGACGCCCCGCTCGTCGAGCTCGGCGCGTTGGCGAACGAGGTGCGTGCGCGTCGCACCGACCCGCGCATCGTCACCTACGTCATCGACACGAATCCCAACTACACGAACTACTGCACCGTCGACTGTCACTTCTGCGCGTTCTACCGCAAGCCGGGCAAGCCCGCGGCCGACGGGTACACGCACGACGTCGAGGGCGTCATGCAGATGATGGAGAACGCCCGCAAGGTCGGCGCCACCACGGTGCTGCTGCAGGGCGGTCTCAACCCGGAGATCCCGTGGTCGTTCTACACGTCGATCGTCCGCGAGGCGCGCGCGCGCTATCCCGAGATCACGCCGCACTTCTTCTCGGCCCCCGAGATCCATCAGATGGCCGAGGTGAGCGGGCTCGACCTGCGCGGCGTGCTGCAGGCGCTCTACGACGCCGGTCAGCGCACGCTGCCCGGCGGCGGCGCCGAGATCCTGGCGACCCGCGTGCGCAAGCGCATCTCGATCAAGAAGGGCGGCCCCGAGACGTGGCTCGACGTCCATCGGCTCGCGCATCAGGTCGGCATGCGTTCCACGGCGACCATGATGTACGGCCACGTCGAGACGCCCGCCGAGATCGTCGAGCACTTCGACTACATCCGCGCGCTGCAGGACGAGACGAAGGGCTTCACCGCGTTCGTGCCGTGGAGCTACAAGCGCGGCAACACGCCCATGGAGTCCAAGGTGCCGCACATCGCCGGGGCGAGCATGTACTTCCGCATGCTCGCGGCGAGCCGTCTGTACCTCGACAACTTCGACCACATCCAGGCGTCGTGGTTCAGCGAGGGCAAGAAGACCGGGCAGATCTCGCTGCAGTTCGGCGCCGATGACTTCGGCGGCACGCTGTTCGAGGAGAACGTCCACCTCGCGACCGGTCACGTGAACAAGACCACGGTCGCCGAGATCGAGACGCTCATCCGCGAGGCGGGCTACACCCCGGCGCAGCGCACGACGCTGTACGACATCCTCAAGGTGGGCGAGGGCCCCGAGGCGCTCGCGAACCTGTCGGACGACGTGCCGCTGTTCGTCGAGAGCCTGCGCGAGCTGCCGGCCGAGTACCCGGCCGAGCTCGAGGGCGAGGAGCCGGGCGACACGCTCATCATGCCGCGCTGAGCCCGACGCACGACGCATCCCCGGGGCCGCCGATGCATTCCGCATCGGCGGCCCCGCTCGTTCCGGGTCGCCGGATCCCGGCCGCGGCCCGAACGGTGCGGGGGGCGGTATCACCCCCGCGGGCCCGGGCACCTCTCGGGGTGACGGGAGCGCCCGAAGGGTCGGAGGGTCCGAGCCTCCGAGCGCCCCGCAACCTCTGGGAATCCCCCGATGCGTCCCGTCGTCCGCGCCGCGTCCAGGCTCCTCGCGATCCTGACGCTCGCCCTGCCCCTCGCGCCCGTCCGTGCCGCCGTCGCGGCGGCGGCCGACCGCGAGCCGTGTGCGGCGCCGCGGACCGCGGTCCTGCTCGGCCCACTCGCCGATGCGACCGACGGCCGCTGGGAACTCATGGCCGCGGTGACGCCCGCCGCCGTCGTCACCGCTCGATTGGCCGATGCGCTGGACGACTCCCGCCGCGTGGTGCGCCTGCGTGCTTCGGCCGCGTCCCGCCGCCAGCCCATGACCGACGCCGAGCTGCTCGAAGCGGCCCGTCGCGAACATGCGGAGGTGGTCGTCAGTGGCATCGTCGAGCGGTTCGGCAACGAGGACGTGTCCGCGCCCGGGCGATTCGCGCGCTGGGGCATCGGGGCGCAGGACGCCTCGATCGAGGCGCGCGTCGAGGTCCGGCTGCGCGTGCTCGACGTCGCGAGCGGCACCGTGCTGCTGGAGTCGCGCGCCGCGCGTGAGCGTCGCACGCGCGGGCTCGCGGCGGCCTCGCGCGGCGAGGCGACCACCCCGCTCAACGCCGCGCTCGCGCAGGCGCTCGACGAGGTCGTGCGCGATCTGGGGTCGGTGATCGTGGAGCAGCTCGATGCGCGCTGGGAGTCCCGCCTCATGCGCGACGGCGACGGCGGCGCCTGGGTCGATGCCGGTGCGGCACGCGGCGTGTTCGTGGGTCAGCGCCTCGAGGTCTGGCGTTCGCGCGTCGAGGTGATCGACGAGGATCACGTGCGCATCGGGGACGAGGATCATCGCATCGGTGCGATCGAGGTGCTCGCGCTGCAGGGCCGTGGTCGCGCGCGCGTGCGCGTGGTCGAGGGCGCGGTGCGATCGGGCGATCTCGTGCGTCCCTGCCGCGGCGGTGACGACGTCGCGATCCTGCGCTAGCGCTCGGCGTCCGCCAGGGCGGGCGTGCGCGGCCCCAGCAGCAGCCACACCACGGTGAATCCGTCCGGCGTCGTGTAGCGCCGTTCCTCGCGCACCCCGAGCGTCGGATCCAGCTTCGCCGCACCGGGGGTCTCGACGATCTCGCGCCACGCGGCCCACGCCCGCTCGGCGTCGCGGAACACGAGCATGACGTGGTGGAAGTCGTGCCGTTCGCGACACGCCGCCACGTCGGCGGGCGAGGCGGCCAGATGGATGACCGCGTGATTCGTCTGCCACGCGAGCGACGGTCCCAGATTGCTCATCACGGTCTCGCCCGGATCGAGCACGGTGTTGAGCTCGCGCGAAAGCATCGTGAGCGTGCTCGTGGCCGGCACCCCGCGCAGCGTCGCGCGCGCCTCGCGGTGCACCTCGATGGTCTCGATCGTGCCCCACGACAACGCCAGCACCGACACGGCGGAGGCGGCCGCGAGCCGCATGCCCGGGCGCGTCGACGGCATGCGCTCGATGAGCGCCCACAGTGCGATCAGGCCGCCCACGCCCGCCAGCACGCGGGTCGGGAACACGTAGCGCGACAGCGGCACGCTCACGCTGGCGGCGAGCACGTTGAGCACGAGCCCCACGAGCAGCACGATCCCGGCCGAGGCGAGCGTGCGCCGCGGTCGCGTGCACAGCCACGCCACGAGCGCGCCCAGGAACAATCCGCGCGGGCCGCGGAGCAGCGGCAGCACCACGCCGGGCAGGTTCTGGCTCACCTTGTCGGCGAGCAGTCGCACGGCCTCGAAGCCCTGCGGCACCTCGGGCAGCGCGGCCTGATGGTAGATCGTGAACCAATCGCGGCCCTGCACCTGATGCCACACGACGTAGCGCGTGATGTCCCACGCCGGGGAGCCGAACGCGGTCCACTTGTAGAGCCACCACGGTGCGAGCACCGCGCCGTAGCCCGCGAGCACGGTGACGAGCACGCGCCCGCGCGATCCGGCGGGGGCGCACCACGCCGACGCCAGCGCGCACGGTGGTGCGAGCCACAGCATGTTGGCGCGGAACAGGCCGCCGAGTCCCAGCAGGATGCCGTACACGAGCGGGTACTCGGCGCCGGCCCCGCGCGCGAGCCCGAGCACGGCCCCCAGCAGCAGCACGGTGAACGGCAGTTCCGTGAGCCCCGTGACCGCGAAGTGCTGCGCCTCGGGGTCCAGGATGAGCATGAGTCCGGCCACCGCGGGCGCGCCCACGCACATCCAGCGCGGGCTCTCGGGCGCGAAACGCGCGAGCAGGTGCCGCATGCCCAGTACACCGCAGGCGCCGAGCATGAGGAACGAGGTGAACGGCAGCAGCAGCGTGAGCCACGCGCGCGGATCCGAACCCCCGGTGGCGCCGCTCGCGGGTACGAGCCGGAACACGAGCGCCTCGAACAGCACCAGACCCGGCTGCACCGCCGACAGCGGCCAGGGCGCGGCGGCGTGCGTGACGAGGTCCATGGGCAGCGCGTACGGCGTGGCGAGTCGGCCGTGCCACGCGAGTTCGCGGGCGGCGACGGCGTACTGCGCGCTGTCGTACGACAGGATGGGGGAGCGGCCACCCACGTCCCACGCCAGCGCGTGCACGTACCACAGCACCGCGCCCGTGATCATGACGAGCACGAGCGGCAGTAGATGGTCGGTGGTGCGGCGCAGGGGCGACATGAACGGCCACAGTACGCGTCCCGCGCGCGCGCCTCAAACCCGATCCACACTCCGCGGTCGTCCCCGTGCGGCCCGCGCACGTGGGTTCGGGGCTTGCGCGCGCCGACGTCGCCGCCGCACAGTGCCATGGTCCGTGTGTCCCGTGTCCGCTCTCGGAGGTCCCATGTCCCGTTGCCACCGCGTCCTGCTCGTGCTCGTCGCGTTCCTCGTTCTGGCCGTCGCCGCACCGGCGCACGCGGCACAGGCCCTCGACGTGCGACTGGGCGATGCGATCGCGCCCACGTTCCAGCGCATCCTGCTCAAGCTGGATCCCGACAAGCGCAGCTACACGGGCTCGGTCGAGGTCGCGCTGCGCGTGGCGCGTGCGACCGACACGCTGCGATTCCACGCGGAGGGCCAGCGACTGGGTCGGCTCGTGCTGCGGCAGGGGGCCGACACCGTGGCGTTCACGCGCGTGACCGGGGAACACGGCCTGCAGACGCTCGTGCTGGCCCGGCCGCTCGCGACGGGCGAGGCGTCGCTCACGATCGCGTTCACACATCTGTACGGCACGCGGGCGGTGGGTCTGTACCGCGCGCTCCGCGAGCAGCGCGGCTATCTGTTCACGCAGTTCGAGTCGGACGACGCGCGCGAGGCGTTCCCGTGCTGGGACGAGCCCGGCTTCAAGTTCCCCTATCAGTTCGTGCTCGAGGTGCCCGCCACGCAGGAGGCGTTCACCAACATGCCCGAGGAGCGCCGCGAGGAGCACGACGGTTGGCGGACGATCACGTTCGCGCGCACGCCGCCGCTGCCCAGCTACCTGCTCGCGCTCGCGGTGGGACCGTTCGAGACCGTGCCCGTGCCCGGGATGCGCGTGCCGACGCGGGTGATCACCTGTCGCGGGCAGTCGGCGCTCACCGCTGTCACGGTCGAGACGACGCCGCGCATCCTCGCCGCCCTCGAGCGCTGGTTCGGGATGCCGTACCCGTTCGCCAAGCTCGACCTCATCGCGGTGCCCGAGTTCGCCTACGGCGCCATGGAGAACCCGGGCCTCATCACGTTCCGGGACGAGTTGCTGCTGCTCGATCCGGCCGGCGCGACGCTCGGCCAGCGGCGTTCCAGCGCCTCGGTCATCGCGCACGAGTTGGCGCACATGTGGTTCGGTGACCTCGTGACCATGGCGTGGTGGGACGACCTGTGGCTCAACGAATCGTTCGCCGATTGGATGGCCGCCAAGATCACCGACGAGGTGTTCCCGGTGTTCCGCGACGGGCTCTCGGACCTGCAGCGCATCCAGGGCGTGAAGACCAGCGACACGCAGCCCTCGACGCGCGCCATCCGCGACCACACCACGAGCTCGGCCGCGGGGCTCACGAACGTCGGACTCGTGTACAGCAAGGGTAACGCCGTGCTGTCCATGTTCGAGCGCTATCTGGGGGCCGAGACGTTCCAGAAGGGCGTGCGCACCTACCTGCGCACGCACGCGTGGGGTAACGCCACCGCGGCCGACCTGTGGCGCGCCCTCGATCGCGCGAGCGGGACGCACGTCTCGGAGGCCATGAGCACGTTCGTCGATCAGCCCGGCGTGCCGTACGTGCGCGTCATCCCGGCACCGGGCGGTGTGCGACTGACGCAGTCGCGCGCGACGCCCTACGAGGTGTCGCAGCCGCCGTTGCGCTGGCACGTCCCCGTCACGCTCAAGTGGTCGGACGGTCGCACGGTGCGCACCGAGCGCGTGCTGCTCACCGAGGAGTCGCGCGTCGTGAAGCTGCCGGGGACGCCCGCGTGGGTCATGCCCAACGGCGAGGGTCGCGGGTACTACGCGTGGAGCGTGCCCGACGCCTGGATGGAGTCGCTCGCCGAGCACTCCGCGTCCGTGTTGACCGCCGAGGAGCGGGTCGCGTTCCTGGGCAACCTGTCGTTGCTCATGAACGCGGGCGAGGTGCACGGCGACACGTATCTCAAGGCGTTGTCGTGGTTCGGTCGCGATCCCGAGTCGCCGGTCGTCTCGAGCGCGGTCGAGGCCCTGTCCGGGGTGCAGACCGCGTTCGTGCCCGACAGCCTGGCGGACCTGTTCGCGGTCTACGTGCGACGCACGCTGTCGCCGTCGCTCGAGCGCATCGGGCTCGAGCGTCGTGACGGCGAGGACGAGACCGTCTCGGGGCTGCGCGGCGAACTGCTGCGCTGGCTCGCCACGCGCGGTCGCGACGAGAAGGTGATGACGTTCGCGCGCGATCGGGCGGCGCGCTATCTGGCCGACCCCGCCAGCATCGAACCCGGCATCGCCGACGCCGTGGTCTCGCTCGCGGCGCGCACCGGCGATGCCGCGATGTACGACGACTTCGTGCGCCGCGTGGAATCGAGCGACGTGCCCGCGGTGCGTCGCCGGTTCCTGGGCGCGCTCGGTGCGTTCGAGGATTCCACGCTCGCCGCGCGCACGCTGGATTACATGCTGTCGGACAAGGTCCGGCCCACCGAGATGTCGGTGATCCTGCAGGGCGGGGGGCGTCGCAGCGAGGCGCAGAGCGAACGCATGTTCCGCTGGATGACGACGAACTACGATCGTCTGGCGCAGCGTCTGCCACCGCCCGCGATGCGCTTCATGCCCATGATGGGCAGCGGTTGCTCGGCCGAGCGTCTGGCGGCGACCGAGGCGTTCTTCGGCGATCCGGCGCGCGCCATGCCGGGGATCGAGTCCATGCTCGAGCGCGTGCGCGACAACGTGCACAACTGCCGGTCGCTGCGCGAGCGCGAGAGTGCGCGCGTCACCGCCTACATGCGCGGGTTCATGGTCGAGTGAGTCGTCGCGCGGTCGCGTGACACGGGGGCGGCCGCGCGGTGCGGCCGCCCTCGTGCGTTCACGGGCGACTCACTTCTCCATGCGCAGGACGATCCGGCTCTCGGGCGTGCGCGATCGCACGACCATGCGGACGTGGTCCACGTGCCGGTCGTCGTGCAGTTCGAGTAGGCGGTAGAGGCCCGGTCCCTGCGTGTGGCTCTCGAAGTCGACCACCTGCGCCGAGCCGTCCTCGAACACCACCTCGGCCCATTCCACCTGCACGCGACCGCTCTCGACCTCGTACCACAGGCCGTGCCCACGCGTGTCGCAGTCGAGCACGAGTTCGCACCAGTCGTCCGCGCGATCGATCGTCTCGCCGTCCTCCCACACGATGTGTTCGTGGTCGGGGTGCACGGTGACGACCACGCTCATGAACATCATGGGGGCCAGATACAGGCGCGGCACGATGCGCACGTGACGGCGTTCGGGGTGCACCACGACGTGACGCGGCGCACGACGGATCGGCCAGCCCGGATGCACCACGACGACGCGGCGCGCCGGCCGCGGGCGTTCGACGCGCGCCTCGAGGCGCAGGGGCGCACACGCGGCGAGCGCGAGCAGGGTGAGGACCAGGACCAACCGCGAGCGGGACATGACGGCCTCCTTCGACGGGCATGCGCGCGGGCGGGACCTCCCGGGCGCTCGTCGGGGACGGTGGGGCGCGCGATGTCGTGCGCGGTCCGGCCGTCCGGAACGCCCGTCGCCGCGGTGCCCGGGTGGCGCATGGCGAGGCCGCGACGTCGTCGGGGACAGGTTCGGCCCGTTCGGTGGGCCCGGGCGATGGTCCACACGGATTCCGGCGAATCCTTCGCGCCCCTGGGGCATCGGAACAAGCCGTCCCGCGCGCATCGCGCAACGTCGATCCCCCCTGGATGCGAGGTCCCACTTTGTCCGTTCGCCTTCCGAACCTGCTCTCTCCGTACCGTCTCGGCGCGCTCGAGCTGCCCAACCGTGTCGTCATGGCCCCGATGACCCGTTCGCGTGCCGCCAACCCGGAGCGCGCGCCGTTCGCGCTGCACGCCGAGTACTACCGCCAGCGTGCGAGCGCGGGTCTCTTGATCACCGAGGCCACCAGTGTGAGCCCGCAGGGCGTCGGCTACGTGTTCACGCCCGGGCTGTGGAGCGCGGCGCAGGTCGAGGGCTGGAAGCTCGTGACGCGCACCGTGCACGAGGCCGGTGGCCGCATCTTCGCGCAGCTGTGGCACGTCGGCCGCGTGTCGCATCGCGCGTTCCAGCCCGAGGGTGTGCTGCCCGTGTCGTCCTCGGCGGTGGCGTACGACGGTCAGGTGATGCTGCCCGACTTCTCGCAGGTGCCCGTCGAGACGCCGCGCGCGCTCGAGACCCACGAGATCGCCGGGATCGTGAAGGACTTCGCGGTCGCGGCGCAGCACGCCAAGGACGCTGGTTTCGACGGCATCGAACTGCACGGCGCGAACAGCTACCTGATCGATCAGTTCCTGCGTGACGGCTGCAATCAGCGCACCGACGCGTACGGCGGTTCGATCGAGAACCGTTGCCGCTTCGCGCTCGAGGTCCTGGATGCGACGATCGCGGTGTGGGGCCCGGGCCGGGTCGGCATCCGGCTGTCGCCCACCTCGCCGTGGAACGGCATGCGCGATTCCGATCCCAAGGCGCTCTACACGTATCTCGCGCAGCAGTTGGACAAGCGCGCGCTCGCGTTCGTCCACGTCAACGAGTCGGCGGTCGCCCCCGCGGACGAGGTGGTGCTGCCCACGATCCGGGCGCACTACCACGGCACCGTGATCGCGTGCACGGCCTACACGGCGGAGCTCGCCGAACAGGCCGTCGCCGAGAAGCGGGCCGATCTCATCGGTTTCGGCGTGCCGTACATCGCCAACCCGGATCTCGTCGAGCGGTTCGCGGCGGGCGCCACGCTCAACGCCGCCGACCCCAAGACGTTCTACGGCGGTGCCGAGAAGGGCTACACCGACTACCCGACGCTCGCGGTCCAGAGCTGACGGTGCTTCGTACGCGAACGGCCGCGGGACCTCTCGGTCCCGCGGCCGTTCGTGCGTTCCGGTGTCGTCACTTCTGCGGCGTCAGCTGCACTCCGCGCGTGTCGAGCACGTAGCTGGGCGCCGGGCACTCGTGCGGCGTCTCGCTCGCCTCGTGCGTGTGGTCGTGGCCCTTCGCGGTGCGCGCGGTGAGCACGCCCTGCACGACGACGCGCTGCCCCTTGCAGTCCTTGGGCACGAGCACGCTCTCGTCGAGACTCTTGGCGATGAACGTCGCGCCCTTCGCGTCCTGCACCTCGAGCCAGCAGCCCATGCCCTGACACACGTCCTTCACCGTGCCCTCGATACGGAGGGTCCGGCCCGCGTACGCGCGCGGCTTCTTGGCGAGCTTGGCGATCGGCACGGCCTTGGTCTCGGTGACCGGCGCGCCGTAGGTGCCCGTGCTCGACGCGGGCGCGGCGGGTGCCTCGTCGGCGAACGCGGGGACGGTGAGCACCAGCGACAACAGGGCGAGCGACAGCAGACGACGCATGACGGACCTCCGGGGTGCGGGAACGACGGTGGGACGCGCGACGCGTTCGAGTCTAGAGGACGCGCGTCCGGCCCGCACGTGCGTGTGCGTCAGGCGGTCGTGCGGCGGATCGACAGCCGCGGGGCCGGCGCGACGACCGCGGCCACCTGCAGGCCCGCCACGAGCGCCGAGAACATGATCACCATGCGGAACGCGGCCTGGATGCCGTCGACCACGGCCTGATCGAGCAGCAGCGCCAGGCTGCGGAACCCCACGCTCCCGGGCACGAGCAGCAGCAGCGCCGGCGTGAGCGTGACGAGCGGCGGCACGCGACGCCGATGCGCGAGCAGGTTGCTCGCCACCGCCGCCACGAACGAGCCCATGAACACGCCCAACTCGGGGCCCAGGGCCTGCGAGCCGAAGCGACTCCCGCCGAACGCCGCGACGCACACCGCGAGGATCGCGGGCGCATCGACGGGGCGTGCGCGCATGAGCACGGTGAACGCGAGCGGCGCCAACGTGAGCGCGACCCACAGCACCCAACCCGGCATGGCGTGCGCCGTGACGTGCGGCGGCGGACCGAACGCGAGCGCGGCCACGCGCGTGCCCAGCGCCACCCCGAAGCCCAGTCCCACGAAGCGCACGATCGCGCCCGTGAGGCGTGCGGTCCCCGAGACGAGGTGCTGCGAGTTGAGTTCCGCCATCGCCGCCGAGAACGGCAGACCGGGCAGCAGCACCATGAGGCTGCCCAGAGTGGCGACGTAGGTGGACAGTCGCGTGTGCTGCGCCAGGAAGCCCACCGCGAACGCCACCAGGAACGCGGCGAACACCTCGAAGAACCGGCGCGCGCTCGCGGGCAGGCCGTTCCACGTCGCGAGTCCGCCGGTGAACATGGCGAGCCCGCCCGCGGTGAGCACCTCGGCGAGGCCACCGCCGAGGAAGTGACCCGCCGCACCGGCGGCGACGCCGAACGCGAGCACGGTGAGCCCGCGGCCCCAGCGAGGCGGTTCGCGATCGAGCGCGTCCAGCGCGTCCAGTCCGTCGCGCGTCGTGATGCGGCCGTCGAGCACGTCCTCCGCGATCGCCTGTACGCGCCCGAGTCGTTCGAGGTGCAGGTCGCCGGGCTCGAGGCGCACGAGGAACGTGCGCTGCGCATCCTGCGCGCCGAACGCGGCGAAGATGCTCGTCGGCGTGGTGAAGAACTGTCCCTCGACGCCGAGGCGCTGGGCCGCGTCACCCAGCATCTCCTCGATGCGATGCGACGGGTAGCCGAGCGCATGGAACGAGCGGCCCAGTCGCAACAGGAACGCGTTCGCGTCCGGTGGGGGCGTGGGCCGCGGGGACGGTCCGGTCATGCGCGTGGCGTCGCGGTCCGCGCCCCTCGACGCGGATCGCGATCGGCTCAGATGATCTCGAACGGCGGCGCCTGGGTGATCGCACCGCACGCGAGCGCGCGGTCGTAGAGCAGCTGGATGCCGGCGCGGCCGCGCTCGCCCATGTCGAGCGTGAGGTCGTTCACGTACATGTGCACGAACCGCTTGCCCTGCTGGGTGTCGAGACCGCGACCGAACTGCAGCGCGTAGGCGATCGCCTCGTCCTCGTGCGCGAACGCGGCCTCGATGCTGCGACGGAAACCGACGCTGCACGCCTTCATGAGCTCGGGGCCCAGGTCGCGACGCACGACGTCGAGACCGAGCGGCACGGGCAGGTTGTCGCGCGTCTTCCACAGCTCGCCGAAGTCGAGCACCTTGGTGAGGCCCTCGGCCACGTAGGTGAGCTGGCTCTCGTGGATGATCACGCCGGCCTCGACCTCGCCCGCGAGCACGGCGCGCGGGATGTCGTCGAACATGACCTCGACCGTCTCGACGTCGGGGCACTCGATGCGCAGCAGCAGCGCCGCGGTCGTGAGCTTGCCCGGGATCGCGACGCGCTTGCCCTTGAGGCTCTCGATCGTGCGCGGGCCGCGCGAGACGAGCACCGGACCGTAACCCCAGCCGAAGCTGGCGCCGCACGCGAGCACCGCGTAGCGGTCCGCCAGGTGCGCGTAGGCGTGCGCGCTCACGGCGGTGATCTCGAGGTCGCCCTGTTCGATGGCGCGCACGTTGAGCGTCTGGATGTCCTGCAGCACGTGCTCCACGTGGCAACCGTCGATGACGGCCTCGCCGGTGTGGAAACCGTAGAACATGTAGGCGTCGTCGGCGTCGGGGCTGTGGCCGAAACGCACGGTGCGGAGCGAAGTCGGGGTCGCGGACATGCGGACTCTCGGGTGGCGGCGCGGGGCGCCGGGAGATGGGGACGGGTGTGCGAAGGTGCGAGGATAGCGCACCGCGCGCGGCCGTGCAGGCGGTCCCGCGGGCCTTCAGTGCGGTGCGACGGGGGTGAGTTCGGGCACGGGCCCCGGGCGGTGCGGTCGCGGCAACAGGGGCTGCACGCGCTGGAACACGAACCACGGCAGCAGGTGCCGCACCACCCAGCGGGTCTCGCGCCACGCGACCGCCAGCGGTGAGGGCGGACCCAGCGGCGGCAGGGGCTCGCGCCACGTCGCATCCGCGCCGGGCAGGCCCAGGGCTTCGGCCAGTGCATCCGCGATGCGCGCGTGGCCGGCCGGATTGGCGTGCAGGCGATCGTCGTTCCACAACCGCGCGTCCACCGCCACCGGCACGTCGGTGAAGTCCACGAGGTGCGTCCCCGTGGCGTCGCACACCGCGCGGAGCCGCTCGTTCATGGCGGCGATGCGCGGTGACAACCGTCGCGCCATGGGCAACAGCGGCGTGAGGTCGGGCAACGTGAACGTGATCACGGTCGCGCCCTGTTCACGCAGCGCGGCCTGCATCGCGTGGGTGTC
>CAZZLY010000018.1:30129-35498 GCA_964655175.1 uncultured bacterium
TGCCGTCGGACAGCCCCTCGGTGGAGCTGTCGCCCAGCGCCACGTAGCGCGTGAAGCGCGGCGTGCTCACGCGGTCGGGGCGAGGTAGGCGTCGAGTCGCGCGAGCGCACGCGGCCACGCGTCGCGCCAACTCGCGAGCGCGGCCGCGTGCGCCGGGGTCGCGGGCGTCTCGTGTTCGAGCACCAGTCGGGTGCCACCGTCCGCGAGTGAGGTGAGCGCGAACCGCACCGTGCCCGCGGTGCCGTCGGGGTAACCCGCGTGGCCACCGGTGAACGCGGCCGAGGTCGGCGGCGACCAGGCGATCCAGCGCGCCTCGAACGGCAGCCCCGAACCGCCGGGCCGCGTCCAGCGCATGACGAGCGCGCCGTGCTCGTGCGTTTCGCTCGTGCACGCGTCGCAGAACCAGTGCTCGAGGTGTCGGGCCTCGACGAGTGCCGCGAACACCCGCGCCGCGGGCGCCGCGAACTCGCGCTCGTACCTGAGCACCGGGTCGCTCACGGGCGCCACTCGGCCTCGGGGTCCTCGGTGGGCCCGGTCGGGGCGGCACGTCGTGCCGCCGCCTTCTCGGTCGAGCGCGTGAAGATCTCGGCGCGCAGCGACTCCAGCCCCTCGCCGGTGATCGCCGAGACGACGCGAGCGTCGGGGAACTCGACGCGCAGCGCCGCGACCTGGTCGTCGGTGAGTCGATCGCACTTGTTGAACACCATGATCCGCGGCGGGCGCGGCTCCTGCAGGATCGCGTCGAGCACGGTGTCCACCGCGATCAGATGCCGACGGAAGTCGGGATCCGAACCATCGGTCACGTGCAGGAGCACGTCGGCCTCGACCGCCTCGATGAGCGTGCTGTGGAACGAGGCCACCAGATGATGCGGCAGCTTGCGGATGAACCCGACCGTGTCGGTGACGAGCGCCAGCTCGCGCGTGGGACTGACGAGCTGACGCGTCGTGGAGTCGAGCGTGGCGAACAGGCGGTTCTCGACGAACACGTCGGAGCGCGTGAGCGCGTTGAACAGCGTGCTCTTGCCGGCGTTCGTATAGCCCACGAGCGCCGCGCGGAACTCGCGCTGGCGCCGCGCGCGCTGCGTACGGCGTTCGCGCTCGACGCTCTCGAGTTCGCGCTTCAGCCGGCCGATCTTCTCGCGCACCATGCGGCGGTCCGTCTCGAGCTGCGTCTCGCCGGGGCCGCGCGTGCCGATGCCGCCCGCCTGCCGTTCGAGGTGCTTCCACATGCCGGTCAGACGCGGCAGCGTGTACTCGAGCTGCGCGAGCTCGACCTGCAGGCGGCTCTCGCGCGTGCGCGCGCGCTTGGCGAAGATGTCCAGGATGAGCTCGCTGCGATCGATGACCTTGCGATCGACCATCTTCTCGAGGTTCTTCACCTGCGCCGGCGACAGATCGTCGTCGAAGATCATGAGGTCGGCGTCGCGCATGATCGCGAGCTGCTTGAGCTCCTCGACCTTGCCCTTGCCCAGGAACGTCGCGGGATGGATCGTACCGCTGCGCTGCACCAGCGTGTCCGCGACCTTGGCCCCCGCGGTGTCGGCGAGCAGCGCCAGCTCCTCCATGGAGCGTTCGATGTGCTCGCGCTCGCGCTGCGCGTGGCCCACCAGGATGGCGCGTTCGTTCTTGGCGGCGCGGCCGGTCTCGTACGAGGAAGCCTTCATGCGCGGATCGGGATCTCCAGGTCGTACGGCGCCGGCGTGAGGTTCTCGATGCCGCCGTCGGCGCGCACCGCGATCAGGTCCTCGATGCGCACCCCGAGGCCGCGATCGGGGTAGTACAGACCGGGCTCGATGGACACGACGTGGCCCGGTTCGAGGCGCGCCGTGTTGCTGGGCGGCCCGCCCAGACGCGGGCCCTCGTGCACCGCCAGGCCCACGCCGTGCCCGAGGCTGTGCACGTAGCCCTCCTCGGTGCCGGGCTTGCTGCGCTGCGTCGGATGGCCCTGACGCTCGAACGTCTCGCACACGAGTTCCTGCAGGTCGCGACACGGTTCGCCGACCTGGGCGCGCGCCATCGCCGCATCGAACGCGGCGCGGCAGTCGTCGTACACCTTGCGCAGCGGTTCCGGCGCGCGGCCCAGACAGAACGTGCGCGTCATGTCGGTGTGGTATCCGCCGCCGGCCTCGCCGGGGAAGATGTCCACCAGAATGGGCTGACCCTCGCGCACGGGGTCGGCGTCGTTGCCGCGATTGTGCGGCACACCCGCGTCGCGGCCCTGCGCGACGATGCTCTCGCCGTCCTCGCCGAGCGCGTACTCGGCGAACGTGCGATGCAGCAGTCGGCGCAGATGTCCCAGCGTCGCGCGCTCGCCGGCCTCGGTGACGAACGCGTCACCGTCGCGCCGCAGCGAGCCCAGTAACTCGCGCACGCGGCGCATGGCCTCGACCGCGGCGCGCGAGCAGTGGCGGATCTTCTGGAGTTCGTCCTCGTCCTTGGTCATCGCGGCCACGTCCAGCGGGCCCGGCTGTGAGGCGTCCACGACGATGTTGGGCGTGAGCGACCGCACGTGGTCCACGAGCGTCCAGCCGAAGCCCATCGGCACGTCGCCCGCGAACGCCACGGTGCCCTGGATGCCCAGCTCCTGCGTCACCTCGACGACGAGTTCCGCGAGACCGCGCGCCTGCGACTCGGCCGTCTTCACCCGCTGCAACAGGCCACGCTGCGCGTACGACGAGGTGCCGCAACCCACCGCCGCCGCCTGATCGCGCTCCATCGGGTCGTGCACCAGATGCGCGCGCCCGTCGGCGCCGCGCACGTAGAGGCCGTGATGGATCTTCTGGCCCGTCGCGTAATAGAAGGCGGGGCAGTAGCGGTCGTGTGCGAGCACCACCACGCCGGCGAGGCCACGCTGCTGCAGGATCGAATCGAGGTCGGTACGCACGGGGGATCTCCAGCACTTGTTCCGGGTCGGGACGCGATGGGAACCGGACACCGGGCCGTGACGGCGCGGTGCACCACGCGGAACATGGTCCCTTCCGGCCGCGGCGGCAAGCGTCCCCGGCGCGGCGGCTGCGACCGGGCGACCGAGGGGACCGCTCCGAGCGGTGCCTCGCCGCCCGGGCGATGGGATCAGGGGAACGCCAGATAGATCCAGGCCGACTCGAAGAGCGGCGTCCCACCCGGGGTGCGGGGCGTGGCGGCATCGACCACGGTCGCGCCATGGTACGAGCCCGCGAGCAGCGGCGTCGCGCGCGTCGTCAGTCGGTGACTGTTCCCGTAGGGCGCGGTCGCGCCGTCCACGCTCGTCACCGGACCCTGGGCATCGAGTCCCAGCGCGGACCAGTTGGCCAGCGCCTGTGTGACCGGCACGAGTTGATCCTGCACGTGGATGAACGCGTACTGCCGACTCGCCGGGGTGACGTTCGTACGACTCAACCAGGTCGCCGGCACGTTGGCGACCTGTCGCCAATCGGCCGGCGACGAGAAGTAGACCGCGCGATCGAGCGAGACCAGCTTGGCCAGCACGCCCACGTGGCCACCGCCCTGCGAGTGGCCCGCCATCGTGACCCGCGACCAATCCATGCGGCCGCTCACCAGGTACTGACCCCAGCCTTCCGCCGGGTAGCGCGCGTGCAGCGACGTCAGCAGTTTCTCAAGACGGTTCACGATCGAGTTCGCGGGTGTGATCGCGACGAGCGGGCTCGTATCGAGTCCGGTGAGGATCTCCCGCCGGACGTTCCAGAAGCACTCGGAGTCCACGTCGTCGGCGCACAGCACGCCCACCGCCGTGGGGTTCGGATAGCTCAGGCCGATCGCATGGTAACCCCGTGTGGCCGCCGTCTTGAGGATGAGCTGCTGCATCGTCGGCACGGCGCCCGTGCCGGGCAGGAAGACGAACAGCTTGTTGCGCACGGTCGCGTTCGGATCGGGATTCACGGCGACGTGCGGGTCGTCGGCGGTGTCGATGCCCGAGTCGGTCGTCGAGGGGACGATCGTGCGGATCACCGAGGCCGGTGGCGTGGGGGGCGTCGGGGTCGTGGAGCTCTTGCCACAGCCGGACAGCGTCAGGCACGCCAACAGCGCGACGGGGGCGATCGGGATGCGCACGGGACCTCCTGCGTCTAGGGCAACGACGTTTCGCGTTCGAGCGGCTCACGTGAGCGACGCACGAGCGACATGATGACGAAGCCGAACACGAAGCCGGCGATGTGCGCCCACCACGCCACGCCGCCGTTCGCGGAACCGAGCAGCGTACCGGCGAGGAACTGCAGCGCGAACCAGAAGCCCAACAGCAACAGGGCAGGCAGGCTCACGACCTGGAAGAAGATGATCAGCGGCACCAGCGTGAGCACCTTGGCGCGCGGGAACGCGAACGCGTACGCGCCGAGCACGCCGGCGATCGCGCCGCTGGCGCCCACCATGGGTACGATGGAATCGGTGAGCACCAACACCTGCACGAAGGCCGCGCACGCGCCGGCGGCGAGGTAGAACACGAGGAAGCCCAGGTGGCCCATGCGATCCTCGACGTTGTCGCCGAACACCCACAGGAACCACATGTTCCCCAGCAGATGCAGCCAGCCGGCGTGCAGGAACAGCGACGTGAACACCGTGGTCGCCTGCATGGCCGCATCGCCGTCGCCGGTGAACGCGGCCACGAGCCGGTAGGGGACGACGCCCCAGGCGTCGAGGAACGGACGCAGACCGGGGCCCAGGGAGGACGCGTACAGGTGCACCGCCACGTTCGCCGCGATCAGGGCGTACGTGACCACGGGGACGCGGCTCGAGGGGTTGTCGTCGCGCAGAGGGAGCAAGGGGGGTCCGTTCCAGGGCGGGCGTTCCGACCGGCCTTTGACGGTCCCGCGCCCGACTCCCTATTCTGCACCCGCGGCCGCAGAACCGCGAGCATCCCGGACGCCCCCGGCGCATCAGAAGAGACGCGCCCCCGGTCCCGTCCCGGCCCTCGGCTCCGGTGGCCTCCCGCCTCTTCCGGCGACGCCGCGATCGTCGCCCCGCAACAGCCCACCGCCTTCATTGGAGACGAACATGTCGAACGCGCAGCCGGTCACGACCGCCAACTTCGACGCCGAGGTGCTCAAGTCCTCGACGCCGGTCCTCGTGGACTTCTGGGCCCCCTGGTGCGGACCCTGCCGCGCCGTCGCCCCGACGGTGGACGCGCTCGCGACCGAGTTCGCGGGTCGCGCCAAGGTCGTCAAGGTCAACACGGACGAGGATCAGGACATCGCCGTGAAGTACGGCGTGGGTTCGATCCCGACGCTCATGGTGTTCAAGAACGGCGAGATGGTCGAGCGCGTCGTGGGCAACCGCCCCAAGCCCGAGCTGGCCGCGCTGCTCAACCGCCACATGTGATCCTCGCCTCACCGCAGCCTCACGAAGCCCCGCGACCTCGAAGGTCGCGGGGCTTCGTG
>CAZZLY010000018.1:35598-44746 GCA_964655175.1 uncultured bacterium
GTCACCGGTGTGGCTTCTCATCCCCAGCGGGTCTTCGAGGACGCGTCGCCTCTTCGAGACGAGGGCGGGGTGGTGAGAGGGGTGCGAAGAAGGGGAGTCGCGAGCAGGCCGCAGCGCAGGATGCGCGCAGGCCGTCCGCGAGCGTCAGGGAGGTGAGGCCATGGAGGGCCGAACCGACCGGTCCCCTTGTTCGCACCCCTCTCGCCACCCCGCCCGACGCACTCACCAAGAGAAGCGCTCGCAGCAAGGTGCGCGCGTCCTAGTTCCGGTTCGCGACCTTCGTGAACGCCGCGGGCAGCGACTCCGCGACGTCGCTCGCGGTCACGCCGAGCGCGCCCACGCGAGCGGCGGCGAGTTCGCCCGCCCGCCCGTGGACGTGCACCGCGAGGCGCGCGGCCGCGAAGGGTTCGAGCCCCTGTGCGAGCAGCGAGACGATCACGCCGGTGAGCACGTCGCCGGTGCCCGCGGTCGCCAACTCGGGTCCTCCGGTGGGGTTCACGCTCACGCGGCCATCGGCGGCGGCGACCACCGTGGGGGCGCCCTTGAGCACCAGCGTCACGCCCCAGCGCATCGCCCAGCCGTGGGCGGCATCGATGCGTCGCGCCTCGAGTTCGTCGGTCGTCTGACCCGTGAGCCGGCTCATCTCGCCCAGGTGCGGCGTGAGCACGCGCGGCGCGGGCGCCAGCCGCAGCGCGGGCACGAGTTGCTCGGCCGCCGGGGCGAGCGCGGTGAGCGCGTCGGCGTCCAGCACGAGCGGTCGATCGAGATGCGTGGCGAGTTCGCGCACGAGCGTGGCGGCGCGCGGTCGTGTGCTCAGACCGTTGCCCACGGCGACCGCGTCGGCGCGCGCCGCCTCGTCGAGCACGCGCGGCAGCGCGCTCGTGGTGAGCGTGCGCTGGTCGTCCTCGCCGCAGCCCACGACCATGGCCTCGACCAGGTGCGCCGCGAGCGTGTCCACGAGACTCGTGGGGCCCGCCACGCGCACGTAGCCCGCACCGCTTCGCAGTGCGCCGCGGGCCGCGAGCACGAGCGCGCCGGTCAGCCCCGGCGAGCCGCCCACGACGAGCGCGCGGCCGTTGCGCGTCTTGTGCGAACGCGGGTCGCGCACGGGCACGAGCCCGGCGAGCGACTCCGGCGTCGCGAGCAGGACGGGCGCGAGTCCCGCGGTCGCCGCCGACACGAGTCCGATGTCCACGAGCTCGAGCGTTCCGCGATGCGCGCGGCCGGGCCACAGCCAGTGGCCGCGTCGCGGCTCCCCCAACGTGACCGTGAGATCGGCGTGCACCGCATCGTCGCTCGCGGTGCCGTCATCGCTCGAGACACCCGTGGGCAGGTCCACCGCCACGACGCGCACACCGCGCGCGCGCCACGCGGCGATCGTGCCGCACGCGCGTGCGATCGTGCCGCGTGGCGCGCCCTGCGCACCGGTCCCGAGCAGCGCGTCGATCACCAGATCGCACGCCTCGAGACCCGCGACGCACGCGTCGAACGCCGCGTCGTCGCTCGCATGCTGCACGCGCACGCGCGTGCCCTCGAGGCTCGCGAGCACGTCCTGAGTGGCCGGCGCGAGCCGCGCGGCGCACACGATCACCGTGACCACGGCGCCGCGTTCGGCCAGTGCGCGTGCGGCCACCAGGCCGTCGCCACCGTTGTGCCCGCCGCCCGCGAACACGACCACGCGCCACGCGAGCGGCGGGCCGAACACGCGCTCGATCGCGGCCGCCACCCCGCGGCCCGCGCGATCCATCAGGGTCGCGACGGGCGTGCCCGCCGCGACCGTGGCCTCGTCGACGGCGCGCATCTCGGCGGCCGTCAGCAGGAACATCGCGTCCTCTAGTGCCGGCGTCCGCGCGAGCGGGCGTCGCTGGTGAGGTCGCGCATGAGCTTGCGCTTGTACTCGGCGTCGGACTCGACGCGGTTCAGCAGGTCGGGATCGTTCGACAGGAACGGGATGTCGAACAGCTCCGGCTCGGCCTCCTGCTCCGTGTAGATGCGCTCCTGCTCGTGACGCTGGTGCTGCACGGCGCGCTCGATCGTGTCGAACGCCTTGTGGTCCGCGAGGAACGTCTTGTTGAACACGTCGAAGATGTAGACGTGCACCTTCGCGTCCGCCGCCACACCCTCGGGCGGCGCGTACACGTGCGCGCGCGCCGCGCGGATCTTCTCACCGGCCATGGTCTCGTCCTCCTGGGGATCCCGCGGTGCCCTCGCGACCGTTCAGTCGGTCCACGATGGACACCAGTTCGAACACGTCCTGCACATCGAAATCCGCGCCCGACTCCTTCGTGTCGAAGGTGTCGCCGTAGCGCGCGAACACGGTCGTCATGCCGAGGCTCTTGGCGCCCACCACGTCGCGCTCGGCCCAGTCGCCGATCATGAGCGATTCGTGCGGGTCCACGCCCAGTCGGCGCAGCACCTCGCGGAACGGCGCGGCGGCGGGCTTGCGCTCGCCGGTGTCGTCGAACGTGACGACCGCGTCGAACACGTGCTGCAGCCCGAGCGAGCACAGGCGCAGCCAGACCTGGAACCGCGGCGCATCCGAGACCACGCCCAGCCGCAGGCCGCGCTTGGCGAGCTCGAGCAGCGTCATCTGCGCGCGCGGGTAGAGCACCAGCTCCGAGGCGCGGGCGCGGCGGTAGGCCACGATGCCCGAGGCGAGGATCTTGGGGTCCACCTCGCCGAACTCGCGCTCCAGCAGCTCGTCGAACACCCGCTGGAACTCGAGCCCCCGCTCGTCGTACACGGCCTGCACGCGGCGACGGATCTCGTCCCGCGACATCCGCAGGCCGGCGTCGATCATGCCGCCGATGGCCGCCTGGATGGCCGCCTCCTTCATGCGCATGAAGTCGGTCAGCGTGTTGTCCAGGTCGAAGACGATGGCTCGGATCACGCGGCTCGGGCTCCGGGGTCGTACGGGCGGCGCGGGCGATCGGAGTCGCCGCGCGCGGAAGCGGGGCGCACGGCGGACCGTGCGCGCAGGGCCGAGTCTACACGAAAGCCGCGCGCGGACCTCAACGCGACGCGTCCGTCGCTTCGCGGACCCGGCCGGACGGCGCGTCGGGCATTGTCAGTCGGCGGCGCGCGTCCTACCATGGTCGACCGTCGTCGGGCGCTCGCGCCCGCCCCCCTTCCCGAGAGCCCATGCGCCGAATCCTCGCCCTGCTCGTCCTGTGCTTCGTGGTCGCCGCCTCCGGCTGCGCCAAGAAGACCACCGCACCCGTGACCGACGGTGGCGGGGGGGACGTGCCCGCGAACCCGTCCGCGCTGCTCATCGCGACGAACCCGTCGGCGCGCGCCACCGCCGCGCTCTACGACACCGACATCTGGGGCCAGTTCGATCGCGCGCTCGACGGGCGCACCGTCACCACCCAGTCGGTGTACTTCAAGCTCGACGGGCAGCGGCTGCCGTGCACGGTGAGCTACGACGGCATCACGCGCCGCATCCAGGTGGTGCCGGCCGCCACGTTGGCGCTGCAGCGCACCTACACGGTCGAGTTCTCGCCGGCGGTCAAGACGTTCGACGGTCTGCCGCTGCCGGACGGGATCTACTTCCAGTTCACGACCAACAGCCTGCGGCGCGTGAGCTACGACTTCCCCGCGCAGGACGCGCTCGAGGGTCCGCTCACCGGGTTCGGCTGGAGCGGCACGCTGGGGGCGCAGAACAACCTGCTGCACGAGGTCTACGCGTCCGAGGACTCGGTCGCGGTCGCGTCGCGTTCGAGCGCGGTGCTGCAGCGCCAGGTGTTCACGCGCTTCCTGCCGCGCGCGGCGTGGCGCCCCGGCAGCCGCGTGTACTGGGCGGTCACGACCGAGAACCGCACCACGCTCGAGCGCATGCACGGCCCGATGCGCAGCTTCCGCGTCATGGGGCCCGAGGTGCGCACGGATTCGATCGTCGTCAATCCCATCGAGGTCGGCGCGGTCGTGCTCAACGGCCGCTTCAGCGTCTCGATGTGCGATTCGCAGTGGACGCCGACGGGGCCCCTCAACAACGCGGCGATGCACTGGAATCTCACCGCGCTGCCCGCCGATGCGCGTCTGGTGAGCGTGCGGGCGCGCTTCTGGGCGCTCGATCGCTTCGCGCGCCAGTTCGACCAGTCGCGTCCCGAACTGTGGCAGACGCAGAACGACTGGAACGGTTGCACGGTTCTGTATCCGGGCCCGCCCTACGCCGAGACCGATGGCCTGCTCGCCTCGGGTGTCGCCATCGATTCGACCGAGGTGGACTTCACCGCGCCGCGCTACGGCGCGATGATCGAGATGCTCGCGCGCCGGCGCGGCTTCATGTCGGGGCCGATGTTCAAGACCACGATCGCGTCGGGTTTCCACGCGCCCAAGTCACTCGACCCGCGCGGCCTGCGCCCGGTCATGGTGATCCGTTATCAGCGCGTGCCGCCCGCGGTCCAGCCGTGAGTCGCCCGCGCCGCGTCCCACTTGACCCGTTCGCGGCCCGCCCTCTCTAATCCCCGGACATGACCCGACCGCGTCCCCTCTCGAATCCGCTGCTCACCGCCCTCGTGCTCGTCGCGCTCGCGGTCGTGCCGTCGTGGGCCGCACCCGCCAAGACGCCGAGCGGCGGCCCCTACGTGAAGCCGTGGCTGCCGGCCAGCGCCGATTCGATCACCGCGCTCGTCTCCGAGGCCAAGGTGCGGTTCCAGCAGCAGACCGTGGACTCGCTCGACGAGCGGTCGATCGTGCCGTTCGAGCGCGTCGGGCAGGCGGCGCGCCGATTGCTGCGCGCGCTCGGCCGCGAGCGGATGATCCTGGCGCCGAGCATCGAGCTCACGCTGGACTCGCTCGGACTCGACGTGGACGTGGTGCAGGACCCGCAGATCCCCAGCATCGTGCTGGTGCTGGTGCGCAATCCGTGGCGGCCCGCGATGCCGTCGGTGGGCTATCTCATGTGGTACCGCGGTCCCGATCTGCGCATGCAGGGCGCGTCGTTCCCGCCCGCGGTGCGGCCGGTGCTGCGCGCCTGGTGGTCGGGACAGTCGTCGTCGCCGTACGCCGCCGCGGTGCTGTTCCGGCTGCGCGGCACCGCCGCATCGCAGGGCTTCAAGTACCTGCGCATGTCGCCCGACGGCTATTACTGGGAGCTGGTGCAGTACGAGGGCAACGGCCCCGAGCTGGGCGAGCAGGGCGACGCCACCTTCGCGGACGTCAATCACGACGGTCTGCCGGAGCTGATCGCCTACTCGCTGTCGCCGCCGGATTCGATCCTGCGCGTCGAGTCGCCCGTGCGACCGCTGTTGCGTGAGGCGATCTACACCGACCGCGGTCGCGGCTTCGTCGCGCACGACGCGCGCATCCTGCCGGGGCCGCTCGCGACGCTGCGCCTGTACGTGTCGTTGCTGCGGCAGGGCAACCACGAGCAGGCGCGCAAGCTGCTCCTGCAGCCCGACCTGCTCGAGTTCACGCTCGCCGCAGGCTGGGGGACGACGCGCACGCCCGCGAGCTTCGTGGTCGATCGGCAGGAGGAGGGCACCGCGTGGCCCGAGTGGTTCGGCGTGAAGGTGCGCAGTGCGGACGGTGTGTCGCGTCGCTGGGTGATCCACTTCGCGCTGCAGGAGGGGCGTTGGTTGATCCGGGATTGCATCGCCGAGGGTGCGCCGCCGGAGGAACCCGTGCGGCCCACACCGCCGGCGCCCACGAAAGGACGGCGTCCGTGAAGCGTCCCGTGTTCGAGCGCGCCTTCGCGGCGTGCCTGGGCGTCGTGATCCTCGTGCTGGGCCTGGCGACGACCGCGTGCGATCGCACGCCGCGTCTGGTGCCCGCGACCGCCGACTCGCTCGCCGCACGCGATTCGCTCGCGATCCTGTCGCGCATGGCGAGCGATCAGTGGAACAACGGCCATCACGAGGAGGCCTCGTCGATGACCGCGCGCGTGCTGCGCATGCGACTCGCGGCGGTGCCCACCCCGCAGTGGGTCGAGCGCTCGCGCGTGTTGCTCGATTCCCTGGGGATCGCGGCGGAGGTCGTGGGGCAGGGACCCGTGCTCGCGGTCAATCTGTTCTCGCGTGTCGAGGCGCAGGGCGCCACCTGGCCGTTCGTGTTCTGGCGCGAGGCCGACGGCGTGCGCATGCAGGTCATCGAGGGGCGCAACCAGCAGCTCATGGACGCCGCCGCGCGCGGCTTCGTGGGCGACGTCGCGCAGGATTCGTCGCAGGTCGCGGTGCTGTGGGGTCGCAAGAGCGGATTCGGTTATCAGCCGATGCTGATCTCCTGGCGCCATGCGACCGGAGGGCGCTGGGATCTGGCGCAGACGCTGGGCGCCGATTCGCTGGGCGGCACGGGGACGGGATCGTTCCGCGACGGTGCGCTCGTCGTGAGCACGTGGGGCGCGACGCCGTACTTCGACGAGAACTGCAGCAGCTGTCCGCACGTCCGTCATCAGCGCACGTTCCGCTGGACCGCCACGGGGTTCGAGCGCGTCGAGGACCGCATCGAGCCCTCGCCGTACGTGACGTTCACCAGCTTCATCTCGGCGCTCGTCGTCGGTGGCGCCGAGGACGCGCAGCGTCACGTCGCGGATCCGTCGCTCGTCACGTTCGCCCGTCGCCTCGAGTGGCACGATCCCGCGCTCGGTCGCTGGAGCGCCGCACCGGGCAGCGATCCGAACGCGACCACGATCGTCTTCCATCGCGGACGCAAGGATGCGTTCCGGGTGTCGTTCCAATCCCGCGGTGCCGGCTGGGTGATCACCGGCTTCGAGGCCATCGAGCGTCGCACCGAGTAGTCCGAAACCTCCCGGAAGGCCCATGCCCGCGTCGCTCCCCCCGTCGTCCCATCCTCCCGTCCTGCGATCGCTCGCGCGCCGCTGCAAGCCGCTCGTGCTCGTCGCGGGCGTGCTGGCGGGGCTCGCGGGGCGTGCGCACGCCAAGATGGACATCGCCAACGATGGCCCCGTGCTCGACGCCGGGCGCTTCGGCATGCGCATCACCAACATCGGCGTGATCGGCAACGCCTTCTTCAACAAGGGGCTGTCGTTCGATCCGTCGTTCGAGTACCCCAAGGGTTCCGGACACGAGTGCCTCGACCACGCCGAGCTGTGGATCGGCGCGACGCGCGCCGACGGCACCGTGGGCGTGTCGGGCGGCCCTTACTTCGAGTTCCGTCCCACGCTGGCCGAGAACGACGTCGTGCGCCGCCGCTACGCCGGCGACCGCGGCACGCGCGCGGGCTTCGATGACGACGGCGACACCCGTGTGGACGAGGAGTTCCTCGACGGCCTCGACAACGACGGCGATGGCGAGGTGGACGAGGACCTGCGCTTCCCCGCGCAGGAGACCGCGGCGTGTCTGTACACCGACGATCAGCCCGAGGCGGTGGAGTTCGGTTACGAGAACGGCGAGCGCCACGTGCCGTTCGGGCTCACCGTGCGGCAGGAGGCGCACGCGTGGTCGCTGCCGGGCTACGACAAGGTCGCGGGCCTGCAGTTCACGATCACCAACCACGGCACGCAGACGCTCAAGGACGTGCGGCTCGGGTTGTACGCGGACCTCGACTCGCGCGAGCGCTCCGGAGGTGGTGGGCACATCGACGACGCCGTGACCGCGCTGGGCGATTCGGTGGTGCTGCCCATGCCGCGCTCGAGCCTCAACCAGATCTGGAACAAGGACTGCTTCGCGACCCTGCAGGGGCAGTGGCTCGCGGTGCATGACGCGGCCGCCGCGTCGCACGCGCCGTGGGCCGCGGTGGTGGGGCTGTCGCACACGACCGACCCGCTCGCCTGGTTCGACAACATCGCGTTCGAGGGCGTGCGCGAGGCCAACGCCGCCGCGCGTGCCCCCAAGCGCGACACGACGTTCCGTTACTCCGTGTTCTCCTCGTCGCTGCCCGCCGGTCAGGGCGGCCCGCCGATCCTGGATGCCGAGCGCTACGCGGCACTGGCGGGCGAGTATCCGCAGGCGCCGCGTGCCGAGGCGCGCGACTACGGCGTGCTGCTGTCGTGCGGTCCGTTCCGCGTGCTCGAACCCGGACAGACGATCGAGTTCGCGGTCGCGTTCATCGCCGGCGAGAACGCCGACAGTCTGGTCGCGTCGGCGCAGTGGGCGCGGCTCGCGTACCGCGGCACGTCGCTCAACCTGCAGGCCGACAAGCCCAACTCGGTGAGCTACCTCGACGGCGAGACCGGCATCAACGGTCACGAGATCTGCTATTCGCCGCCTCCGGGTGTGCAGTTCAACTACGACCCCAACTGCACGCCCAAGTTCGTGACCGATCCGGCCTATCGGCCGCTGCCCGCGCTGCCCCCCGGCACGATCGTCGAGGCCACGTACCGCAACGGCGCACCCTGCCTCTGGACCGACCTCGACTGCGACGCCTGCACGGGGACCGGCGGCGCCGAGACGCAGGTGCACTGGTTCGTGCAGGCCCCCGCGCCGCCGCAGCCGCTCTATCGTGCGGTGCCGCTCGATCGGCGCGTGCGCGTGGAGTGGGACAACCTGCCCGAGATCCTGGCCGACGCGCGCATCATGCCGGGCGGGGACTTCCGGTTCTGGGGCTATCGCGTGTATCGCCTCGACGACTGGACGCGCGAATCGTTGCTGCCGCCCACGAGTCGCTGGCAGCAGATCGCCAGCTTCGCGGTGGACACGACGCTGGGCGCGCAGTCGTTGGCGCGCATCACGAACACCGCCGTGGACTTCGATTCGATCGCCTACGAGCGCCGTCATTATCCGGTCGGCCGATACGCCTTCGACGACACGCGCGTGCTCGACGGCTTCGACTACCACTACGTGGTGACGACCGTCGCGCAGCGCACCGTCACGGTCTCGGGGACCTCGCGCACCGAGCTGCTCGAGAGTCCGTTCCGCACGCTGTTCTCGGGCGTCGTGCGGCCGCGCATCGATGCGGCCGATCCGTCGCGCGACGGCAAGGTGTGGGTGGTGCCCAATCCGTTCCGCGCCCACGCGCCGTGGGAACGCGAGCCCGTGCCGGGCGACACGTTCACGCGCCATCTCGATTTCTTCGGGCTGCCGCGCGCGGTCGCGACCGTGCGCATCTACACGCTCGCGGGCGATCTCGTGCAGGTGTTGTCGCACGACGGGCGGCAGGGGGACGGGCAGCTCGCGTGGAATCTGATCTCGCGCAACGGACAGGACGTGGAGTCGGGTGTGTACCTGTTCACGGTGGAATCGGTGGCGGG
>CAZZLY010000019.1:0-9674 GCA_964655175.1 uncultured bacterium
CCGACCTCGGGTGCGGCTCGCAGCGAGAAGCCGCGTCGCGGCGATGGTCCCCGTCCGGGGCCGCGCTCGACCGCGCGTCCCGCCAAGCGTGGCAAGGGCCGTCCGGTGGCGGGCGGGGGGGCGTTCGATCGCTTCATCCGTCCCACGGTGCCGTCGCGTGCCACCCGCCGTGCCGAGGCCGGGATGGGGCCGGGTGGGCGCAGCCGGTCCTCGGGTGCCGCGGGTCGCGGCCGCCCGAGCGCCGGGTCGGGCCGAACGAGCGCGCGTCCTGCAGGACGCAACGGTCGCCCCGGAAAGGGTCGTCCGAGCTCGGGTCGGCGCCCCGGAACGCGTTGAAAACACGGCGGTCACGCTTCTAGAATCAGGGGAAGCGCGAGGTTCGCGTCCCGTCTCGACCGCCTCTCAAGGCCGGTCGGGAGGGACCCGGTGCGCGACCCCATCCCGGGCCCGTGATTCGGGCCCCTGCGTGTCCTTCGTGTCAGCGGCCCGACCCAGGACGATCGGCCCCGCTGCGCTGCGTGCGGATCCTCCTTGCGCCTCGACCTCTTCGAGCACGACCCGAGTCGGCCCCGTGTCACCGCGCTGGACCCCGCGGCGATGTCGCCGGGCGTGGCGATCGCGCCCCTGGGTGGGACCCCGGAGGCACCGTACGGGGTAGAAGCCCTCGGACGGTCCGTGCCCCGTGAGGCCCGGCGTCTGGGTTGGCGCGGTTGGCTCGTCGTGCTGCTCGCGGCGGGCTCCCTGCTCGGGCAGGGCGAGCACGGCCGTCGCGATGCGCGCTTCCGTTCGCCGAGCAGCACGCTCGTGACCTACTGGGACGCGCTGCGCGTCGGCGATGCCGACCTCGCGTGGTCCTGTCTGGTCGCGGGCCGTCGTGAGGTGCCGCTGCCCGGCACGGTGTGGTTCCTGCCGGAGACGGACGATCTCTGGCTCACGGGTTACAAGGCGTTGCCGGTCACGGCCACGCGCACGATGGTGTCGTACGAGGTGCACTACCGCGACCGTGCCACGCACGAGGAGCGCATGTTCCGGTTCGGCAACGAGCTCGTGCGCGAGCACGGCGAGTGGCGGATCGCCAAGCCCATCGGCGAGGCGAGCATGCCGGAGTGGAAGCCCAAGGACCGTGCGGTTGACAGTTGAACGGAGCGACTCCTAGTTTCCGTGGCGTCCGCACGAGGCGGGCGTCCTTCCGAGGGGTGCGCATGAGCGTGAAGCCGATCCGAGTGATCCTCGCGGTGTGTCTGACGGTGCTCGTGGCCGCGCCGGCCATGGCGACCAAGTACGCCGCCGAGTTCCTCAAGATCCCGGTCGGTGCGCGCGCCGTGGGTTTGGGCGGGGCGTTCAGCGCCATCGCCGACGATGCGACCTCGCCGTTCTGGAACCCCGCGGGCATGGTCTATCTGCCCTACAAGGAAGCGTTCCTGCAGCACGCCGAGCAGTTCGGCAGCCTCGTGAACCACGATTTCGGTGCGGTCGTGTTCCCGGTGGGCAAGGGTCCCACGCACTCGGCCGCGTTCGGCGTCTCGCTCACGCGCGTCGCGGTGGACGACATCCCGATCACGCCGCGCCCCGGGGGACTGTCGCCGGGGGATTGGCTCGACTACGGCACGGACAACGACCCGACCACGCCGGGCAACGGTCAGGGCAACGGCCAGTGGGATCCGGGCGAGCGACTGCTCATCACCTCGGACGACCTGTTCATGGCGAGCAGCGCCGACCTGGCGCTGGGGCTGTCGTTCGCGTTCCAGCGCGGCCCGCACTTCGCGTTCGGTGGCACCGCCAAGTTCGTGCGGCAGAGTCTGCCCGACACGGTGTTCGGTCAGCACGTGACCTCGTTCGGTGCCGGGCTCGACGCCGCCATGCTGTACATGCCCACCGATGCGATCACGGTGAGCGCGGTCATGCACGACCTGACCACGACGTACCTCACGTGGAGCAACGGCACGCGCGAGATCGTGGCGCCCAACCTCACGAGCGGCGTCGCGTTCGCGTTCCAGCCGGGCGAGCACCACGCGCTCACGTGGGGCACCGACCTCGCGTGGGACTTCGAGGGGCGCACGCTCGACAGCCAGTTGAAGTTGGGCGGGATCAACGCCGACCTGCGCACGGGCCTGGAGTATTGGTACAACAGCACCCTGGCGCTGCGGTCGGGCGTGAACGGCAAGGACCTCGCGTTGGGCGCGGGGGTGCGCTACAAGCACTTCGGGGCCGACTACGCCGCGTCGCTCAATCGGTTCTTCGCCAAGAACGATCCGGCGTTCCCCGAGGACCACAACCTCGAGACGACGCACCTGCTGTCCGCCAGCTTCAGCTGGTGACGCACTCGGTCGGCGCGCGCGGGTGCTCCGCCGCTTGACCGCCACGGCATGGGTTCAATACCGTCGGGCTCCCGTGGTCCCCGGCTTCCTCTCTCGCCCTCTGGAGACGCCCCGTGCGTGACGTGCTCGCCCTGATCCTGTCGGGCGGTGGTGGTGAACCGTTGGGCGTGCTGTGCGACGAGCGTGCGGTGAGCGCGCTGCCGTTCGGTGGCAAGTACCGCGTCATCGACTTCGTGCTCAGCAATTGCTGTCACTCCGGGTTGACGCGCGTCGGCGTGCTCGCGCAGCACTCGCCGGCCTCGCTCAACGACCACATCGGCGCCGGTCGGCCCTGGGACCTCGATCGTCGCAGTGGCGGCGTCACGATCCTGCAGCCGTACCAGACGCGACAGCACACGGGCTGGTACCGCGGCACCGCCGATGCGATCGCGCAGAACTGGGACTGGGTCGAGGAGCACCGCCCCGAGCGCGTGCTCGTGCTCTCGGGCGACCACGTCGTGCGCATGGACTACCGTCCGCTCATCGCCGCGCACATCCAGCGCGACGCGGCCGTGACGGTGGCCGTCACGCAGGTGCCCGCTCACGAGGCGCACCGCTTCGGCATGGTCCAGGTCGAGCGCTCGGGCCGCATCAAGAGCATCGAGGAGAAGCCGCAGCGCACCGACGCCGCGCTCGCCAACATGGGCATCTACCTGTTCGAGACCGAGCGCCTCGCCGAGATGCTGCGCGCACGGCCCGTGGACATGGTGCTCGACGTGCTGCGACCGCAGGTGGCCGCTGGTCACCGCGTGTTCGCGCACGAGTTCAACGGGTACTGGGAGGACGTGGGCACGGTCGCCAGTTACTACCGCTCGAACCTCGAGCTCGTGCGCCCGCACCCGCGGCTCATGCTGCACGACACGCGCTGGCCGATCCTGACGCGCGACGAGGAGCGTCCGCCGGTGTGGGTGGGCGACCACGCGAGCGTGGACGACAGCCTCATCGCCAACGGTTGCCGGGTCGAGGGGCGCGTGCGCCGCTCGATCCTGTTCCCGGGCGTGCACGTGGGGCCCGGCGCCGAGATCCACGAGTCGATCGTCATGGCCGACACGCACATCGAGAGCGGCGCGCGCGTGGAGCACGCGATCCTCGACAAGTACGTCAAGGTCGGCATCGGCGCGCAGGTGGGGTTGGGCGACGGCATGGACGCGCACGGCCTCGACTGGCTCGCCGGCCTCACGGTGGTGGGCAAGGACACGTGGTTGCCCGAGGGCTCGCAGGTGTACCGACCCAGCTCGATCGGCGTGGGTGGTCGTTACGAGGACCTGCCGGGCGGCACGCTCGCCGCGGGCAGCGTCGTGCGCAGTCGGCGCTGGTACGAGGAGATGAACAAATGAGCGGCCGCTACGCCTTCATCCTCGCCGGTGGTGTCGGCAGTCGTCTGTGCCTGCTGTCCGAGCGGCGCGCCAAGCCGGCCGTGCCGTTCGGGGGCAAGTACCGGATCATCGACTTCACGCTCTCGAACTGCGTCAACTCCGGCATCTTCGACGTCGGCGTGCTGACGCAGTACCGCCCGACCTCGCTCAACCAGCACATCGGACTCGGTCGCCCGTGGGACCTGGATCGCACGCGCGGCGGCATCCAGTTGCTGCAGCCCTCGCCGGGCAGCGCCGCGAGCGATTGGTACCAGGGCACGGCGGACGCCATCTACCAGAACCTGCTGCACCTCAAGCGCCGCCGCAGCGCCGAGGTGCTCATCCTGTCCGGTGACCACGTGTACCAGATGGACTACAACGTCCTGTACGCGTTCCACCGCCGCAATCACGCCAGTCTCACCGTGGCCGTCACCGAGGTGCCCGTCGACGAGGTCGATCAGTTCGGCATCCTCGAGACCGAGCCCAACGGCCGCGTGACCGCCTTCAAGGAGAAGCCCAAGGGGCCGGTCACGTCGCGGCTCGCCTCGATGGGTGTGTACCTGTTCGACCGCGACGCGCTCATCCGTTGGCTCGTCGAGGACGCGCAGATGCCGAACTCGTCGCACGACTTCGGCAAGGACATCCTGCCGCGTCTGGTCGCGCGCGGGGAAGGGGTGTTCGCGTATCGCTTCCCCGGGTACTGGCAGGACGTGGGCACGCTCGATTCCTACTACCGCGCGAACCTCGAGTTCGTGGCGCCCAAGCCGCCGCTCGACCTGAGCGACCCCGAGTGGGTCGTGCACACGCAGACGGCCGACCGCCCGCCGGTGCGCATCGAGTCGGGCGCGCGCGTCGCGCAGAGCCTGATCGCGAACGGCTGTTCGGTGCAGGGCGAGGTCGTGAACTCGGTCCTGTTCCCGGGCGTCGTGATCGAGCGCGGGGCCACGGTGCGTGACAGCATCGTCATGCACGACACGGTCGTGGGCGCCAACGCGGTGCTCGACAAGGCGATCATCGACAAGGAAGTGCGCATCGGGCGTGGCGCCAAGGTGGGGCACGGCGACGAGCTCGCGCCCAATCGCGCGTGCCCCGAGCACCTCTCGAGCGGCCTCGTGGTCGTGGGCAAGCGGGCGCGCCTGCCCGAGGGGCTCACCGTGGGCCGCAACGCGCGCATCGGTGCCAGTGTGGTCGAGCAGGACTTCTCGGCCCCCGTGCCGTCGGGCGGTGTGGTGGACGGGCCCGAGAGCATGCACTGACGCGTCGTGCACCGGATGTGCGAAGGGCCGCGGCCGAACTCGGCCGCGGCCCTTCGATCATCCGGGAGCGATCAGGCGGGCAGCTTGAGGCGCTGGCCGGCCTGCACGCGCGAGCTCGTCATCTTGTTCGCGCGACGCAGCTGCTGCACGGTGATCCCGTGCCGACGCGCGATCGACTCGAGCGTCTCGCCGGCGCGCACCAGGTGCGTGCGCTGCGCGGTCGCCCCGTGCGCGCGGCCGCGCGGGGTGTCGGTGGCGGGGGCGTCGACCACGCTCGCCTCCGCGACGGGCTCACCCGAGACGCGGATCGAGGTGCCGCGCTTGGGCTGACCCTTGGCGCTCATGTGGTTCCAGCGCCGCAGGTCGGCGACGGTGACGTCGTAGCGCGCCGCGATCGAGGTCAGGGTCTCGCCGCGGGCGACCTTGTGCATGCGCGGCGGCTCCGGGCGGGCGGCCGCTTCGGCGGCGCGCGCGGCGGCCACCGACGAGGGCGCCGTGACCGGCTGCGAGCCCACGCGGCTGCTGTCGGCGGCGTCGTCCGTGTTGCGGATGCGCAGGCGCGTGCCGCGCTTCACCGACGGCGTCGTGACGTGGTTCCAGCGGCGCAGGTCCTCGACCGTCACGCCGTACAACGTGGCGATGCTCTTGAGCGTCTCGCCGCGGCGCACGGTGTGCGTGACGCGATCGATCGCGACGCTGTTGCCGTCGAACTTGCCCGGCAGGCCGATGCGGCGCGACGGCACGTACGCCGTCGAGGCGCGCGGGTCGGTGCTGTCGGCGGCGAGCACGGCGGGGCGGGGGGCGCGGAAGCTCGACGGCACCGTGAGCAGCATGCCGCGGCGCAGCGGCTTCTTCTTGCCGATGCGGTTGGCGCGCGCCAGCTCGACCGGGCTGACCGAGTACTCCTTGGCGATGGACGCCAGCGTCTCGCCCTTGCGCACGCGGTGGTGCACGGTGAGGTTGACGCGCGGCAGCTCGGCGCCCTCGTTGAGACGGCGCTGGATGACCTCGCTCTTGCCCTCGGGCACGCGCAGCGTGGTCACGCCGGTCGGACTGTTGATCGTCGAGGTGCGCACCGACGGATTGAGGTCCTTGAGCTCCTCGAACGAGCAGTCGGCCAGGCGCGCGATCGCACGCAGGTCCACCGCGCCCTTGAGCGCGAGCTCGTCGAAGCGCATGGGGTCGTCGAGGGCGATGTCGCCGAAGCCGTACTTGACCGGATCGCGCGTGATCGCGAGCGCGGCCATGAACTGCGGCACGTAGTCCTCGGTCTGCTTGGGCAGCTTGAGTTCCCAGTAGTTCGTCGTGCCCTGGTTCTTGATGGCGCGCATGACCGTGCCCTCACCGGCGTTGTACGACGCCAGCGCCAGCGGCCAGTCGCCGAAGATGCCGTAGAGGTGCTTGAGGTAGCGGGCCGCCGCGACGGTGGCCTTCTCGGGATCCTTGCGCTCGTCCACCCACTGGTTGACGTTGAGGCCGAACAGGCGCGACGTGGCGCGCATGAACTGCCACGGACCCACGGCCGCCGCGTACGAACGGGCGTTCACGTTGAAGCCGCTCTCGACGAACACGAGATGGACCAGATCCGGCGGCAGGCCTTCCTTCTGGAGCACGCCGCGGAACAGCTCCATGTAGCGGCCCGAGCGCTTGAGCCAGCGCTCGAACGTGCTGCGACCGGCGCCGGTGAAGAACTCGATGTAGCGCAGGACGTCGGCGTTCATCTGCAGCTCGATGTCCTCGATGGCCGGCTGGTTGAGCACGGTGGCATCGGGGACCTCGGTGTCGGCGGACGCCGCGTCACCCGGCACCAGCGTGGCCGGCGGGGCCGAGGGGTCCACGAGGCGCGGTCCCTCGACGATGGAATCGGGCAATGCTTCGGCGGCATGCAGCGTCCGGACCGCCGACACGCCCAGTAGGGCGGCCGCGGCCAGCATGGCGCTCAGGCTGCGTCGGAGCTTCGTCATCCATCCTCCAATCGATCGGGAACCCGGGAGGCACCCCATGGGACCCCGGGCGAAGCTAGGGGTCCGGCACGCATTCTGCAATAAAGGCCTCTGTCAACTCGCACGGGTTATCGGCACCCGGGCCCCGATAAGTGACCCCTCGATCGAGGGGCGGGTCCGGAACGAGCACGTTCCATGCCACAAGTCATTCAGCCGTTGACACTTGCAGTCGCGTCATCTAGCTTGCGCACTTGGCGTTAGGCGGCAAGTTCTGCCGCTCCCTGAGGCGTGAGGGGAAGGAGCCCCGTGACCAGGATCGGGCCGGCGACAGCCGACCGTTGGGCGGTTTCGACTCGTTCGGACGGTGCGGTTCAGACCGTCGGCACGAGCCTGCCCGGCATCCAGCTCGCGGTGCTCGGCATCCCGCAGGGATTCACGGCCGAGGAGATCCGCAATTGGTTGCGCGATCTCGCCGGCGTCGCGCTCGAGACCTCGCGCACCGATCCGCGCCCGCGCCCCATCCCTCAGGTCCTGCACCACGCGCTCACCGGGCTGCTGTTCTCGCAGAGCGAGCTGTGGCGCAAGACCGGGCAGCCGGTGCCGCTGTCGGCCGTGTTCATGGACGACCCGAACGGGCTCGCCTTCGGCTGGGTGGGTCCGGCGCGCGTGCGCCTGCGCGTCAACGGTCTGCCGCACGAGCCGCGCTGGGTCCTGGTGCGTGACGCCGAGGGTCAGGAGGCCGTCTCGACGATCCTGCCCGCCGACGCGCACGTCACGGTCATGCTCGAGTACCGCCCGCACGGCGAGGACGGTTCGCCGACGACCGCGTGGGTGCAGTCCGAGTGGGGCACCGCGCGCGCGCAGACGCCGGCCGGTGTGACGCACGACGACGTGCTGGGTGTGACGTTCGCGTCGACGCCGCCGGACTCGATCCTGTATCCGCACGCGCCCACGACCGACGAGGCACCGTCCGTGGTGGCCGAGTCGACGGTCGAGCCCGTGGTCGACGGCACGGTGGATGCGACCGACGCCACCGACGCGAGCGATGCGACCGGCGCGACCGATGTGACCGACACGATCGCACCGGCGTTGCCCGACACGCTGCCGCTGTCGCAGCCGGGGCTCGCTCAGGCGTCGGATCTCGCACCCGCGCCCCCGTCCACGTTCCACCCGTCCGCGAGCACGTTCGTGATGCCGCGCGTGCCTTCGAGCGAGCCGTTCGTCGCGCCCACGACGGAGCCCGCGCTCGAGCCCGAGGCGGTGGTCGAGTCGAGCGAGCCCGAGGCGCCGATCCACGACACTCTGGAGGACGACACCACGGCCTCGCCGGTCATGGAGTCCGCACCCGTCGAGACGTTCGATGCGGCGCCCCCGGCGAGCACGCTGCCGCCGCCCGCGCTGTGGACGCCGACGGGGGTGGTCGCACCGGTGCGCAACGTGGTCGCCGAACCGTCGCCCTCTGACCCGAGTGCGCTGCAGGAGCGCGAGGCGAGCGTCGCCGCGACGTCGTCGAACGAGGTCGAGACCCCGATCGCGAGCGCACCCATCGAGGCGGAGGCCGCGACGGTGAGCGTGCCGACCGGGAACGTCGCCGACGCGCTCGACACCCATGAAGAGGTGCCGAGCGATGTGAGCACGTCCGAGCCGCCGGTGGCGGGTGTGAGCGAGCTCGGCCCCGAGGCGACGCGGGTCGAGTCCACTGCAACGGTGCCGACGAACGTGGTGACGCCCGAGCCGACGGACACGACTGACACGACGGCCGCGGTGCCCGCGTCGACCGAGCAGACGCCGTCCGTCGCCGAACCGGCGACGATGGAGACGGTCCCCGAGCCGCGTCATCCGGTGGCGATGTGGCTTTCGCGCATCCTCAAGCGCGGCACGAAGCCGAACGAGAACGAAGCGGTCGGCGCCGAGTCGACCGAGTCCGCGGCCTCGGGCGAGACCGAGCGCGTCGAGCCGACCGCGATCGCCCCGAGCCCGACGCCGGAGACGACGACGGTCGAGTCGACGCATGACGACCGCACGAACCTGGACGTTCCGGCCGAGACCGAGGCCGAGCTCGAATCCCAGACGACCGAAGTGCCGATGTCCGAGGAGTCGAGCGCGGTGGAGGTCGCGGGCGAGTCGGTGACCGAGCCCACGGCCGCCGAGGCGACGTCGAGCGAGCCCGAGGCGGTGACGCCCGAGGGCGCGAGCGGCGAGTCCGCACCGGTCTCGTCGTACGACGCACTGCTCGCGGGCGAGGCCTCGCCGTCGTCGAGCGCGCCCGTCGAGTCCCCTGTGACGCCCACGTCCGTGCCCGCACGTCCGGTGCGGTTCGGACTCGCCCCGGTGGGACTCGATCAGGTCCTGCGCGTTCGACCGCGCGTCGCGGACAAGCCCGTCGCGCCGAGCCCCGTGAGCGAGGCGTCGGTGAGCCCTTCGGAACCCGCGCCGCCGCGTCTCGCGGTCGAACGCGAACCCGTCGGGGCCGATCCGTCGTTCGGGATCCCGCGTGTGCCGCAGCGCGAGCCCGCGCGTCCGGTCGCGGCACCCCGTCCCGAGCCGTTGCCCTGGCGTGCGGTCGCGCCGCCGCCGGTCCCGGTCGCGCCCGTGTCGGACGTCGTCGATCGCACGCCCGTGCTGCCCGAGCCGCCGCTGGAACTGCTCGCGGCGCTGGAGCAGGCCGAGGCCGCGGCGATCGTGCCGGTTGACGAAACGGTGATCGAACCGACGCCGATCGTCGAGCCCGAGGTGGTCGAGGCGGTGGTCGAACCGACGCCG
>CAZZLY010000019.1:9774-16887 GCA_964655175.1 uncultured bacterium
TCGAACCGACGCCGGTCGTCGAGCCCGAGGTCATCGAGGCGGTGATCGAACCGACTCCGACCGTCGAGCCCGCGGTCGTCGAGCCGGTCGTCGATGCGATGCCGGTCGCCGAACCCGAGCCGACCGAGACCGCCCCGGCCGAGTCCGTGGCGCTGCCGCCCGTCGAGGCCGCCACGGTCACGACCGCCGCGTCGCGCGCCGAGACGGTCGCGGCCACGCCCGCCCCGGCGGTGCGTTCGCACGTCTGGCCGGCGCCGCACGACCTCGAGGATCACGAGACGCCGCTCTGGCGTCAGCCGTGGCTCATCGCGGCCGTGGTGCTCGTGCTGTTCGGACTGGGTTGGTGGCTCGGACATCAGGAGACGCGCACGACCTCGAACGCCTCGCCGTTCGCGCGCGTGCTCACCGCGGTGGGTCTGGGGGGCGCGCACTTCGCGCTCAAGGTCGAGAGCGATCCGCCGGGCGCGTGGATCGCCATCGACGGCAAGGACACGGGGCAGCGCACGCCGGCGACGTTCAACCTCAAGCCCGGCCTGCATCGCATCCGTTACTCGTTGCCCGATCTGGGTTCGTACCAGGCGATCGTCACGGGTTCCAACGGGCAGGACCGCATCATGAGCGAGGCGCTGCACGGCACGCTCGAGGTGCGCGCCACGAATCCCGCGCTGCCGGTGCGCATGTCGCTCGACGGTCAGGATCAGGGGTTCCTGCCCGTGAGCCTCACGCAGGTCCCGCCGGGGCTGCATCAGATGCAGTTCAGCGGTCCCGATCTGCAGTCGTGGGCGCAGACCGTGAACGTGCCCGTGCGCGGCACGGCGCGCATCGAGGCGCAGCCCGTCATCACGCCGGCGACCGGCGTGTTGCAGGTGCAGGCCACGCTCAACGACGACGCCGGTTCGGCGCCGCTCAAGGGTGCGACCGTGTACGTGGACGGTGAACTGCGCGGGCGCACGCCGCTCAAACTGGAACTCGCCCGCGGTCCGCACAGTCTGCGCGTGACGTACGACGACGAGCGTGCGCCCATCCAGGTCCTCGACCTGCCGGGCGGCAACGAGCGCTTCGCGACGTTCGCGTTCGGCATCGACAGCGATCTGCCCACGTTGCGCCTGCAGGGCGACGTGTCGCGCCTGTCCGCCTCCAAGCCGGGCACCGTGTCGGCGGCGCTCGAGGGCATGGCCGTGCGCGACGTGCGCGAGGCGCATCTGCACGTGAAGGGCGCCGACGGTCTGTGGCGGCGACTCGACATGACGGTGGCCGCGGATGCGCGCGGCGTGGTCGTGTCGGCCCCGTTCCCGACGACGCTGCTGCGGGGGCAGTCGCGCACGCCGTGGTACGTGAGCGTGAGCTCGGCGCAGGGCGACGAGTTCTTCACCGAGATCCAGCGCGCGGGTCGCTGACGCGTCGCGGTGCCGACGGCCCCGTCCGAGTCCCGGACGGGGCCGTTCGCGCGTCCGGGGTCGCGTACGCGTGACGGCGGCGTCACGTGCGCATGGCACACCGTTCGCAGACGACGTCGGGCATGGGCGGGCGAGGGGCGGTCGCGTGCGCGGTGCTGGGCTGGGCGGGACTCGTGCTCGGCGGGCCGCGTTCGCCGTGGTTCGCGCTCGCGACGCTGGCGCTGGCGTGGGGGATGCTCGCGACGCGGCGCGTCCGCATGGTGCCGCTGGCGTTCCTCGCGTTGGGGGCCGCACGCATGACGGCCGACGACGTCCGGTTCGCCGCCGGTGTCGCCGCGCGACCGACGTTGCCGGCCGTGGTGCGATGCGAGGCCGAGGTCGTCGAGCCCGCGCGCCGCGAAGGGGACGCGCCCGCGGTGGTCGTGCGCGTGCTCGCGGCGCGACCGCGCTGGCCGAGGGACGCGCGGCTCGCGTTGCGACTGCCCGCGGATTGCCCCGCCGATTGGGGGGACACGATCCGCGTGCTCGCTCGGCTCGACACGTTGTCGGGTGCGCGCGTGCCCGGGGGCTTCGATGCGCGTGCGGCGGCGCGCGCCGGTGCGCGTCTGGCGAGCGGGCGCGCGTTCACCGTGCAGGTGCGACCCGCGCGCGGCGCGGGAACGCTCGTGCCGCGCGCGCTCATGCGCGTGCGCCGCGCCTGCGAGTCCGCGCTGCGTCGCGGCCTATCGCGCGAGGCGCGCGAACTCGCCGCCCCGCTGTTGTTCGGCGATCGCGGCGGCATGGACACCGACACCGACGCCGCGCTGCGTGCCTCGGGGCTCGTGCACCTGCTGGCGTTGTCGGGCCTGCACGTGGCGTGGCTCGCGGCCGTCGTGCGCGCTGCGGCCGCGCTCGCGGGCGCCGGTGTGGGCACGCGCGCATGCCTCGGTGCGTTGGGTGCGCTGACGTACGCCGGGCTCGCGGGCCCGATCCCCTCGCTCGCGCGCGCGGTGGTCGCGGAAGCGCTCACCGCGCTCGCGCGCGTCACGGGGCGCGCGCTCGATCCGGTGCAGGCGCTCGCGGTCGCGGTGCTCGCGCTGCTCACCTGGCGGCCCGCGTGGAGTCTGGATCTGGGCTTCCAACTGTCGTGCGCCGCCACGCTGGGACTGGTGGTGGTGGGCGGCGCGCTCGTCGCGGCGGCCGAGCGGCACGCGAGCGCGGCACCGCTCGCGGTGAGCGGACGTGCGCGTCTCGCGCGCGGCGCCCATCTCGCGGTCGCGTTGGTCCTGCGCGTGACCGCGCCCACGCTGGGCGCGCAGCTGGTCGCGCTGCCGTTGCTGCTCGCGCGCTTCCATGCGTTGCCGTGGACGTCGCTCGTCGCGAACCTCGTCGCGGTGCCGATCGCCGAACTGCTGCTGGCGGCGGCGGGCCTGGGCGCGCTGCTCGACGCGTGGCTGCCGGGGACCGGTCACGTGGGGTTCGCCGCCAGTGAGCCGCTCGCCGCCGTGCTGCATGCGATCATGCGCGCGTTCGGCGGCACCTCGTGGGCGGTCCTGCCCGCGGGCGCCTCGCCGTGGCCGTGCGTGTGCGCGGTCGTCGCGGTGGCACTGGCGACGCTTCCGATGTTCACGACCGCACCCGTCGCGCCCGTGCCGCCGCCGACGCGGGCGCGACGACTCGCGGCTCGCGGTGCGCTCGTGGCCGCGCTGCTCTCGCTCGCGTGGCTCGTCGCCACGCCCTCGCTGCGGCCACCGCCCGGGCGGTGGTGGCTGGTCGTGCTCGACGTGGGGCAGGGCGATGCCATCGCGGTGGGCGGGGCCGACGGTTGGTGGCTCGTGGACACGGGGCCGCGCACGACGCGCTGGGATGCCGGCGAGGGCGCGGTGCTGCCGTTCCTGCGCACGGTGGGCGTGCGACGACTCGAGTCGCTCGTCCTCACGCACGACGACAACGATCACACCGGCGGGGCGCGCGCCGTGATGCGCGGGGTGCCGGTGCGACACGTGCGCGCGGGGGCCTCGCGTCCGGGCGTGCCGGGGCCCGCCGCCCACGTTGCGGTCGAGCCGCTCGTGCGGGGCGATGCGATCGCGCTCGACCCGGGGGCGCGCGTGCTGTGGCCGCCGGCGGTCGGGGCCCGTGACGAGGGGCTCGCGCGACGTGGCGACAACGCGGCGGCGGTCGTGCTCGAGGTGGGCGGGGGAGCGGGGCGCGCGTGGCTCATGGCCGACGCCGACAGCGTGGTCGAGCACGTGCTCGTGCCGCGTCCGGACGTCGCGGTGCTCAAGGCCGGGCACCACGGCTCGGGTTCGTCGAGCGGGGCGGCGTTCGTGACGGCGCTGCGTCCGCGCGTGGTGGCGTTGTCGTGCGGCGCGCACAACGCCTACGGGCATCCCGACGCGCGCGCGTGCGCACGGCTCGCACGCACCGGCGCGAGGCTCGATCGCACCGATCGCGAGGGCACGCTGTGGTACGAACTCGATGCGCACGGTGTCCGCCGGCTCGATTGGCGCTCGGGCGAACCCTGGCGGCGACATCCTCCGCCGTGAGCCGTTCGGGGCGGTCGTCGAGCGCTGCGGGGTCGGCTCGCCGGAGACGTGTTCCACCCGCATGGATCGCGGGTCCGGCGCGATTGCCGACCGCGCGGCCGCAGGCTATCTTGCGGTGTGCCCCGTCCCGATCCCGTCCGCATCGCCGTGTTCGCGTCCGGCAACGGTTCCAACTTCGAGGCACTCGCCGCAGCGGCTGCGAGTGACGCGTTGGGAGGGCGGATCGTGGCCCTGCTGTGCGACCGACCCGACGCTCCGGTGATCGCGCGCGCGCAGCGTCACGGCATCGAGGCGCTCACGCCTCCCACGGGACGTTTCCGCTCGCGCCTCGAGGACGAGGCCCCGTGGCTCGCCGAACTGCACGCACGTCGCGTCGAGGTGGTGGTGCTCGCGGGCTTCATGCGTCGTCTGCACACCACGCTGCTCGCACCCTTCGCCGGTCGCATGCTCAACCTGCACCCGTCGCTGCTGCCGTCGTTCCCCGGGCTCGATGCGATCGGTCAGGCGTGGCGACACGGCGTGCGCGTGACCGGCTGCACCGTGCATCTGGTGGAGGAGGCGATCGACGCGGGGCCCATCGTGGCGCAGGCCGCGGTGACGATCGCCGAGGACGACTCGCTCGAATCGCTGACGCACCGCCTGCACGCGGCCGAGCACGCGCTGTTCCCCGAAGCGGTGCGCCGGTACCTCGAGGAGCCGTGGCGCCTGGACGGCCGCCGACTGGTCTTCGGTGAGGGGGCGGGTTTCGTGCGTCGTGTGACGGAGGCCGCGCATGGATGAGCAGACGTTCCGGCCCCCGATGAAGCCCGAACTCGAGGCGGTCGTCTTCGATGCGGGCGGCACGCTCGTGCGGCTCGACGAGGAGTGGTTCGTCGAGGTGCTCACCGGGCTCGGCGTGACGATCGACCTGGCGGGCATGCGCCGCGCCGAGGTCGAGGGTCGCCGCCGTTACGATGCGGCCGCGGGCACCATGCCGCGCACGCCGGCGCTGGGATTGCATCCGCCGCTCGGCAGCGTCGGTCCCTCGGGGGCGTACTTCGCCGGGATGCTCGAGGCCGCGGGTTGCCCGGCCGACCGGCTGGACCACGTGCTCGAGCTCGTCCGCGAGCGGCAGGTGCCGCCCTCGCTGCTGTGGTCGCGTCCCAAGGAGGGCATGCGTCACGCCATGGACGCGCTCGCCGCGCTCGGCGTGCGCATGTGCTGCGTGAGCAACTCGGACGGTCGCGCCGAACTGCACCTCGAGCGCACGGGCATGCGCGCGGGGCTGGAGTTCGTGATCGACTCGCAGGTCGTGGGCCTCGAGAAGCCCGACCCGCGCATCTTCGCGCTCGCGCTCGACCGCATGGGGATCGCCCCCGAGCGCGCCGTGTACATCGGTGACCTGCGCAGCGTGGACGCCGCCGGCGCACGCAACGCGGGGATGCACGTCGTCATCCTGGACCCGTTCGGGGATTACGCCGGTCCCGAACTGCCGTCGGTCCGTCGTCCCGAGGAACTCCCGGCGTTCCTCGCCTCACGATTCACCCTGGTGCCGTCGCGGCAGGGGAGCCGCTCGACACCTTCCTGAACGGCCGTCCCGAGAGGCGGCAGGAGGATTCCCATGAACACGCTCGCACCCATCGTCGTCGACCCGAAGCTCCTCGAGACCGCGCACGCCATGGCGGAACCCGAGGTCCCCGGCGCCACCGTCCATCGTCGCGGCAAGGTCCGCACGGTGTTCAACGCCGGCCCCGACCACTACGTGATCGTCGCCAGCGATCGCCTGTCGGCCTACGACTCGGTGCTGCCCACGCCCATCCCGGGCAAGGGCGCCATCCTGTCGCTCATCTCGGCGTTCTGGATGAAGACGCTCGCCGCCGCCGCCCCGCACCATCTGGTGAGCGACGACCCGACCACGTTCCCCGAGCCGTTCCGCAACCATGCGGCCGCGCTCACCGGACGAGCGCAGCTCGTGCGCAAGGCCGAGCGCATCGACATCGAGTGCGTCGTGCGCGGCTATCTCACGGGCAGCGGTTGGAAGGAGTACCGCGCGCACGGCACGGTGTGCGGCATCACGCTGCCGGCCGGGCTGCAGGACGGCTCGCGCCTCGACCCGCCCATCTTCACGCCCGCGACCAAGAACGACACCGGGCACGACGAGAACATCTCGTACGAGCAGATGGTGGCGATCGTGGGCCCGGCCTGTGCCACGGCGCTGCGCGATCGCTCGATCGCCCTGTACGAGGCGGCCCGCGCGCACGCGTGGGCGCGCGGCCTCGTGCTCGCCGACACGAAGTTCGAGTTCGGCATGATCGGGGGCGAGTACGTGCTCATCGACGAGGCGCTCACGCCGGATTCGTCGCGCTACTGGGATCGCGCCGCGTACGAGGCCGGCAAGCTGACCTCGTTCGACAAGCAGTACGTGCGCGACTGGCTCGATGCGAGCGGTTGGGATCACGAGCCGCCGGCGCCGTCGTTGCCGGCCGACGTCGTCGCGCGCACGCAGGAGTGCTACCTCGAGGCGGTCCGGCGTCTGTCGGGGCCGGCGACGCACGAGGCGGCGCGATGAGCGCCACGGGCACGCACGCGCATCCCACCGCCGCGCCGACCGGGGTGACCGGTTGGCCGCGCGCGGCGCTGCTGTCGTTGTCCGACAAGACCGGCGTCGCCGAGTTCGCGAAGCTCCTCGCCAAGGGCGGCACGCGCATCCTGGCGAGCGGCGGCACCGCCGCGCATCTGCAGCAGGCCGGGGTCGAGGTGACCCCGGTCGAGGACTGGACCGGATTCGGCGAGATGCTGGGCGGCCGCGTGAAGACGCTGCACCCGCACGTGCACGCGCCGATCCTGGCGCGGCGGGGTTCGCCCGCCGACATGGCCGAGGTCTCGGACAAGGGGCTGCTGCCGCTCGACCTCGTCGCGGTCACGCTGTACCCGTTCGAGGAGCGCGGTCGCGCCCTCGACGACGCGGGGATGATCGAGGAGATCGACATCGGTGGCGTGGCGCTGTTGCGCGCGGCCGCCAAGAACCACGACGGCGTGATCGTGTTGCACGATCCCGCGCAGTACCCCGAGGTCGTCGCGGCGCTCGAGCGCGGGGTCACGCCCGCCGATCGGCGGCGCTGGGCCATGGCGGCGTTCGCCCGCACGGCGCGCTACGACGCCGCGATCGCGACCGAACTGGCGCGCCGAACGAGCGGGCCCGACGAGCCGCC
>CAZZLY010000019.1:16987-22423 GCA_964655175.1 uncultured bacterium
GTCACGCACGCCGCCGAGGCGGGGGTCACCGCGATCGTGCAGCCCGGCGGTTCGGTGAAGGACCCCGAGGTCATCGCCGAGGCGGATCGTCTGGGCGTGGCCATGGTGTTCACCGATCGTCGCGTCTTCCGTCACTGAACCCGAGGAGTCCACGCATGGATGCGTCGCAACGTCGGACCCTGAGCCTCGCGGCCCACGCGGTGGCCGTGGTGCTGTTCGTGTTCTTCTTCGGGCGCGCGTTCTGGGAGTGGGCCTCGTGGTCCGAGGCCAAGGGCACGCTCGACTTCGGCCTTTTCAAGGTGACGTCGCGTCCGCCGTTCCCCAACGACGCGCGCAGCGTGCTGCTGGGGCTCGTCGCGCCCATCGTGCTCGTGGCGTGGGGCCGCATCGTGGATGCGAAGCGCCCCACGGTCTCCTGACCCTTCGTGTGATCCGTTCGTTCTCCCCACCTCCCGAGGAACGCCGTCCATGGCTCGTGATTCCGTCCTGATCCTCGACTTCGGCAGTCAGTACACGCAGTTGATCGCGCGGCGCGTGCGCGAACTCGGGGTGTACTCCGAGGTGGTGCCGGGCACCACGCCGCTCGCCGCGATCCGTAAGGCCAAGCCGGCCGCGATCATCCTGTCGGGCTCGCCCTCGAGCGGTTACCGCGCCGAGTCGCCCATGCCGGATGCGGGGATCTACAAGCTGGGATTGCCGCTGCTGGGGATCTGCTACGGCTTCCAGGTCACCATGCAGCTCATGGGCGGACGCGTCGCCAAGGCCGACCGCCGCGAGTACGGCGCCGCGACGTTCATCCAGGACGGTCGCTCGCCGTTGTTCGCCGGGGTGCCCAAGCGCTTCAAGGCGTGGATGAGCCACGGCGACGAGGTGCAGGCGCTGCCCGCGGGGTGGGTGCGCGTGGCGCACACGAGCAACTGCGCGTTCGCCGCCGCGCGCCATCAGGACCAGCCGTACCACCTCATCCAATTCCATCCCGAGGTGGTGCACTCGCCCTACGGCAAGCAGGTGCTCGAGAACTTCCTGTTCCGCATCGCGAAGCTCGAGGCGGGCTGGTCCATGAAGGACTTCCTCAAGACCGCGGTGAAGGAGATCCGCGATCAGGTGGGGCCCAAGGGGCGCGTGCTGTGCGGCCTGTCGGGCGGCGTCGATTCGACCGTCGCGGCGACGCTCATTCATCGCGCGATCGGCGACCGGCTCACGTGCGTGCTCGTGGACCACGGCCTGCTGCGACTCGACGAGGCCGCCGAGGTCGAGCGCGAACTGGGTTCGCGTCGGCACCTGAACCTGCGCGTGGTGGATGCGCGCGCGCGGTTCCTTCGCAAGCTCGCCGGTGTCACCGACCCCGAGCGCAAGCGCAAGATCATCGGCGCCGAGTTCGTGAACGTGTTCGAGATCGAGGCCAAGCGCATCGGCAAGTTGGACTTCCTGGCGCAGGGCACGCTGTACCCGGACATCATCGAGTCGGCGTCGGCCGGGTTCGGGGCGCAGGTCATCAAGTCGCACCACAACGTGGGCGGCCTGCCATCTCGCATGCGCATGAAGCTGGTCGAGCCGCTGCGGCGGCTGTTCAAGGACGAGGTCCGTGCGCTGGGGCGCGAGCTCGGATTGCCTTCGCACCTGGTGGATCGCCACCCGTTCCCGGGACCGGGACTCGCGGTGCGCGTGCTCGGCGCGATCGAGGCGCACGACCTCGAGGTGCTGCGGCAGGCCGACGCGATCTTCATCGAGGAGCTGCGACGCGCGAAGTGGTACGACCGCACGTGGCAGGCGTTCGCGGTGCTGCTGCCCGTGTCGACCGTGGGCGTCAAGGGCGACGAGCGGTCCTACGAGAAGGTCGTGGCGCTGCGCGCGGTGAACTCGGTCGACGGCATGACCGCCGACTGGACGCGCCTGCCGCACGAGCTGCTGGGGCGCACCGCGAGCCGCATCGCCAACGAGGTGCGCGGCGTCAATCGCGTGGTGTACGACGTCACGAGCAAGCCGCCGGCCACGATCGAATGGGAGTGAGCCCGCGCGCCAAGTCGTTGCTGCGTGGGTTCGCCTCGTGCGTGGTGCTCACGGCGGCGTGCGCGACCGTCGCGAACGCGGGTCCCGTCGTGCGCGTCACCCCGTCCGGCGTGGTGTGGGCCGGGGCGGCGCTCGACGGTGTGCCGCGCGAGCGCGCACCGCTCGCCGCGTGGCGTGAGGCCGCGCTCGATTCGGGACTCGTGGGGCTCGCGGTGCGCACCGCGCTCGCGGACTCGCTGGTCGCACGCGGTGACACGCTCGCCGCCGACACGTTGCTCGCCTCGCCCCGATTGGCGCGTTCGCTGTGGGGGTGGGACGCGCTCACCCGGCGCGCGGGCTACCGCCTCGCGCACGGCGACACGGCGGGGGCGGTGCGGTTGCTCGAAGCGCGCGACGACACGGGCTGGTCGCTCGCCGAGCAGGCCGCGTGGCGGGCACGACTGGCACCGTTGCGGTTGGCGATGCGCGACACGCTGGGCGGCGAGGCGCTCGCGCGCGAGGTGCTGGATCGCATGCCCACGCAGACGCCCGCCTCGCTCGAGGCGCTCACGTTGCTCACGGCTCTGGCGGCCGGGCGCGGCACCGCGTTCCCGACGTCGCTCGCCCGGCGCGCGGCCGAAGCGGAATGGGCCAACGGTCGGCGCGTCGAGGCGCTCACGCGACTGCAGAAGGTGGCGCGTTCGGCGGCGACGGAGGAGCGCGTGGTGGACGAGTTGCAGCGCGTGCGCTGGTGGCGCGAATGGCGTCGGCCGCGCACCGCGCTCGCGGCCTGCGACACCGCGTGGCGGTACGCGCGCGAGCCGCGCGATCGCGATGCGGTGCGACTCGAGCGCGCCCGCGCGCATCGCGACGCCGGGCAGACCGATTCGTCGCTCGCGACCTATCGTCGTCTCGCGCGCACCGCGCAGGAGCCGCGCGTGCGCATGACCGCGTGGTGGGAGGCGGCGCGCGAGGCGCAGGACCGCAGTCGTTGGGCCGAGGCGGCCACCGCGTTCGAGGCCGCCGACAGCGTGGGCCGCGAACTGTCCGAGGGGCGCGACCTCGTGCGCGACGCGGGCACGCTGGCGGGCCTCATGGAGTGGCTCGCGGGCCGACCCGACGACGCGATCCGCCGCTGGCGACCGCGGCGGGATCGTCGGGCGCGTTTCTGGTTGGGCGTGGTGCTGCGACAGCGCGGCCTCGCCGAGGGCGATTCGATCCTGCGAGTCGAGTTCGCCGAGCGCCCGGGGTTCGACCTGTTGCAGGCGGCCGCGCGCGACACGCTGGGCCTGCCCGGCTGGCCCCGCACCGAGGCGCTGGCGCCGGCCGCGGACACGCTCGAGCCGCAGTTGGGGGACGCGTTGGCGCGGCTCGCGGGTCCACTCGCGCTGCCGGAGGCCGCCGCACGATTGGTGACCGCGCGCGACCGCGCCGATGCGCGCCTGCCGCGCGGGCCGCAGCGCATGTTCGCCTCGCACTCGTGGCGCGCGGTCGCGGTCGCGGCCTACACCGCGGGCGACCTCGCCGCCGCCACCCGCGCGGCCGATCGGGCGTTGCTCGCGCCGCTGCCCGACAGCGTCGCGTGGGGCTGGTTGCCGTGGGCGTACCCGCCCGCGTTCCGCGCGCAGGTGGCACGCGCCGCCGACGCGAATCGGGTCGAGCACGCGCTGCTGTGGGCGCTCGTGCGTCAGGAGAGTCGCTTCGATCCGCGCGCCGTCTCGCGCAGTCGCGCGCTGGGTCTGGCGCAGTTGTTGCCGGGCACCGCCGGGGACATGGCGCGCGAACTGCGCGAGAGCCTGCCGGTGGACACGCTCATGTTCGAGCCCGACCGCGCGCTGCGCTACGGGGCGCGCTATCTGCGCAAGCTGCTCGACCGGTTCGACGATCAGGTGCCGGTGGCGCTCACGGCCTACAACGCGGGCCCGGGCAAGGTGCGGCCCGACTGGCGCGAACTCATCGCGCGCGGCGGCGGCATGCTGTACACCGAGATGGCCGCCAACGCCGACACGCAGGACTACGTGCGGCGCATCCTGGGCTACCGGCAGGCGTATCGCGAGTTCCAACCCACGGTCGCACCCTGAGTCGTGCGCGGGTCTGGTAGGCTGCGCACATGACGAACCCGGCCACGCCCGATCCGCTCGAACCGCTGCGTCGTCCGACGTGGCTGACCGAGGCCCGCCGCAAGGCGGTGCATCTGGCGTTCATCGTGCTGCCGCTCGAACTGCTGCTCGAGGTGCTGCCGTGGCCGCGCACGCATCGCGAGTTCCGGTTGCTGTTCGTGGCGCTCACCGCGGGCGCGATCGCGCTCGACGTGCTGCGCATCCACGAGGCGCGCGTGCGCACGTTCTTCCGCCAGTTCTTCGGCGAGATGATCCGCGAGCACGAGCACATGAGTCTGCTCGGCTCCACGTACCTGCTGCTCGCCGCGCTCATCTCGGTGGAGGTGTTCCCGCAGCCCCTCGCGGCCGCCGCCCTCGGCTTCACCGTGCTGGGCGATGCAATGGGCGCACTGGTGGGCAAGGGGTGGGGGCGCCGTCGGATCTTCAACAAGTCGCTCGAGGGCGCGCTGGGTTGTCTGGTGGCCTGCCTCGTGTGGGCGGGGGTGGTGCACGTCGTCGCCGGGGTGTCGCTCGGGGTGCTCGTGGCCGGTGCGATCACGGCGACCGTGGTCGAGGTGCTGCCGATCCCGCTCGACGACAATCTGGGCATCACGCTGGCGGCCGGCTACGCCATGAAGCTGCTGGCGAGCGGGTGAGCGGTTGCGGATGTCGCGTGTTTCGACGTTCTATTGGGTTGGTACGTGCAGCAGGTCATGCCATGCCGTATTGATCGGCAGGTTCTCTGCTAGGAGGTGCTCGCGATGCGCATGTTGGGCAAGAGGCAGCTCATGTTGATGGCCTTGGGTGCCATGCTCGGCATCGGTCTTGTTCTCTCGAACGGTTGTTCCAACAGCTCCGTCGAGCAATCCACACGCATCGAGTCCAATAGCGGCACGTCGAGGACGGGACGGCCCGATGCCGATCAGCTGGATAAAAACTTGGTTCGGGATGTGCGTGAACAGAACCGCGAGACTCTGGATGGCAGAGGGCGGATTCCCGCGGACTACGTGCCATCCCAAGAGGACCTTGCATGGGCGGCTCAAGTCATGCGTTCGCAATACCGTGGTCTTTCTCCCGAGGATGCAGCCAAGTTGGCTGAGACGCCCGATCAGGTGTTATTGGAGAATGCTGCTCGATTGAATGGCATCACGGTGGCTGAACTGGTTTACGCCATGAAGCAGCAGGGTGGGGTGGGGCAGTAGGACGTCCGGTGTCTCCTCTAATGGGGGGCGCGCGCGGGGCTCATCCCGGGCCCGGGGCCCGCCGATAACGGTGGGGACGCTTCGTGCCCTCCCGGAGACCCGCATGCGCCCCGAACCCCGTGATCATCGCGAGACCCTCGACGCCG
>CAZZLY010000019.1:22523-43735 GCA_964655175.1 uncultured bacterium
CCGGAGACCCGCATGCGCCCCGAACCCCGTGATCATCGCGAGACCCTCGACGCCGCCCGCGCCCTGACCGCCGCCGGGCAGCCCGCGCAGGCGTTCGCGCTCGCGGCCGCCTGGCTCGCGGACGCCGCGCACGCCGCCGCGCCGCAGCCGGGCGCCACCGCGCTCGCCGAGGTCGCCCACGCGGCCGCGGCGGTCGGCGACGACGATCTGGCGATGCGTGCGCTCGACATGGCGCTGGCGTGGGTGGATTGGGCCGACCTGCGTTACACGCGCGGTGTGCTGCATGCGCGCCGCGGGGCGCTCGACGAGGCGCGCGCCGACCTCGACCGTGCGCTCGCGATCAATCCGCGCTACCGCGCCGCCGCGTTGGAGCGCGCGATGCTCGATGCCCGTGCGGGCCGCGTCGCCGACGCGATGACGGCGTTGCGCGCGTTCACGGGCGAGGAACTCGAGGCCGAGCGCCTGCGCGCCGGGCTCGAGCGGCTGCGCTCGCACGCCGTCGCGGACGCCGAAGCCTGGCTGCGGGATGCGGTCGGCGGGACCGACGATCGGGAACTCGCGGGCTGGCTCGCCGAGATGCGGGAGTGTGTCGCCGCCGAGTCGCCGGAACGCGCCCTCGCCGTGCTGCGCCGAGCGGTCGCCGCGCGCCCCGGTTATCCCGATCTGCACGCCCTGCTCGGCGCCCACGAGCTGCGGGCGGGGCAGCTGGACGACGGCATCGCCTCGCTCACCGACGCCCTGTGCCTGAACCCCGACTTCCACGAGGCGCGCTACCAGTTGGCGCTCGGCTTGGAGGCCCGCGGCGAGCGGGATGCGGCACTGGCCGAGGTCACGACCCTGCTCGCGGCGAGTCCCGCCCACGTCGGCGCGGCCGCCCTGCGGGACCGCCTGAGCAGCCGCCGCCGTGCCCCGGCGGGAGGCCCCCGGTAGCCATCGGAAGCCCTTGACCCCGGGGGTCCGACAGGAGCAGCTTCGACCTCGGGTCCGGGCTCCAGCGACCATCAGGTGTTCAGGGAGGGAGTTCCATGGCGAACGGAACGGTGAAGTATTTCAACGACACGAAGGGGTATGGGTTCATCACCCCGGAAGGTCAGCAGGAGAGCGACGTCTTCGTTCATTTCAGCGCGATCGAGAGTGATGGCTTCCGAACCCTCCACGAGGGCGACCGCGTCCAGTTCGAGATGATCCGCAGCACCCGTGGCACCGAAGCGACGCAGGTCCTGAAGCTCTAGTTCCACGCGCCCGTCGACCCCGCGCGGCCCGATGTCACGCATCGGGCCGCGTCGCTTTTCCCCCCGGCGGGAGGCGCCGCGAGGGGCGTGCCTCGCGCGTGCGCGCGCACGTGCGCGTCACGCGCGCGCGAGGGACGTGCGTTCCGACCGCAAGGGAAGCGGTCGCAACGCACGTCGCGGCCGGGCCGTCGCGACGCGGTCCGGGACCCCTGTTTGTGGGAACGGCGGTTCTGGTCCTATTCTGGACTCATGCTGGAAAACCTCCTGAAAGCCATCTTCGGTTCCAAGCACGAGCGCGAAGTGCGCCGTGTCCGCCCCCTCGTGGCCGAGATCAACCGGCTCTTCTCCGAGTGGGAAGCCCTCTCCGACGACGACCTGCGCGCCAAGACGGCCGAGTTCCGGGCCCGACTGGCGTCGGGGGACGACACGCTCGACGACCTGCTGCCGGAGGCGTTCGCCGCCGTCAAGCAGGCCTGCAAGCGCCTGTGCGGTCGCACCTGGGACGTCTGCGGCATCCCGCTGACCTGGCAGATCGTTCCTTATGATGTGCAGCTCATCGGCGGCATCATGCTGCACGAGGGGCGCATCGCCGAGATGGCCACGGGCGAGGGCAAGACCCTGGTCGCGACCCTGCCCATCTACCTCAACGCGGTCACGGGCAAGGGCGTCCACCTCGTCACGGTGAACGACTACCTCGCCCGCCGCGACAGCGAATGGATGGGCGAGATCTTCCGCTTCCTGGGGCTCACGGTCGGCTGCATCCAGACCAACATGGACCCGGCCCGCCGGCGCGAGATGTACGCCTGCGACATCACCTACGGCACCAACAACGAGTTCGGCTTCGACTTCCTGCGCGACAACATGGCCGTGCGCCCCGAGTACCGGGTGCAGCGCGGGTTCCATTACGCGATCGTGGACGAGGTCGACTCGGTGCTCATCGACGAGGCCCGTACCCCGCTCATCATCTCGGGCCCGGTGGACGATCGCGGCGACGCGCTGTTCGACGAGATGAAGCCGCTCGTCGAACGCCTCGTGCGCGCCCAGCAGCAGTGGGCCACGACCACGCTCGCCGACGGCGAGCGTCTGCTCGAGGACCGCGAGAAGGAGTGGGAGGCGGGCATCAAGCTGCTGCAGGTGCAGCGCGCCGCGCCCAAGCACAAGCGTCTGATCAAGCTCTACTCGGACCGCCCCGAGGTGAAGCGGCTCATCACCAAGGTCGAGCTGGAGTACCTGCGCGACAAGCGCATGCACGAGCTCGACGACGAGATGTTCTACACGATCGACGAGAAGTCGCGGAACATCGACCTGCTCGAGAAGGGCCGGCAGATCCTGTCGCCGTCCGACCCCGAGCACTTCACGGTGCCCGACCTCACCGCGCAGCTCGCCGAGCTCGAGGGCCGCGAGGACCTGTCGCCCGAGGCGCGCATCGCCGAGCGCGACCGCGCCTACCAGGCGTTCAACGTCGCGAACGGCCGCATCCACACGATCCACGCCCTGCTCAAGGCGTACGCCCTGTTCGACAAGGACGTGGAGTACGTCGTGCAGGACGGCAAGATCATGATCGTCGACGAGCACACCGGCCGCCTCATGCCGGGGCGCCGTTACTCGGACGGTCTGCATCAGGCGCTCGAGGCCAAGGAGTCGGTCAAGGTCGAGGGTGAGACGCAGACGCTGGCGACGATCACGCTGCAGAACTTCTTCCGCATGTACGAGAAGCTGGCGGGCATGACGGGCACGGCCGAGACCGAGGCCGGCGAGTTCTGGGAGATCTACAAGCTCGACGTCGCGGTCATCCCGACGCATCGGGACATCGCGCGGCAGGATCTCAACGACGTCGTGTACCGGACCAAGCGCGAGAAGTACAAGGCCGTCATCGACGAGATCGCCGAGTGCCAGAAGCGCGGCCAGCCCGTGCTCGTGGGCACGATCTCGGTCGAGGTGAGCGAACTGCTGTCGCGCTTCCTCAAGATCCGTGGCATCCCGCACAACGTGCTCAACGCCAAGTACCACCAGAAGGAGGCCGAGGTCGTCGCGATGGCGGGCCAGCGCGGGGCGGTGACGATCGCGACCAACATGGCCGGCCGTGGCACCGACATCAAGCTGGGCGAGGGCGTCGCGGACCTGGGCGGCCTGCACATCCTGGGCACCGAACGCCACGAGTCGCGCCGCATCGACCGGCAGCTGCGCGGTCGCGCCGGCCGTCAGGGCGACCCCGGTTCGTCGCGCTTCTACCTGTCGCTCGAGGACGACCTCATGCGCCTGTTCGGCGCGGAGCGCATCTCGGGCCTCATGGAGAAGATGGGCGTCGAGGAGGGCGAGGTCATCGAGCACGGCATGGTGACGTCGGCCATCGGCCGCGCCCAGAAGCGGGTCGAGGCGCACAACTTCGACATCCGCAAGCACCTGCTCGAGTACGACAACGTCATGAACAAGCAGCGCGAGGAGGTCTACCGGCAGCGTGACGAGGCGCTGTTGTCGGGCGACATCTCGGCGCGCGTGCTCGAGGACCTGGCCGACGTCGTGGCCGAGCGCGTCGCGAACTACCTGCCCGAAGGGGTGCACGCGCAGGAGTGGAACCTGCGCGGGCTCGCCGACGAGCTGTCGTATCTGTGCATGTCGCCGGTCGCCGCCGGTGAGCTCGAGGGCGAGACGTACGCCGAGGTGCAGGACAAGGCGATCGCGTTCGCGCACAGCGCGCACCACGCCCGCGAGGACCAGTTCGGTGCCGAGGTCATGCGCGAACTCGAGCGGCACGTCTACCTGTTCACCGTGGACGAGCACTGGCGCGAGCACCTGCACGAACTCGACTACCTCAAGGGTGGCATCGGGCTGCAGGCCTACGGGCAGAAGGACCCGCTCGTGCAGTACAAGAAGGAGGCGTTCACGCTGTTCGAGACCATGATGCACGAGGTCCGCGAGCAGTTCGTGAAGCGTCTGTTCCAGGTCCAGGTGCAGCCGGCCGCCGCACGCGAGGTGATCGCGCGCGAGCCCAAGGCCCCGCGCGGCATGGTGGCGCAGCACGCGGAAGCCGAGGCGTTCGGCGGCGCGGCCGCCGCCGCGGCCGTCGAGGCCGATGGCGGCGCCGAGCCCGAGGCCGCACCCGCGCCGCGGGCCGCCGCTCCGGTCCAGCCCGTGCGCGCGATGCCGCGTGTGGGACGCAACGATCCGTGCCCGTGCGGCAGCGGCAAGAAGTACAAGAAGTGCCACGGCGTCAACGACACGGGGGCGGACGCGTGAGCGCGCGCGAACCCGACGGCGCGCTGCGCGTCCTGCGACTGCTGGCGCGGCGCCTCGAGGAGTACCTCGACGGCGACGATCTGGCGCTCGAGACGCTCGCGGAGGCCCTCGAGGCCGAGGACTTCTCGGCCGACGACCTGCAGGGCGCGGTGCTGGGTCTGCGCGGACTCGCGCGACTGGAGCCGCCGGCCGAATGGCTCGCCGGTCGCGCCGGCCCGCACGCGCAGCGCGTGCTCTCGGCGGAAGAACGTGAGTCACTGACGACCGAGTCGTGGGGTTATCTGCTGGACCTGCGCACCCGGGGCACCCTCGACGCCGAGCAGTTCGAGCGCGTGGTGGAGGCCCTGACCTCGTTCGGCGAGCGGCCGGTCGAGATCGAACGCGCCCGCGAGGTCGCGGCGCGCGTGGCCCTCGATCCCGACGAGGCCTCACCCTTCATGGAGTCCCCCTATGGCGACCCGGAAGTCGCGCACTGACGCCAGCGCCCCCGAGGGCGCGGCGAAGAAGAAGGCCACGCGCAAGCGCGCCGTGAAGTCCGCGGCGGACGGCGAGCCGGGAGAGGCCCCTGCGCCCAAGGCGGCCAAGCCCGCGCGCGCTCGTGCCGCTGCGGCTGCGGCGCCCAAGGGGCGCGGTCGCTTCGGCAAGGCGCCGCTGGCGCCCGAGCCCGAGGTGGACGAGGCGACGCTCGAGGAGAGCGTCGGCGACAAGGCGGCGGGCAAGAACCTCGTCATCGTCGAGTCGCCCACCAAGTCCAAGACCCTGACGAAGTTCCTGGGCAAGGACTTCATGGTGCTCGCGTCGAACGGTCACGTCATGGACCTGCCCAAGAGCAAGCTGGGCGTGGACCTGGACAAGAACTTCGAGCCCGAGTACGAGCCCATCCGCGGCAAGAACCAGGCGCTCGCCAAGATCCGCGTCGCGGCGCGCAAGGCCGCCAACATCTATCTGGCGCCCGATCCCGACCGCGAGGGCGAGGCGATCGCATGGCATCTGGCGATGGTGCTCAAGGGCATCGACACGCCCATGCGCCGCCTGACCTTCAACGAGATCACGCAGCGCGCCGTCACCGAGGCGATGCAGCATCCGCGCGACCTCGACATGAACCTGGTCAACGCGCAGCAGGCCCGGCGCGTGCTGGACCGGCTCGTGGGCTACAAGGTCAGCCCGTTCGTGTGGACGGTGGTCAAGTACGGCCTCTCGGCCGGTCGCGTGCAGAGCGTGGCGCTGCGCCTGATCTGCGATCGCGAGGCGCTCATCCGTGCGTTCGTCCCCGAGGAGTACTGGACGATCGAGGTGGACTACGCCACGCCCGAGGGGGAGCGCTTCACCGCGCGCCTCGTGCGCGTGGGCGAGGACAAGCTGGACAGCGGTCAGCTGCGCGGCGACACGGCGGGGCAACGCGCGGCCGAGCTCGGGGCCGAACTGCTCGCGTCCGCCGCGCGCATCGCCGGCATCGAGGTCAAGCCCAAGAAGAAGGGCGCGGTGCCGCCGTTCATCACCAGCACGCTGCAGCAGGCGGCGAGCAACCGCTACGGCTTCACGAGCCAGCGCACCATGCAGGTGGCGCAGAAGCTCTACGAAGGTATGGAGATCAAGGGGCAGGGCAGCGTCGGTCTCATCACGTACATGCGTACCGACGCGCCGCGGCTCTCGAACGAGGCGCTCGCCGAGATCCGCGGCTGGCTCGCCAAGGAGTACGGCGACGCGTTCGTGCCCGAGAAGCCCAACCTGTTCAAGAGCAAGAAGGGCGCGCAGGAGGCCCACGAGGCCATCCGCCCGACCTCGATCGAGCGCACGCCCGCCTCGGTGCGGCCGTACCTCACCGAGGAGCAGTTCAAGCTCTACGACCTGATCTGGAAGCGTGCGGTCGCCTCGCAGGCGACGCCCGCCGAGTTCGACCAGACCGCGGTGGACATCGAGGCCGGTCGTCTGGGCCTGCGCGCCTCGGGCAGCGTGCTGCGCTTCCCGGGCTGGCTCAAGGTGTACGGCCGCGACGAGGACGACGAGGCGGAGGAGGGTGGCCTGCCCGACCTGAAGCAGGGTTGGGCGCTGACCGTCGCCTCGGAAGCGCTCGCCAAGCCCGCCGAGGACGGCGAGCCCGCCTCTTCGGTGCGCCCCGAGCAGCACTTCACGCAGCCGCCGGCGCGCTACACGGACGCCTCGCTCGTGAAGGCGCTCGAAGAGGAGAACATCGGTCGCCCGAGCACGTACGCGACGATCGTCTCGACGATCACCAAGCGCGACTACATCGAGCGCGAGGGCCGTTCGCTCAAGCCCACCGACCTCGGCATGCTCGTGACCGGACTGCTCGTGGAGCATTTCCCCGACGTCTTCAACGTCGAGTTCACCGCCGGCATGGAGTCCGAGCTCGACGAGGTCGAGGAGGGCAAGCGCGAGTGGCAGCAGGTCGTGGGTGACCTGTGGAACCCGCTCTCGGCCGACCTCGACAAGGTCAAGAAGAAGACGAGCGAGATCAAGAAGTCGCTCATGCAGAAGACGGACATCGTCTGTCCGTCCTGCGGCCAGCACCATCTGGTGAAGAAGTTCGGTCGCAACGGCGCGTTCCTGGCCTGCCCGGGTTATCCCGAGTGCAAGCACACGCAGCCGCTCGATCAGTCGGAACTGCCCGTGCCCGTCGAGGGGACGTGCGAGTCGTGCGGCGCCGGGCTCGTGGCGCGTCAGGGCCCCTACGGGCGCTACATCCACTGCGAGCGTCGACCCGACTGCAAGTTCACCAAGCCGTTCACGCTCGGCGTGCCGTGCCCGCAGTGCGGCAAGGGCGAGATGGCCGAGAAGAAGAGCCGGAAGGGCAAGATCTTCTATTCCTGCACCAAGTGGCCGGAGTGCGACTTCGCGCTCTGGGACAAGCCGGTGTCCGTGGCCTGCCCCAACGGGGATTCGCCGCTGATGGTCGAGAAGGTGACCAAGGCGGGGAGTTACCTGAGCTGCCCGAAGTGTCGTGCGAAGGTCGCGGCCGAGCCGCCGAGTGCGTGAGACGCTCGAGGCGTTCCTCTCCGAACTGAAGTCGGCGCGCCGCGTCTCGCCGCACACGCTCGCGGCGTACCGGCGCGATCTGGTGCGCGTCATGGATCTCGCGGTGGGCGAGGGCCGTCCGTTCCCGGTCGCGCTCTGGGATCAGCCGCTGCTCGAGCGCGCGATGCGCGACCTGTTCCGCACCGGTCACGCGGCCTCGAGCACGGCGCGCGCGCTGGCGGCGTGGCGCAGCTTCGGTCGCTTCTGCGTGCGGCGGGGCGTGCTCGCGACCGACCCGGCGCGCGGCCTGCCGTTCCCGCGGCTGCCCAAGCGTCTGCCGCGCACGCTGCCGCGCCTCGATCTCAACGATGCTCTCGACCGTCTGGCGAGCGACCCCGATCCGGCGGCCGCGCGCGATCTGGCGCTGCTCGAACTCACCTATTCGTCGGGGCTGCGACTCTCGGAGCTCGTGGGACTCGTCCGTGGCGACCTCGACCGCGGAGCACGGCTTGTGCGTGTGCGCGGCAAGGGGCGCAAGGAGCGCGTCACGCCCGTGGGCGAGCGCGCCATGGCCGCCCTCGATCGTTATCTGGCGCACGAGGGCCGTTCGGAAGGCCCGCGCACCGAGCCGCTGTTCGCGGGGCGCGCCCGTGCCGGCGCACGCGTGTCGCCGCTGTCGCCGCGCACCGTGCAGCGCCTGGTGCGAAGCCGGCTCGCGGGGGTGGCCGGGGGACTGGGCGTGACGCCGCACGCGCTGCGGCATTCGTTCGCCAGTCATCTGCTCGACTCGGGCGCCGACCTGCGCGCGATTCAAGAGTTGCTGGGGCACGCCTCGCTGTCGAGCACCCAGATCTACACGCACGTCTCGCGCACGCGACTGCAGCAGGCCTACGCCCAGGCGCATCCCCGTGCGTGAGGCCCGTCGAGCCGCGCTCGTGGCCGCCGCGTTACTCGTGGCGGTGACGGGCTGTGCGCGCAAGATGCCGCCCTCGGGCGGCCCGCCCGATCTGGCGCCGCCGGTGCTCGTGACCGCGATCCCGGACTCGGGTTCGACCGCGGTCGATCCCACGGGGACGATCACGCTCGAGTTCAGCGAGGGCATGGATCCGCGCACGACGCTCGCCGCCCTCGAGGTCGCGCCGCGCATCGACTTCAAGGCGAGGCGCGTCAGTGGCCGCCGCGTGCAGCTGGTGCCCGCCGCGCCGCTGCGTCCCGAGCAGACCTACACCGTGTTCGTGGGCACCGATGCGCGCGACCTGCACGGCAATCGCCTGCGCGAGGGGCGCGCCGTGCCGTTCACCACCGCGCTGCACTTCCCGCCCGGCGTGATCGACGGCGAGGTGATCGCGACGGGCTTCACCGCCGCCGGCACGTACCTGTGGTGCTATCCGGACACGATCGCGCCGGACAGCACCGGGCGCGACTTCGATGCCGTCGCGGTCGCCGGTGAGACCGGGCGGTTCCGCGTCACCGGACTCGACGTGCCGGGGCGCTACCGCCTGTGGGCGTTCGCCGACCTCAACCACAATCACTCGTACGAGCCCGAGACCGATCTGCTCGCGCCCGCCGACACCGTGATCGCGCTGTCCGACGGCCGCGCCCTCGCCATGGGGCTGCAGTTGCGCGTGACCAACCCGCGCGCGCCCGGCCGTGTGAAGGGCACCGTGCTCGACACGCTCGGTGACGAACGGGGCTCGCTGCGCCTGCTCACGCAGTCTCTGAGCGACACGACGCGGCGCATCCTGTACGAGGTCGCCACCGCCGGCGGTTACGACTTCGGTTGGGATCCGGGTCGTTATCGCGTGCGTGCGTTCCGCGACTTCGACCGCAACAAGATCTGGAAGCGCGACGAGGAACCCGCGAGCGACGAGGTCGAGGTGGTCGTCACGCCGGGCGGCAGCGTGCAGCTCGATCCGCTCGTGCTGGTGCGGCCGCGACCCGTGGAGCGCACGCCATGAGGCTGCCGTTCACCAAGATGCACGGCGCGGGCAACGACTTCGTGGTGATCGACCATCGCACGCCGTTCCTGCCCGACGATGCCGACGCGTTGTTCGCGCGTCTGTGCGATCGCCGTCGCGGCATCGGCGCCGACGGCGTGTTGTTGCTGGAGGCCTCGTCCGAGCACGACTTCGCGATGCGCTATCACAACTCCGATGGCGGCCGTGCCACGTTCTGCGGCAACGGCGCGCGCTGTCTGGCGCGGTTCGCCCTGTCGCGCGGCCTGGGTTCGGGGGGGCGCGTGCGGTTCGCGACCGACGCCGGCCCCAAGTCGGCCGAGCCGCGCCCGGGCGGGCTCATCGCGCTGCACTTCGGCGCGGTGGCGGTGGGGCGTTCGATCACGCTCGAGGCGGCGGGCCGTGCGTTCACCGGTCGGCACGTGGTCGCCGGGGTGCCGCATCTGGTGCTGCCCGTCGAGGGACTGGGCGCGATCCCGTTCGCGGCGTGGTCGCCGGTGCTTCGCGCGCACCCCGCGCTCGGGCCCGAGGGCGCCAACGTGGACTACGTCGAGCGCCTCGCGAACGGCCGCGTCGCGATGCGCACGTGGGAACGCGGCGTCGAAGGTGAGACACTGGCCTGTGGCAGCGGGGCCATCGCGAGCGCGCTGTGGGCGATGGTCGAGGCGGGGCTTGCGCCCCCGGTGACGATCCGCACCGCGGGCGGCGACGATCTGGTGATCGAGGCCGAGGCGCTCGCGGACGGCCACGACGTGACGCTCGTGGGTCCGGCAGTGAAGGTGTTCGACGGGGAGTGGCAGGAGCCCTGACACGGCGGCGCGCGAGGCGTCCGCGAGGAGGAGTCCATGTTCGAAGGTCTGTCGGTGGCGATGGTGACCCCGTTCCGCGGGGGCGAGGTGGATCGCGACGCGACCGCGCGTCTGGTGGATCACCTGATCGACGGCGGCGTGCACGGCCTCGTCGTCTCGGGTTCGACGGGTGAGGCCGCGACCTGCACGGTCGAGGAACGCCGCGACCTGTGGCGGTTCGTGAAGGAGCGCGCCAAGGGCCGCTGCTGGATCGTGGCCGGTACGGGCACCAACAGCACCGCCGATTCGATCGTGCTCACGCGCATGGCCGAGGAGATCGGCCTCGACGGCGCCATGGTCGTCACGCCGTTCTACAACAAGCCCACGCCCAAGGGTCAGGCCGCGCACTTCGCCGCGGTCGCCTCGAGCACGAAGCTGCCCGTGATCCTGTACAACGTGCCGGGCCGCACGGGCACCAACACGACGCCCGACGTCCTGGCGATGGTGCACGACCTGCCCAACATCAAGGCGGTCAAGGAGGCGTCGGGGAACCTCGACCAGATGGCGCAGGTCAAGACCAAGACCAAGCTCACGCTCATCTCGGGCGACGATTCGCTCACGCTGCCGTGCGTCGCCGTGGGCGGCGAGGGCATCATCTCGGTGGTCGGCCACGCGGTGCCGCGCGAGATGCGTCAGCTCATCGATCTCGCGCGGGCCGGCAAGCACGCCGAGGCGCTCGCGGTGCACCAGAAGCTCATGCCGATCTTCCGCGCCGCGTTCCTCGAGTCGAATCCGGGCCCGATCAAGTACCTGCTCGCCGAGATGGGGATCCTCGCCAACGAACTGCGGTTGCCGCTCGTGCCCATCGAGCCCGCGACCGAGAAGGCGGTGCTCGAGGCCGCGCGTGCGGTGGGCGTGACGCTCACCGGGGCGGCGGCGCGCGCATGATCCGCCTCATCCTGAACGGCGCGGCCGGTCGCATGGGGCGCGCGGTGGCCGCCGCCGCGTGCGGCGTCGAGGGACTCGAGGTCGCCGCGTGCGTCGATCGCCCGGACATCTCCGACGTGGACGGCGTGCCGCTGAGCCACGACCTCGCCGCGGTCGTGCGCGCGGGGGACGTCGTCGTGGATTTCAGCGGTCCCGAGGGCGCGCGGCACGCCGCCACGGTGTGCGCGGCGCAGGGCGCCGGGCTCGTGACCGGTTCGACCGGGCTCGGGCCCGCCGACGAGCAGGCGCTCGCGGCGGCCGCCCAGCGTGTCGCGGTGCTGCGCGCGAACAACTTCAGCCTCGGCGTGGCGGCACTGCGTGTCGCGCTCAAGGCCGCGCTCGCCGCCGTGCCCGCGTCGTGGGACGTCGAGATCGTCGAGCGGCACCATCGGCTCAAGAAGGACAGTCCGTCGGGGACCGCCGTGACGCTGGCGGCCGACATCCGCGCGGCGCGCGGCCTGCCGCCCGAGGCGGTGCGTCACGGTCGCGAGGGGATCGTGGGACCGCGTCCGGCCGGGGAGCTGGGCGTGCACGCCGTCCGCGGTGGGACGTGGGTGGGCGACCACCAGGTGCTGCTGGCGGGCGAGGGCGAATGGCTGGAACTGCGCCACGTCGCGCAGGACCGCGCCGCGTTCGCGCATGGCGCCGTCGCCGCCGCGCGGTTCGTGGCGGGCGCCAAGGCCGGCCTGTGGACGCTGGAGGACGTGCTGCGCGCAGGCCACTGACCCCGTGGGCACGCCCCGCGGCCGCGAACCGCGGACGCAAAGGAATCGGCCGCCGACGCGAGTGCGTCGGCGGCCGTGACTTCCGAGGCCCGCCTCACCCTCCGAGGGAGGGGAGCGGGGCGGAGCTCGATCAGGCGGGCAGGGTCTGGACGAACTTCGAGAGGCGCGACTTCTGACGGCTCGCGGTCTCGCGCTTGATCACGCCCTTCTGGGCGGTGCGGTCCAGGATCGAGATCGTGTTCTTGAGCGCGGCCTCACCCGCGGCGCGCGTGGTGGCCGAACGGACGGCCTTGAGCGCGTTACGCATACGGGTCGTGGCGGCGATGTTCCGCTGGCGACGCACCTCGTTGGTGCCGACGCGCTTTTCAGCGGACTTGTGATGCGGCATGAGTGCCTCCGGAAAGGGATTCGGGCTGCTTGCTGAGCCGGGGGAAGATAAGGCCTCGCGCCCCCGGGGGTCAAGGGGGGCCGGAACCGGGCATTGTGGGCTGGCGGCCCGGGGGGGTAATCTGCGGTCTTCGGGGTCCCTACGCAGGCCCCCTGGAGGTCCGTTGAGCCATCTCAGCGAGAAGATCGCCACGCTGCCCGCGCGGCCCGGGGTCTATCTGTTCAAGGACCCCCGGGGCGAGGTGCTGTACGTGGGCAAGGCGGTCAATCTGGCCTCCCGCGTGCGCAGCTACCTCACGCACGACCCGCAGCGTCCCCAGATGGACGAGATGCGCGAGCGCGCCGCCGACGTGGACACGATCCTGACCGGGTCCGAGGTCGAGGCGCTGCTGCTGGAGTCCACGCTCATCCGGCAGCACCGACCGCACTACAACATCCTGCTCAAGGACGACAAGAGCTTCCCGTTCGTCCGCATCTCGGTGCGCGAGGAGTGGCCGCGGTTGTCCATCACGCGCCGCGTGCAGGACGACGGTTCGCGGTACGTGGGGCCGTTCACCGACGTGAAGTCGCTGCGCCGCACGCTGCGCGACCTCAAGCGGCTGTTCCCGCTGCGCACCTGTCGCGACTTCGAGGAGCACCGGCGTCAGAACCGACCCTGCCTGTACTACCACATCAAGCGCTGCGTGGGGCCGTGCTACACGCGTGCCCGCGTCGATCGCACCGCCTACATGCGCATGGTGGACGACCTCGTGCTGCTGCTGTCGGGGCGCAACGACGAACTGCTGGGGCGACTGCGCGCCGACATGACACGGGCCGCCGAGGAGCGACGCTACGAGGTCGCGGCGCAGCGGCGCGATCAGATCGAACTGCTCGAGCGCGCGCGCGTGCCGCAGTCGGTCGTCACCTCGGACCCGCGCGACACCGACGTGCTCGGGTTCGCGCGCAGCGGGGACCACGCGGCCATCGCGACGCTGTTCGTGCGCGAGGGACGCGTCATCGGCAAGGAGACGCGCCTCATCGAGCGCGCCGGTGGCAGCCGCGACGCCGAACTGCTCGAGATCTGGGTGACGCAGCACGCGTTGGCGCGCACCGACCTGCCGCGCCGCGTGCTCGTGAGCACGCGCCCGGAGGGCCACGAGGCGCTGGCCGGTGCACTGTCGGCGCGGGCCGAACGCACCGTGGAACTGGCCGCGCCGGTGCGCGGGCGCGCCCGCCGCATGGTCGAGATGGCCGAGCGCAACGCGGTCGCCGCGCTCGAGCAGATCGCCGCGCGCGCCGCCGGACGCCGCGCCCGCATGTCCGAGGCGGTCATCGGCCTGCAGCGCGAGCTCGCGCTGCCCGCGCCGCCGCATCGCATGGTGTGCTTCGACATCTCGAACTTCGGCGGGGATCAGGCGGTGGCCGCTGTGGTCGCCGCCGAGGACGGCGTCGCGCGCAAGTCGCTGTATCGCCGCATGCGCATGCGCCGCCCGGGGCCCGACGACTTCGCCATGATCGGCGAGGCGGTCGAACGCTATTGGACGCGCGTCGAGTCGGGCGAGATCCCGCGTCCCGACCTGGTGGTGATCGACGGCGGTGCGGGTCAGGTGCACGCCGCGCGCGTCTCGCTCGACAAGGTCGCGACACGGCCCGTCGCCCTCATCGGACTCGCCAAGCGCGAGGAGCTGATCGTGCGCGAGGGGCTGCCCGACCTGCGACTGGCGCGACGCTCCGAGGCGCTGCGCGCGCTGCAGCGTCTGCGCGACGAGGCGCACCGGTTCGGCCTGGACTATCACCGCAAGCTGCGATCGCGGGCGCGCATCGGCAGCGTGCTCGACCGCATCGCGGGCGTGGGGCCCATGCGCCGCGCCGCGCTGCTCAAGGCGTTCGGTTCGGTGGACGCGCTGCGCGAGGCGACCCCCGAGCAGATGGTCGAGCGCGCGCGCGTGCCGCTCGCCATCGCGCGTCTGGTGGCCGATGGGCTGGCCGGCCGTGGGGAGGGTGCCGCGTGACCGCGTCCGCGACCGTCCCGACCCCGGCCCCGGCGCTCGTCGCGCCGATCGACGCGTGGCTCGACGAACTGCGCCGCGCGCGACGGCTGTCACCGCGAACGCTCGATGCGTACGGGCGCGACCTGGCGGACTACGCCGCGTTCGCGGCCCAGCACCGACTCGCGGGTTGGGCCGAGGCCACGCTCACGTTCGTGGACGCGTACTTCGCCGTGCTGCAGCAGCGCGGCCGGTCGTCGTCCACGGTGAGTCGCCGCCGCAGCACGCTGCGCGGCTTCCATGGCTATCTGGCGCGCACGGGACACGTCGAGCGCGACCCGGTGGCGCTGCTGCCCGCGCCGCGTCGCGAGCGTCGCCTGCCGCACGCGTTGTCGCGCGGCGACGTCGAGGCGCTGCTCGCGCATCCGCAGGGGGAGGCGCCCCTCGCGCTGCGCGATCGTGCGCTGCTCGAGGTCGCCTACGGCAGCGGCCTGCGCGTGTCCGAGTTGGTGGGGCTGCTGCGGCGCGACCTCGATCTGGCCGGGCGCGCGCTCACCGTGACGGGCAAGGGCGACAAGCAGCGCGTGGTGCCGTTCGGACGGCACGCGGAGCACGCCCTGCGCGAGTGGCTCGAGCGCGGGCGGCCGCAGCTCGCCCCGCAGGTCCGGCACGACCACGTGTTCGTGAACGCGCGCGGCGGGCCGCTGTCGCGCATGGGCTGGTGGAAGGTGCTGCAGGGTCATGCGCGCGGCGCGCAACTGACCGCGCGCGTGCATCCGCACGCGCTGCGGCACTCGTTCGCCACCCATCTGCTCGAGGGCGGGGCCGACCTGCGCGTCGTGCAGGAGTTGCTCGGACATGCGAATGTCAGTACCACCGCCATCTACACCCACCTCGACCGGGGCTATCTCCGCGAGGTGCACCGGCAGTTCCATCCGCGTGCCTGATCGCATCCGACGGGTACGCCCACACGACCGGGGTCGTGGAGGACTCATGAAGCGTCGTCTCGCAGCGTTCGTCACTCTCGTGGTGCTCGTCCTGAGCGGCCTGCCCCTGTCGTCCGCCCACGCGGGCACGATCGTGCTGCCGCGCTCGGGCCAGGTCGGGCTCGGGCTCTCGGGGCAGGTCGGCACGCTGCTGTCCGCAGGGGACTACGGCAAGGAGTTCGGCACCGGTGGCGGCATCAAGGTGAACCTGCGTTACCGGATGCGCTTCGAGCGCGCCATGGGGCTCGTGTTCGACATGCAGCGTCTGGCCGCGCGCGACCCGAGTGGCGAGGCCGGTGCGTTCGATTCGCTCACCGATGCGCCGGCGGTGCTGCGCAAGCAGCTGCGCTTCAACACCGCGGGCGTCGAGTTCTCGCAGCTCTTCGATACGCGCTCCACGACGACCAAGCTGCTCACCGCCGGCTTCGGTCTGGTGCAGACCTCGGCGCGGCTCACGAATGGCGAGACGCAGTTCCCGATCGCGGGCGACGGCGTCTACCTGAGCGCGGGCGCCGGCATCGAGCGGTTCGTCTGGCGCAGCTGGGCGTGGGACACGGGCTTCCGCTACATGGCCATCTTCCACGACGGCACGGTGAACCACGACGTCCAGCTGCACACCGGCATGATCTTCTACGCGGCGTACTGAGAGGCCCCATGACCCGTCCGCTCCGCATCGCGTTCCACGGCGCCGCCCGCACGGTGACCGGCTCCCGCCATCTCCTGTCGTACGGGGAGTGGAGCTGGCTCTACGACTGCGGGTTGTACCAGGGACGTCGTGACGAGGCGGACGCGATCAACCGCACGTTCCGCTTCGACCCCAAGCGGCTCGACGCGGTCGTGGTCTCGCACGCGCACCTCGATCACACGGGCAATCTGCCGACGCTGGTCGCGCAGGGCTTCCGCGGGCCCATCCATCTGACGAACGCGAGCGCCGATCTGGCGCGCGTCATGCTGCCCGACAGCGCGCACCTCATGGAGCGCGACGTCGAGCACGTCAATCGGCATCGCCGCAGCCGGCCGCTGCGCAAGCCGCTGTACACGCTCGACGACGTGACCCGCACGCTGGAGCGGTTCCACACGCACGGCTACGGCAAGTCGTTCGACCTGTTCCCCGGGGTGACCGCCACGTGGCACGACGCCGGGCACATCCTGGGCTCGGCGATGACCACGTTCACCTTCGACCAGAACGGCCGGTCGTTCCGATTGCTCATGGGCGGCGATCTGGGGCGTCCCGGGCGCGCCATCCTGCGCGACCCCGAGGTGCCGCCGGGGCCCGACGCGCTCGTGCTCGAGAGCACCTACGGCGATCGGCTGCACGCCGACGACGCGCACACCGAGATGCAACTGGTGGACGCCGTGCGGCGCACGGTGGAGCGTGGCGGACGGCTCGTGGTGCCGGCGTTCGCGGTGGGGCGCACGCAGGAACTCGTCGCGGTGCTGCACGGCCTCATGGAGCGCGGCGCGATCCCCGAGGTGCCCATGTTCGTGGACAGCCCCATGGCGCGCGAGGCCACCGCGGTGTTCCGCCGTCATCCCGAGTGCTTCGACGAGCCCACGCTGCAGCGCTTCCGCGAGGAGGCCGGTGCGCCGTTCGGCTTCCATCGTCTGCGCTACGTGACCACGGTCGAGGAGTCGCGCAGCCTCAACACGGTGCACGAGCCGTGCATCCTGATCTCCGCCTCGGGCATGTGCGAGGGCGGCCGCGTGCTGCACCACCTGCAGCACGCGCTCGTGAACCCGCGCAACACGATCCTGTTCGTGGGGTATCAGGGCGAGGGCACGCTGGGGCGGCGACTGCGCGAGGGGGCGGCCACGGTCAACGTGTTCGGCGAGCCCGTCGAGGTGCGCGCCGAGATCGCCGCGCTCGACGGCTTCAGCGCCCACGCCGATCAGCGCGAGATCCTCGACTGGGTGTCGCGCCTGAACCCCGCGCCGCGCACGATCTTCCTGGTGCACGGCGAACCCGAGCCCGCCGAGACGCTGGCCGGTCTGCTGCGCACGCGCATCGGTGCCACCGTGCACGTCCCCCAGAAGGGAGAGGAGTTCCCACTGTGGACGTGAGCGAGCCGCGCTATCGCATCGGCCAGCGACTCCAGCACCCCGTCTTCGGCGAGGGGCTGATCGTCGAGGTGCACACCGATCGCGGTCGCGAGGTGCTCGAGGTCGTGTTCGACGGCGACCTGCGCCGACTGTCGGCGCTGCGCGACTGGACGATCGTGGACGCCGACCCGAACGCCGCGGTCGCGGTCCCCGAGGTCGCCGACGAGCCGGCGGGGGACGAGGACGACGCCCCGGTCGCGCTGACGCGGCCCGTGCCGCACGGTCGGCGGCACTGGCATCCGCAGGGCGACGAACTGCTGCGCCACTGGCTCGAGCACGACGTGAAGCCGCAGGCGCTGTTCGACCTGCGCGCCGATGCCGAAGCGTGGGCCGGCTGGGCCAGCGCCGATCGTCTGGTGTCGGTGGACTCGCTGCGTGGCGTGGAACGCTTCCCGCATCAGGAGGCCGCGTGCCTCAAGGTGCTGCGCGACTTCGGCGGGCGCGGCATCCTGGCCGACGAGGTGGGGCTGGGCAAGACCATCGAGGCCGGCATCGTGCTCAAGGAGTACATCCAGCGCGGTGCGGTGCGCACCGCGCTCGTGCTCGTGCCGGCGTCGCTGTGCGAGCAGTGGCGCGCCGAGCTGTGGGAGAAGTTCGAGCTCGACTTCGTGGTCTCGCGCGGCCCGTCCGGCCAGTGGGGCCGGCATCCGTTCGTGATCTCGTCGCTCGAGACCGCGCGCCACGAGCGCCATCGCAAGCGCGTTCGCGGTGCCGACTACGACATGGTCGTGTGCGACGAGGCGCATCGTCTGCGCAACCACCTCACGCTGGGCTGGAAGTTCCTCAACGACCTCAACCCGCGCTACCTGCTGCTGCTCACCGCGACGCCGGTGCAGAACGACCTGCGCGAGTTGTACAACCTCGTCACGCTGGTGCGTCCGGGCACCGTGGGGACGTTCTCGCAGTTCAAGCGCGACTTCCTGTCCGGCCACGACAAGCGCACGCCGCGCAACACGCCGCGCCTGCGGCGCCTGCTCAAGAGCGTCATGATCCGCACCCGACGGTCCGACACGCAGCTCACGTTCGCACCACGCAAGGTCGAGACCGTGTGGGTGCCGCAGACCGCCGCCGAGCGCCAGTTGTACGCGCAGGTGAGCGACTTCGTGGCCGATGCGGTGCACGACGACCACGGCCAGCCGGGGCGCCCGCACTACTTCACGCTCATGGTGCTGCAGAAGGAGATGGGCTCGTCGTGGAGCGCCGCCGCCGGCACGCTGCGCAAGCTGGCGTCGCACCCCGACGGGCTCGACCCCAAGCGCGTGCGCGCGTTCGCCGACCGGGCGCAGGCGCTGTCCGAGGGCGCGAGCAAGGTGCGTTCGCTCGTGCGCACGATCGAGAAGCTCAAGGGCGAGAAGGCGATCGTGTTCACGCAGTTCCGCGCCACGCAGGACGAGGTCGTGCAGGCGCTGCGCGCGGCGGGGCTGGGCGTGGTCGAGTTCCACGGCGAGATGGGGTGGCGCGAGAAGGAGGAGGCGCTCGAGCAGTTCCGGCACCACGAACAGGTGCTCGTGAGCACCGAGGCCGGCGGCGAGGGCCGCAATCTGCAGTTCGCGCGCATCGTCATCAACTACGACCTGCCGTGGAACCCCATGCGCCTCGAACAGCGCATCGGTCGCGTGCATCGCCTGGGGCAGGAGCATCCCGTGCGCGTCGTGAACCTGGCGAGCCGCGGCACGCTCGAGTCCTACGTGCTCGAGATCCTCGAGCGCAAGATCCGCATGTTCGAACTGGTCGTGGGTGAGATGGAGGAGATCCTCGGCACGTGGCAGCCGCACGGCTCGTTCGAGGACGAGGTGTTCCGGCGCTGGACCGAGGGCCAGTCCCCGAGCGGTCGCAAGAAGCGCTTCACCGAACTGGCGCAGCACCTGCTCACGGCGCATCGCCTGTACCAGCAGCAGCGCGACGACCAGAGCATGCTGTTCCACGGCGCCGGCGAACACGACGAGGAGCGGCCATGAGCGCGGCCCGTCCGAAGTCGAGCGCGGCCCGCGTGACCGCGAAGGCCAATGGCAAGGCGTCGGCCAAGACCGCCGCCGTCGTGCAGGTCCCGCACGGCGAGACCGCGGCCGAGTCGCCCGAATGGCGCCGCTTCGTGGGGCGCTGGCTCGAGACGCACGACTGCAAGGTCGAGCAGGCCCCACGCGGCGATTGGGAGGTCGAGCTCTCGCCCGAACTGCAGAAGCGCTGGCGCCGCCAGCGGGTGCGCATGGTGTTCGATCCGTCGCGCCCCACCGTGCCCCGCGGCGCGTGGTTCATCGCGCCCGGCAGCAACGCCGGCCGTCGCATCCTCGAGGCCGCGCTCGCCGAACCGCTGTTCACGCGGCGCACGGCGCTCGCGCGCGTCCCGGGTGCGCCCGACGACGGGTTCGCGAGCGTGTGTCGCGTGCGTGGGCTCACTTGGGGACCGCCGCGTCTGGGCCCCGTGCACTACGAGCGCCGCGTCGCGTTCCACGCCGTGATCACGCGCTGGGGTGGGCTGCCGTGGCAGGAGCAGTGGGTGGTGCTGGTCGGCGAGGGCGGCGAGGTGCTCGAGCGTGTGCAGGCCGCCCAGGTCACCGACGTGCGCCCGCGCGAGGGGCTCTACCAGCTGCCCGAGGAGCTCGAGCCCGAGGTGCGCGAGCGCTGGCTGCAGAGCGCGCGGCAGACGCTCGAGGAGCTCGCCGAGGAGCGCGAGCGGGAGTGGGCGGTCTCGGTCGGGCGACTGCGCGACGACGAGCTGGATCGTCTGGGCGCGTTCTTCTCGGCGCGCATCGAGGAGGAGGAGGAGCGGCAGCGTCGGCGCGCGGGCCACGACGAGCACGAGCTCGAGCACGGCGACGCGACCTCGCTCAAGCTGGAGTGGGAGCGCCGCGCCGCCGAGGTGCGCCAGCGCTGGGCCATGCGCACCGAGGTGCGCCTGTGGGGCATCGAGGAGTGGTCGTGGCCGGTGGCGACGCTCGAGCAGGAGCTGCGCTCGGGCGCCGTGCACCTCAAGCTCAAGGCGGCCGTGGACGTGGCCCGCGGTCGCCCGGCGTTACCGGCGTGCCCGACCTGTGGTGCACCCGCCGAGATGCTGGTGCGCGCGCACGGCACCGCATGCTGCCCCGCGTGCCCCCCCGCTTGACGCTCGGACGCGCGGAACCGTAATCTTTCCCAGCTCTTATGCAGGGGATCGGGGCCGTCCCGGTCCGGCCTGACATCGTTCACGGAGGCTCGCCTTGTCGCAGGAAACGCAGAAGTCGTCGGTCATGCAGGACCCGGGCGCCGAACTGGTCGACAAGGTCCAGGGCTTCGCCGCGCAGTTCGGTCAGGTCATCCTGATCGGCGTGCTCGTGGCCGCCGCCGCCGGTGTCGGTGGCTGGTACTGGATGCAGGGTCAGGCGAAGCAGGAGAACGCCGCCTCCGAGAAGCTGGCGCAGGCCAACGAGCTGTTCTGGCGCGCCGACTACGACCGCTCGCGGACGATCGCGCAGGAGGTCAGCAAGGCCTATCCCGGAACGCCGAGCGGCATCGATGCGCTCCGCATCGCCGGTGACGATGCGTTCTGGCGCGGCAACTGGAAGGACGCGATCGCGGACTACCAGGCCTACCTGGGCAAGAAGTCGAGCGGTGTGGTCGCCGCCGGCGTTCGTCGCAGCCTCGGCTACGCGCTCGAGAGCAACGGCCAGCACGAGGAGGCCGCCAAGCAGTTCGACCAGCTGATCGGTGTGTTCGATCGCGAGTCGAGCGGCGAGCTGCTGTTCGCGTCGGCCCGCAGCCTCATGGCCGCGGGTAAGAACGACGAGGCCAAGAAGCGTCTGCAGCGCATCCTCGACGAGTTCCCCGAGTCCACGGTGCAGGGCCAGGCCCGCATCGAGCTCGGCCGGCTGTCGCCGCAGATCCTCAACTGACGCGAC